>CAVHKA010000116.1:0-6404 GCA_963636325.1 Agathobacter sp. | reverse complement strand
CTTGGCTGGAGACGGCCCGGGAAGATAGGTAGCGCCAACACTCCTCCTTAGCTCAATGGTAGAGCATTCGGCTGTTAACCGAAGGGTTGTTGGTTCGAGCCCAACAGGGGGAGCCACGAAGGGTGAGCCGCCATCCGAAAAGGTGGCGGCTCATTTCTTTTACTCAGAAAGCCAGCGTAGACTTGGGCCTTTAGCTCAGTTGGTTAGAGCAGACGGCTCATAACCGTCCGGTCCCGGGTTCGAGTCCCCGAAGGCCCACCACTTTACAATTACAGCGCAAGCTGTTTCATACAGGGGTATAGCTCAGTTGGTAGAGCAGCGGTCTCCAAAACCGCGTGTCGAGAGTTCGAGCCTTTCTGCCCCTGCCAAGAAAAATAACCACCCTGTTGGGTGGTTATTTTTCTTATCAGAAGCAGTTGTAGGCTCGAAACGAACTCCAGCTTCACACACCTGAAAGGTGTTGAAGCTGGGAGCAACGTGCCGGTGGCACGTTGCGTAAGTGAGAAGGGAGCCGAGGGAGGCGTCACCAGCCGTCAGTGTGCAGCGAGGGGTGATAGGATACTACCGAATTGGATGGTGATATTTTTATCAGCGTCAGTTAAGGGTCGAAACGAACTCCAATCTCGCCGCTTTATCAAAGCGCGAGATTGGGAGTGACAGTCCGGTGGACTGTCACGTTAGCGAGAGGGAAAGCGGCGCAGCGCCGCCTGTGGCGGATGCAGCAAGCCGCTTTCAAGGAAGTGTCCCAATGGCCGGTCCCGAATGGAGGCGGGCATTGGCTGACACGACGAGGACGAGGGAGAATCCACCAGCCATCGATACGCAGTTGAGGGTCGGTAGGGCAATACCCATTCACACGCCTGAAAGGTGTTGAGACTGGGAGCAACGTGCCAGCGGCACGTTCAAAGTATTTGCTGCAGCAGCAGGATCAGGCCGGAGATCCCCACAAACACATAGACCACGTTCCGCATGATCTCGGCGTTGAGACGACTGGCGATCCTGCCGCCCACAACGGCACCCAGCATGATGCAGACCGCGCCTATGGCCGCGTAGGGCAGGATGGAAGCATGCAGCAGGCCGCTGCAAAGACGGCCTACGATGCCGGTGACGCCGGTGACGGTAAACAGCAGCTGCATACAGGCCAGATAGCTGAGGTGATCCTCCGTGGCGGCCACGAAATACACCGCCATGGGCGGTCCGCCGATGGCGAACAACCCGGCGCTGATACCGCACAGCGCCCCACAGATGACGCCTGAGGCGGGTTTGGGCGTTACCCTGATCCGACGGGCGACCACCAGGAAATACAGCGCCAGCAGCATCAGAAAGACCGCAAATACCAGCACCAGAACGCTCAGATCAAGGCCGCTGACGAACGGCATGGTCAGCAGGTTGGCAAGGCCGAAAGCGATGGTGGGCGGCAGCGCCACGCGCCATTGGATGTGCCTGCGGTATTTCCAGCACAACGCCATGCAGAACAACTGGTTGATGACGATGGCCAACGCCGGCGCGTCGATCATATCAAAGTAAAACGGCAGCACCATCATCAGAAAGACTACCGAACCGAAGCCGGTCACGGATTGGATGATCCCGGCCACCAGACTGGCGGCAGCCACCACGAACCAGACCATAAACGCATACCTCCCGCGGACAAATCAGATGCGGCTATCTTATCATATTTTGCCGGAAAAGGAAAGCTGTGCGGAAAAGAAATCTTTTTCTTCTTAACAGCATATTGGCATAAAAAGACAAAACTATGTGGTGAATTGATGGGAAAACGCAACATTTTGCACAATGTAAACAAATTTGATGCCGTTACACAAGATAAGACGCAATTCGACATAGGCACTGTGATAGAATGGGCCACATCATCAGGGATGGACAAACCCCTACACATTGTCACGCCGCCATTTGCGGCGAAAGGAGGTCGCAATGAATTATCTGATGCGTACAATGTCCCTTCTGCGGCTGGAATTTCACCGGAGCCGTATCCAGCACTACCGGCAGCAAGGGCAGAAGCTGATGCGTGACAGCGGCAGACGGATCTCGCCGCAGCTGCTGGCGCTGAACACCCGCATCGACCATCATGGCTGCATCATGTACCGGTTGGAGCATCAGCTGGAAGCAGCGTAACTACATAGAGAGAAAAAGAAAGCCGGTCATAAGGCCGGCTTTCTTGCGGTAATGCGTCAGTTTTTCTTCTTACCCAGATAGGCTTCCTTGATGGACTCGTCGGCCAGCAGCTCCGCGCCGGTGCCGGACTTGGTGATGTTGCCGGTTTCCAGAACGTAGGCGTAATCCGCGATCTTCAGGGCCATGTTGGCGTTCTGCTCGATCAGCAGCACGGTAACACCCTGCTCATTCACGGTGCGGATGATATCGAAGATGCCCTGCACCACCAGCGGCGCCAGACCAAGGGAAGGCTCATCCAGCATCAGCAGCTTGGGGCGGCTCATCAGGGCGCGGCCCACGGCCAGCATCTGCTGCTCGCCGCCGGACAGGGTGCCCGCCAGCTGCCAGTGACGCTCCTCCAGACGGGGGAACAGCTCATAGACCCACTTGATGTCCTTCTCGATGCCGTCCTTATCATTGCGCAGGTACGCGCCAACCTTCAGATTTTCCAACACCGTCAGGTTGGGGAACACGCGGCGGCCTTCGGGAGACTGGGCGATACCGGCCTCCAGGACCTTGTTGATGGGCTTGCCCAGCAGCTCCTTGCCATCATAGGTGATGGAGCCGCTGTCGGCCTTGACAAGGCCGGAAATGGTGCGCAGCGTGGTGGACTTACCGGCGCCGTTGGCGCCGATCAGGGTGACGATCTTGCCGTCAGGCACCTCAAGGCTGATGCCCCGCAGGGCCTTGATGCCGCCGTAGGACACATGTAAGTTCTCAATCTTCAGCATCGTCTGCCACCCCCAAGTATGCGTCGATGACGCGCTCGTTGTTTTGGATCTCGTCAGGCGTACCCTGCGCGATCAGCTGGCCGAAGTCCAGCACATAGATACGGTCAGCAATATCCATGACCAGATCCATGTGGTGCTCGATCAGCAGGATCGTCTTGTGGAAGTTGGTGCGGATCTCGCGGATGAACTGGGCCAGCTCCAGCGTCTCCTGGGGGTTCATACCGGCGGCGGGCTCATCCAGCAGCAGCAGCTGCGGCTCGGTGGCCAGGGCGCGGGCGATCTCCAGGCGGCGCTGCTTGCCGTAGGGCAGGCTGGTGGCTAGTTCGTCCTTCACGTCCTCCAGTCCCACGATCTTCAGCAGCTCCAGCACCTCGGCGCGCTGTTTGGCCTCCTCCTTGCCGTTCAGGTGGAGGGCGGCGGTAAACAGGTTGCTGGTGCGGCGCATGTGCTTGGCGATCAGCACGTTGTCAAACACCGTCTGGGTCTTCCACAGGCGGATGTTCTGGAAGGTACGGGCCATGCCGCGCACCGTGATCTTATCGGGCGTGGGAGCCAGAATGTGGTCGGAAAAAGCGTATTCGTCCCTCTCCTTCTGCGCCTGCTTCCACGCCTTCAGCGCTTCGCCCTCCAGAGGCTCCTCCGGGGCGAAGTGGGCGGTGTACATGGTGGGATGCTCGCCCTTGTAGGTTTTCTTCATTTTGCCGGTGGGGTGGTTGCGGACGATGCACTCGCCGTTGAAGGTCACGCGGCCGTTGGTGGGCGCGTACACACCGGTGATCACGTTGAAGGCGGTGGTCTTACCGGCGCCGTTGGGGCCGATCAGGGCCACGATCTCGCCCTCGTTGACGTCCAGATTCAGGTTATCGACGGCCACCACGCCGCCGAACTGCATGGTGGCGTTTTCCACATGCAGCACGTTTTTTACTTCGCTCATTTGGACGCCACCTCCTTTGCGGGCTTATCCTTTTTCCTGAAGAGCTTTCCGAAGAAGTTGATGATCCCATCCCACGAGAACTCCCGGTCACCCATGATGCCCTTGCGGAAGAACAGCACCACGATCATAATGACCACGGAGAACACCAGCATACGGAAGCCGCCCCGCATGAAGGGGACGCTGACGCCGATGTAGGGCATGGGGTCGTCCAGAAAGCGCAGCCACCACTCGGAGCAGGCGATGTAGAGGAACGAGCCCAGAATGGAGCCGGTGACGGAGCCGATACCGCCGATGACCACGATCAGCAGGATCTCATAGGTCATGGTGGAGGTAAAGGTATTGGCCTGTACGCTGGACTGGAACATGGCCAGCAGCGCGCCGCCCACGCCGGCGAAGAAGGAGCTGATCAGGAAGGCCTGCATCTTGTGCTTGGCCAGGTTGATGCCCATGGCCTCGGCGGCGATCTCGTCGTCACGGATGGCCTTGAAGGCGCGGCCGTAGGTGGAGTTGATGATCAGCACGATGATGCCGATGCAGATGGCGGAAATGATAAAGGGGAACAGCACGCTGTCAAAGTTGGCGAACTTCTTCAGCAGGTTGGAGGCGTTGGTGAGGGGGCCCACCTGCTTCCACTGGATGATGGCGCGCATGATCTCGGCAAAGCCCAGGGTGGCGATGGCCAGATAGTCGGACTTCAGCTTCAGGACCGGCAGGCCGATCAGCCACGCGAAGATCATGGGGACGACGCCCGCCAGGATCAGTGCCACGATCATGGGCAGGCAGAACTGGACGATACCGCCGTCAAAGTACTGGTACACCGCGGCGCGGGATTCCACCGGGATGGTCAGGATGGCGTAGGTATACGCGCCGATCATCATGAAGCCCGCCTGACCCAGGGAGAACAGGCCGGTGAAGCCGTTCAGCAGGTTCAGGGACACCGCCACCAGAGAGTAAATGGCGCCTTTTTTCAGCACCGACGCCAGCATGGAATAGTGCTGGAACTTATCCACATACAGCAGGAACACGATGCAGACGGCGGCGAGGATCAAAGACAGCAACAGATTTCTTTTCTTATTGTTCTTCATATCTCACACCTTCTCCGTCAGTTTTTCACCGAACAGGCCGTTGGGCTTGCACAGCAGGATGATGATCAGCAGCGCAAAGGTGAACGCGTTACTGAACACCGCAATGTTTTCGTTGGACTTGATAAAGGACTCGCAGATACCGATGATGAACGCGCCGATGACCGCGCCGGGGATGGAGCCGATACCGCCGAACACCGCCGCCACGAAGGCCTTCAGACCGGGCATAGCGCCGATCATGGGGCTGACCTGGCCATAGTTGGCGAAGTACAGGATGGAGGCCACACCGGCCAGGAAGGAGCCGATCACGAAGGTCATGGAGATCACGGAGTTGATCTTGATGCCCATCAGCTGGGACGTCTCGAAATCGCGGGAAACGGCCCGCATGGCCATACCGATCTTGGTATGGTTGATCAGCAGCACCAGCGCCACCACCAGTACGATGGTCAGGATGGGGGTGATGATGGTGATGCGCTTGACGCTCAGACTGCCCATCTGTATCACCTTGGTCAGGAAGGGGATGTCGGGATAGGCGCGGGCGATACCGCCGGTGATGTAGGTGGCCAGGTTCTGCAGCAGGTAGCTGACGCCGATGGCCGAGATCATGACCGACATACGGGGCGCGGTACGCAGGGGCTTATAGGCCGCCTTCTCGATCAGAACGCCCAGAATGACCGTCAGGATCAGCACCAGAGGAATGGAGATAGCCAGCGAGCAGGTGGCGGAGATATAGACCATAAAGAAGCCCGCCATCATGAAAATGTCGCCGTGGGCAAAGTTGATCAGCCGCAGGATGCCGTACACCATGGTGTAGCCGATGGCGATCAACGCATACAGGCTGCCCACCGTGACGCCGGAGAGCAGCAGCTGGATATAATACGCTGCGTCATGCATAAGTAAGGAAACCTCCCTCATTATGAATCTTGCGCTTTCAGAAACCGGAGAAGCCTCGCGGCTTCTCAAAACGCAAGAGTCATCAAAGTTGCATCGTGAGGGGAGCGCTGGCTCCCCTCACGATGGATGCAATAGTGATTCTCTGCGCGAAGGATCGATGACTTAGCCGTTGTAGGTGCTGAAGTACACGATCTGGCCATCCTTGATGGTCTTGATAACGGCGTAGGTCTTGACAGCGTCGCCGTTCTCATCGAAGGACAGGTCGCCGGTGATCAGGCCGGGCACGTTCAGGGAAGCCAAGGCGTCACGGATGGCGGGGCCCTCGGTGGAGTTGGCAGTCTCGATTGCGTTGACGGCAGCCATGTAAGCGTCATAGCCGCAGGGGGTCACGCTGGAGATAGCCTCGGCGGTGCCGCCGTTGTTCTCGATACGGGTGTTGTCCTCGGCGACCCAGGCCTTGAAGCCCTCAACAAAGGCCTTACCGGCTTCGTTGGTGGTATCGTCGGCATCAA
Organism: Agathobacter sp.; assembly: GCA_963636325.1. GTDB lineage: Bacteria > Bacillota > Clostridia > Oscillospirales > Oscillospiraceae > Vescimonas. The sequence continues at coordinate 82 of CAVHKA010000116.1, read as the reverse complement.
AGAACGCGGAGAAATACACGTCGGTGCCCTTGTCGCCGGTACGCTGGGCGATGGAGATATCATCCCAGGTATCGCCAGCCAT
>CAVHKA010000115.1:5232-6459 GCA_963636325.1 Agathobacter sp. | reverse complement strand
TCGCAATATCCATTGCGCGCTCCACGGCTTTCCCGTCGTCTGCCAGCTCATCGCACAGCCCCCAGTCCACCGCCGTCTTCCCCGTCACGACTTTTCCGGCATACAGCATAAGCCCTGCCCGTCCGCGTCCTATCAGCTTTGGAAGCCGACGGGCAGCGCCATACGCCGGTATGATCCCTAATCCGCTTTCAGGCAGCGCCAGACGCGCGCTGCGATCTGCCACGCGGATATCACAAGCCAACGCCAGTTCCACCCCGCCGCCGTATGCTCCACCGTTGATGGCGCAGATCACCGGTACAGGCAGGGCGGCAATACGATCAAACAGGAGATTTCCCCGTGCGCTCATCCGGGTGCCCATTGCCTCATCCCAATTTGGAAATTTGTGTATATCCGCACCTGCGCAAAATATTTCAGGAAAGGCGCTGGCAATTACCACCGCGCGGATATCCGCGCCTTGAAGCGTCTCCAACAGGCACTCCAAATCACATAACAGATCGTCCCCAACGCAGTTTACCGGTGGCGCAGCCAATACGATTTTTGCTACATGCTCCTCCAGAGAAAACTGTATTTTCTTGTGCGTCGTCATTTTTCTGTTCTCCTGTTCTTATAGCCGCTGATTTTCTCTGCGCTGATCTTGCGCAAGGGCACGCTGCTGCTCAGCTTTAATATTCCAGGGCGTTCTCTTCCTCGGTCAGGACGCGCAGCGCGCCTTGGGCAAGCGCAAGCATTTCCATCTCACCCGGATAGACTGTTACAGGCGCGATCCAGTCCACCAGCTCAGTGATGGCTGTTACGGCCTCCTTGCCGTAGGCAACGCCGCCGGTCAGAATGATCTGGTCGACCTCGCCCTTCAGAGCGATGCTCTTGCAGGCAATCTCTTTGGCCACTTGGAAGTAATAGGCATCTAACAGTTCTTGTATCTTCGAATCGCCCGCATTGGCACGCTCCGTCAGGAGGCGCATATCATTGGAACCGGTATAGGCTACCAGTCCGCCCTTGCCCACGACCATGCTATATATTTCTTTCTCGGAATACTTGCCGCTGAAGCAGTAACGGATCACGTCTCCGATAGGAAGTCCGCCAGAGCGTTCTGCGGAAAACGGGCCTTCTCCGTCCAATGCGTTCTCAACGTCGACCACGCGCCCTTTGCGGTGTGCGCCCACAGAATTTCCGCCGCCCATATGGCAAACGATCAGATTCAGTTCCTCATAGCGCACACCATTTTCC
>CAVHKA010000115.1:0-5222 GCA_963636325.1 Agathobacter sp. | reverse complement strand
CTTGGCGTAACGGCGGGCAACAGCCTTCTGGTTCAGACAATGGAACTTGCTTTGGCGGACAAAGTTTGGATGCCCTGTGTACCGGGCAACGGGGTCCAATTCATCTACCACGGTAGGATCAACCGTATATGCAGGTACATTCCAGATTTTTGCCAGGTGGTCGCTTACCAGCGCGCCCAGACTGCTTGCATGCTGTCCGCGTACACCCTCAAAGCAGTCCTGGACCATATTGCCGTTGACGATATAGGTTCCACTGGGGATCGGTCTCAGCACTCCGCCTCTGCAGGAGATCGCATCCAGCGTTCTTCCGTCAAAGCCTCTTTCTTCCAGTACATCAAGGATCAGCTGTGTGCGGAATGGCGTCTGTTCTGCAATGGTGTGATACGGAGAAAGATCCTCGGCGCTGTGGCGAAGCGTATCCTCGAACAATTCTTTCTCGTCATCAAAAACCGCGATTTTTGTAGATGTAGAGCCCGGATTGATTACTAGAATCTTTTTTGACATACTATTGATTCCTCTCTGTGTTTCCTATTGACAGCCCACCCGGAATTGCTTTGCAAGTGGACGAGCTGAATTCTTAAGCGCAGGCAGGACACGTCCTGCTTATCAAAACATGCCCTGCCTGCAAAGAGTGTCTGGGGACACGTCTCTTCCGATCGAGCTGTTCTTCAGAGCATATGCTTTTGTTTTAACGCTTACTTCATATCAGGATACGCCTTGCGGATGTAAGCGTCGATGCGGCGGACGGCTTCCTTCAGGTTGTCGTCGGAGTTGGCGAACACCAGACGGAGGTAGCCCTCACCCATAGCGCCGAAGGCGGTGCCGGGCACGCAGATGACGCGGGCGCCGCGGATCAGCTCCTCGGCGAACTCCTGAGAGGTCTTGCCGAAGGCCTTGATGTTGACAAAGGCGTAGAAGCTGCCCTTGGGCTTGGCGCAGGTGAAGCCGGGGATGGCATTGATGCCATCCACCAGAATGTCACGGCGGCGGGTATAGTCCGCCAGCATGGACTTGACGCACTCGGTGTTTTTCAGTGCCTCGGCGCAGGCCACCTGAGAGAAGCTGGACACGCAGGATACCAGTCCCTCCTGCAGCGCGGCGAACTTGGGCACATAGGCGGCGTCGGGCACCAGCAGATAGCCCACGCGCCAGCCGGTCATGGCATAGGTCTTGGAGAAACTGTTCAGCACGATGACGTGATCCCGGACATCGTCCACCTGGGCCATGGAGAAGGCCTCCACGCCGTCGTAGACGATGGCATCGTAGGGCTCGTCGGAGAACACCCACAGGTCGTGCTTCTTCACCACCTCGGCGATGGCCAGCACGTCCTCCTTGCTCATCACCGCGCCGGTAGGGTTGCAGGGAGAGTTCAGGATGACAGCGCGGGTCTGCGGGGTGATGCATTTCTCCACGTCGGCGGCGGTCATGTTGAAGCCGTTCTCCTCGTGGGCGGGCACCGGCACCGCCTTGGCACCGGCGATCATGGCCTGACCGTAGTAGTTGGCGAAGCAGGGGTCGGGCACGAGGATCTCGTCGCCCCGGTTCAGCAGCGCCAGCAGGCACAGGGTCAGGCCCTCCAGAGCGCCCACGGTCACCACCACGTTGTCGGCCTTGTAGCCGTCCCAGTAGGACTGGTAGCGGTCAGCCACCGCCTGACGCAGCACCGGCAGACCCGCGTTAGGGGCGTAGTGGGTGTAGTTCTCGTCCAGCGCCTTCTTGGCGGCCTCCTTGATGTAGGCCGGCGTCTCGAAGTTGGGCTCGCCCAGCGTCAGGGCGATCACATCGTCGTAGCCCGCTGCCAGATCGAACATCTTGCGGATGCCGGAGGCGGGGTACTGCTTGGCAAGCTCAGAAATACGCAGTTCCATGGTTTTCTCCTTACTTCACCCAGTCGTTGCGGATGCGCTGCCATGTGGCGTCGCGCTCGGCGATGATGCGCTCGAGGTCATGGTCGTCCAGATTGGTGAAACGGCTCTGCTTCTTCAGATAATCCTCCACAGAGGAGAACTCCTTGGGATCACGGTTGACGGTGAACTTACCGTTCTCGAACTCGGCCAGATACCACAATCCGCAGTCCACGGCCTCCTTGCCGATGTCCACGGTCACGTCGGAGGCGGTGCCCCAGCCGGTGGGACAGGGCGCCATCACATGGATGTAGGAAGTGCCGTCGGTGTTCATGGCCTTTTCCACCTTGGCCAGGTAGTCCTCGGGATAGCCCAGGGAGGCGGTAGCGGCGTAGGGGATGCCGTGGGCGGCCACGATCTCGAACATGCGCTTCTTGCTGGACTGGCTGCCGTGGATGCGGCTGCCGGAGGGGGTATTGGTGGTCTTCATGCCGTAGGGGGTCAGGCCGGACTTCTGCACGCCGGTGTTCATGTAGGCCTCGTTGTCGTAGCAGATGAAGATGGCCTTGTCATTGCGGTCGATCATGCCGGACAGGGCCTGCAAACCGATATCGGCGGTGCCGCCGTCACCGGCGAAGCCTACCACATGGTAGTCCTCAAGCCCCTGCGCCTTTGCACCGGCCAAAACACCGCTCATTGTAGATGCTGTAGCAGCAAAAGGCGGAACGATTCCGTTAACGAACAGGGGCATGTGGGGATAGATGAATGCCACGGTGGACATGCAGTTGGGGGGGATCACCGCGATGGCGCGGTCGCCCAGCACCTTCAGGGCCAGACGGATGGCCAGCGCCGCTCCGCAGCCGCCGCATGCCTTATGACCGTAGAAATATTCCTTATTGGTGATCGTCCTTGCGTTAAGCGCCACAAATATCCCTCCTCAGATTCACAAAGTTGGCTTCGCCAACCTTGGCGCTGCCGTTCAGTAGTTCGGTATAGATGCCCTCGATGTCGGCCTTGGAGATGCTGCGGCCGCCCAGACCGCCCACATAGTTGGCGGCGGGAATGTCCACGGCGGCGCTCTTCAGCGCGGAGCACACGTCGGTGTAGACAACGCCCTCAAAGCCGAAGCTGATGTCCTTTTCCAGCACGCCCACGAACTTGGCGTTCTTCACGATCTCGGCCACTTCCTTGCTGGGGAAGGGACGCATGCAGCGGATCTTCAGCAGGCCCACCTTCTTGCCCTGCTCACGCAGGGCGTCCACCACGCAGCGGGTGGTACCGGCCACACTGCCCAGGGTGATAAGGATGGCCTCGGCGTCATCGCAGCGATAGGCCTCCACCATGCCGCCGTAGCTGCGGCCGAACAGCTTGCCAAACTCCGCGTCGGCTTCGTTGACCTTCTCGGCAGCCTTCAGGGTGGCCTGGTGCTGCTGATAGCGGAACTCCATGTTGTACGGAGGGCCGGCGGTAATGCAGGTGCCGCGGGGCGCGTCCAGATCCAGACGGTTTTCGAACCTCTGATAGGGGATGTAGGCATCCACCTTGCCCTGCTCGGCCAGGCTCACCAGTTCGTAGGTGTGGGTCAGTACAAAGCCGTCCAGGTTCACCATGACAGGCAGCATGACTTCCGGGTCCTCGGCAATCTTATAGGCCTGCAGGATGGTGTCGTAGGCCTCCTGGGCGTTCTCGGCGTACAGCTGTACCCAGCCGGATTCCAGCTCAGCCAGAGAGTCGCGCTGGTCGCCGTAGATGTTCCAGGGGGTGGCGATGGAACGGTTGGCGTTCATCATCACAATGGGGAAACGGGAGCCGCTGGCGTAGTGGAGACCCTCCACCATGTACAGCAGGCCCTGGCTGGAGGTAGCGGTAAAGGCACGAGCACCCATGGCGCTGGCACCAAGGCAGGCGGACATGGCACTGTGCTCAGACTCCACATACAGGTATTCGCTCTCCAGAGAGCCGTCCTCCACGAAGTCGGACAGGCGCTCCACCACGATGGTCTGCGGGGTGATGGGGTAGGCGGCGATCACATGGGGCTTTGCCTGACGCACGGCCAGTGCCACAGCCTCGTCGCCGGAAACAAACAGCTTTCCGCTCATACTTCAGCCTCCTTGATCATGGTGATAGCGCCCAGCTTGCAGGCGCGGTTGCACACGCCGCAGCCCTTGCAGTAGTCATAGTCGATCTCCAGAGCGGCGCCGGACTTGTCGATAGCGCCATCGGGACAGACCAGAAAACAGCGCAGGCACTTGACGCATTTCTCGGTGTCGATAACAGGACGGAAGGTACGCATGCCGGAGCTGATGTCGTGCAGCTGTCCGGTGGGGAAGGACGGGCCAAGAGGCAGCTCCTTCACAACATAGGTCAAATCAGCCAGAGGTCTTTCCATTTACAGCGCCTCCTTTACGAGCTCATAGGTCTTGTTCAGCAGTTTCTTGTTCTTCTCCCGCAGCTTGGGAGCCAGCTGGTCGTCGATTGCGGCCTCCACGGCGGGGATGCTGGTGATGCCGGTGGCGGCGATCAGCGCGCCCAGCAGGGGCACGTTGGTGATGGAACGGCCCAGAATTTCCAGCGCCAGACCCGTGGCGTCCACGGTGACCACCTGCACACCGTCAATGGCGAACTGGTACTTGTCCTTGGTGGTGTTGATGATGACGGTGGCGCCGGGCTTCAGTCCGTTCTTGACGGGATCGCCGAACAGGGTATCATCCAGCACCACGGCACAGTCGCAGGAGACCACCTCGCTGCGGTCGGTGATGGCCTTGTCGTCGATGCGGGTAAAGGCGAACACCGGTGCGCCGCGGCGCTCCGGGCCGAAGGAGGGAAACGCCAGAGCGTATTTCCCCTCGAAAAGCGATACGGCACAGCCCAGCAGTCGTGCCGCGGTGAACGCGCCCAGACCGCCGCGTCCGTGCCAGCGAATTTCTGTCATGTGTATACCTCCTCGTTTTTTGATTGTCTTGTTCTGTTCTATTTGCCGCCCTTCCGGGCAATATCACATATAAAAATTCTCCTGCGTTGCAGATGCTCCAGACCCGGAGCAGGCTGAAAGTCGCTAAAATCGGTACAGTTTTGGTGTCGGTAGAGATGAGCAAGCTTTCCAAAAATCATGGTTCGCTGAGTAAAAAGGCTGTTTTGTGATGTAGGAGGGATAGCCTGCCCGCGGGCCGTGGAGTGTACCTGCAATGTAAGAAGAGAAGGAAGAAAGCGTTATTACTTGGCAGCCTTGGCGGCCTTGATGGACTCGATCAGCTCGGGAACGACCTTGAACAGGTCGCCGGTGATGCCGTAATCGGCAACCTCGAAGATGGGAGCGGTCTCGTTCTTGTTGACGGCGATGATGCACTCGGAATCCTGCATACCAGCCTTGTGCTGGAT
>CAVHKA010000114.1:0-6463 GCA_963636325.1 Agathobacter sp. | reverse complement strand
GCCCATGGCCGCGTATACGGCGGACAGCAGCTGCCCGTCGCCGGGGGTGTGGAGCACCTCGGCCCCGTCCCGCAGCAGCTTGAAGGACACCTCCGGATGGCTCAGGGCCAGGTGCTGGACGATGCCCGCCACGGCGGCTCCCTCGGCGCTGTCCTTTTTCATGAATTTCATCCGGGCGGGGGTGTTGTAAAACAGGTCCCGCACGCAGATGGTGGTGCCCTCCGGGCACCCGATCTCCTCCACCTGGCCCGGCACGCCCCCCTCCAGATGCAGGGAGGCCCCGGTCTGGGCCCCGGTCTGGCGGGTGAAAATATCCACCCGGGACACGGCGGAGATGGCCGCCAGCGCCTCCCCCCGGAAGCCCAGGGTGCCAATGGCAGCCAGGTCCCCGGCAGTGCGCAGCTTGCTGGTGGCATGGCGCAGAAACGCCGTGGGCAGCTGCTGGGGCGCGATGCCGCAGCCGTTGTCCGTCATCCGCAGATAGGTGAGGCCCCCGTGCTGCACCTCCGCCACGATGGCGGTGGCCCCGGCGTCCAGGGCGTTTTCCAGCAGCTCCTTGGCCACGCTGGCGGGCCGCTCCACCACCTCGCCGGCGGCGATCAGGTCCGCCACGTGCCGGGGCAGGCATTGAATATCAGGCATAGCGTTGTCCTTTCGTGTTACGTCAGCTTCTTTTTCAGCTCATACAGCAGCTGCAGGGCCTCCAGGGGCGTCAGGGAGTCCACCTGAGCCCGGCGCAGCCGGTCGATGACCTCTCCCTCGGCCACGGCGGCAAAGGACACCTGGTCCTCCCGGGGAGCGGGGGCTGCCGCCGGACGGCCGGACTCCTCCTCCAGCTGCCGGAGGATCTTTCTGGCCCGGGACACCACCGCCTCCGGCAGGCCCGCCAGCTTGGCCACCTCGATGCCGTAGCTGCGGTCCGCGCCGCCGGGGACGATCTTCCTCAGGAACACGATCTCCTCCCCCCGGGTGCGGACGGCGATGTTATAGTTCTTCACGCCGGGGAGGGTCCCCTCCATGGCGGTCAGCTCGTGATAGTGGGTGGCAAACAGGGTCTTGGCCCCCAGGCGCTTGGGGTCGGCGCAGTATTCCAGCACCGCCCGGGCGATGCTCATGCCGTCGAAGGTGGAGGTGCCCCGGCCGATCTCGTCCAGGATCAGCAGGCTGTCCGCCGTGGCGGACTTGAGGATGTCGCTGACCTCCGTCATCTCCACCATGAAGGTGGACTGTCCGGCGGACAGGTCGTCGCTGGCGCCGATGCGGGTGAAAATGCGGTCCACCACGCCGATGCGGGCGGCGCGGGCGGGAACGAACGAGCCGATCTGCGCCATCAGCACGATCAGCGCCACCTGACGCATGTAGGTGGATTTACCGGCCATGTTGGGGCCGGTGATGATGGCCACCCGGTCGTCCTTGGCCCCCATGTAGGTGTCGTTGGGAACGAACATGCTGTCACGCCGCATCTGCTCCACCACCGGATGGCGGCCGTCGTGGATCTCGATGACGCCGGACTCGTCCACCACGGGGCAGCAGTAGTTGTTCTTCACCGCCACGGCGGCCAGCGAGCACAGGGCGTCCAGCTCCGCCACCAGCGCGGCGGCCTGCTGCACCCGCGCGGCCTGGGCGGCGATATGCAGCCGCAGATCGGTGAACAGCTGGTATTCCAGCGCCGTGATGCGGTCGTTGGCGGAGAGGATGTCGTGCTCCAAATCCTTCAGCGCCTGGGTGATGTACCGTTCGCCGTTGACCAGCGTCTGCTTGCGGATGTAGCTTTCCGGCACCTGATCCTTGAAGGAGTTGGACACCTCGATGTAGTAGCCGAACACCTTGTTGTAGCCGATCTTCAGGGTGCGGATGCCGGTCTTTTCCTTTTCGGAGGCCTCCATGCGGACGATCACGTCCTTGCCGCCGTGGAGGATGCTCCGCAGACGGTCCACCTCCGGGTCGAAGCCCTCCCGGATCATCTCGCCCTCCCGGACGGAAAAGGGCGGCTCGTCCACCAGCGTCTGGCCGATGAGGGCGGCCAGATCGTTCAGATCATCCAGCTCCCCGTTCAGTTGGTGCAGGCGGCCCTTGTCAAAACAGGACAGCTGGGCCTTCACCTGCGGCAGGCGCTCCATGGCGGCGCGGAGGGATACCAGATCCCGGCCGCCTGCCGTGCCGTATACGATGCGGCCCACCAGACGCTCCATGTCGGAAATGCCCTGCAGGGCCAGTATCAGTTCCTCGCGGGCCATGGTGTTCTCGGCCAGCGCCGCCACGGCGGCATTGCGCCGGTCGATCTCCGTGACGGACAGCAGGGGCCGCTCCAGCCACGAGCGCATCATGCGGCCGCCCATGGCGGTTTTCGTCTTGTCCAGCACCCACAGAAGGCTGCCCTTCTTCTCCTTGCTGCGAAGTGTCTCGGTCAGCTCCAGATTGCGTCGGGCCGTTAGGTCCAGCTCCATGAACTGGCCCCGGCGGTAGTATTCCAGATCGTCCACATGGGACAGGTCGGTCTTCTGCGTCTCGTGCAGGTAGCTCAGCAGCGCGCCCAGCGCCAGAAATACCGCCGGGTTATCCCGGGGCAGACGGTGCAGCGCGTCGTCACCGAACTGGCGGCGGATCAGCCGCTCGGCAGCCTCCATCTGGAAGCGGCCCGAAGGAAGCTTTTCCAGATGGCAGTTCAGCTTGTCCTGTAAAAAGCTGTGGAGCGTTTCATCAAAGAAGGCCGTCTCGTTGACCACCGCCTCGGCAGGGGTAAAGCGGCCCAGCTCGTTGATGAGCTGCTTCACGCGCTCGCCGCCGGAAAAAGCGGTGGCGTGGGCCTTGCCGGTGGTGATGTCGCAGACGCACACGGCGGTGTAGTCGTCGTCCAGATAGATGCCGGCGCAGAAGTTGGAGCGGCCCTCGTCCAGACAGGCGCTGTCGATCACCGTGCCGGGGGTCACCACGCGGATGATGTCCCGCTTCACCAGGCCCTTGGCCTGAGCGGGGTCCTCCGTCTGCTCGCAGATGGCCACCTTATAGCCCTTGGCGATAAGCCGGGCAATATAGGCGTCTGCCGCGTGGTAGGGCACACCGCACATGGGCATCCGTTCCTCAGCGGGCTTGTCCTTGCTCTTGTCCCGGCTGGTCAGCGTCAGATCCAGCTCGCGGGACGCCGTTTTTGCGTCAGCGCCGAACATCTCATAGAAGTCACCCAGGCGGAAGAACAGGATGGCGTCCTGATTCTGTTCCTTTATTTGCAGGTATTGCTGCATCATGGGGGTCAGTTCTGCCATAGGGGACTCCTTTCAAAGCTTATACCATCTCGCCGAACAGCGCCCAGGTGTTGCTGTCGGTGATCTTTACATCGTGATAAGTGCCGATGGCGGCCTTGTCGCCCACCAGATGCACCAGCCGTCCTCCGGCGGTGCGGGCCGTCAGAGGCCAGCGGCTGTCGTCGCTCTCGCCGTCGATGAGGCAGCGGAGGGTGCGGCCTACATATTGGGCGTGGATCTCCTCGGAGATCTTGTTCTGGGCGTCGCACAGCCGGTCGAACCATACCTGCTTTTCCGCACGGGGAACGGGGTCGTCCATCTTGGCGGCAGGCGTTCCTGGCCGGGGCGAGAAAATGAAGGTGAATAGGGCATCGAACCGCACCTGCTCCACCAGCGCCACCGTCTCCATGGCCTCGGCCTCCGTCTCGCCGGGGAAGCCGATGATGACATCACTGGTCAGCACCAGCTCCGGCATGACCTTGCGGGCGTAGGTGATGAGTTCTAAGTACCGGGCCTTGTCATAGGGGCGGTGCATGGCCCGCAGCACCCGGTCGCAGCCGGACTGCACGGGAAGGTGCAGCTGCTTTGCCACATGCTTACACCGGGCCATGGTGTCGAACAGCTTGAAGCTGGCGTCCTTGGGCTGGGAGGACATGAAGCGGATGAGATAGTCGCCGGGAATTTCGTCCAATGCGGCCAGAAGGTCGGCAAAATCATAGCCGGTGCCAAGGTCTTTTCCGTAGGAGTTGACGTTCTGGCCCAGCAGGGTGATCTCCTTGTACCCTTCGGCGGCCAATTCCCGCACCTCACGGATGATCTGCTCCGGGTCGCGGCTGCGCTCGCGGCCACGGACATAGGGCACGATGCAGTAGGAGCAGAAGTTGTTGCAGCCGTACATGATGCTGACCCACGCGCGGGTGCGGCCCTCACGGACCACTGGCATGCCCTCGGCAATGGAGCCGTGCTCATCCTCCACGGAGAACACCCGGCCCCGGCGGGTATAGACCTGCCAGAGAAGCTCCGGAAATTTCCACAGGGCCTGCGGGCCGAACACCAGGTCAACGTGGCGGTAGGACTTACGCACCTTTTCCGCCACTTCGGGCCGCTGGGCCATGCAGCCGCACAGGCAGATGATCTGCTCCGGGTTGGCCTTCTTGGTGTGGGTCAGGGCGCCCAGATTGCCGTAGACCCGCTTTTCCGCGTGGTCACGGATGGCGCAGGTGTTCAGCACGATGATGTCGGCCTGGGCAAGCTCGGTGACGAATTCACAGCCCATGGCCTCCAGCATGCCCATGATGTGCTGGCTGTCGGCCACATTCTGCTGGCAGCCGAAGGTGTCCACCAGCGCCCGGACGGTCTTGCCCCGCTGTTGGTGCAGCTCTTTTATTTTTTCGGTAAACTCCCGCTGACGCTCCATATCCGCGTCAGACAGGACCACATTCTTTCGTTCCAAGGGTACCTCCTTCACCCGGCGCGGCGCGCAGGGCGATATTTGATCATGGTATTATACCATATTCAAAACCGCAATACAAGAAACGCGCAGAATAAAAGTTGCAAATTCCGCCGTCATGCGCTATGATGGGGGTACTCTGAATTTGCAACGAGGGATTTCATATGATCTATGTTCTGTATACCGTCGTGATCCTGGTGCTGGTGGGCTGCGACCAGCTGCTGAAAAGCTGGACGGTGCATCATCTGGCGCTGGGTGAAAGCACGGCGTTCCTGCCGGGCTTCATGCAGCTGACCCGCGTACACAACTACGGCGCGGCATGGTCCAGCTTCTCCGGAAAAACGGCCATGCTGATCCTGGTGACGGCGGCGCTGATGATCGCCGTGGCCTATCTGCTGATCCGGCGCATCGTGCGCCATCCGCTGGGCGTAGCGGCCGCCGTGCTGATCCTGGGCGGCGGCGTGGGCAATATCATCGACCGCATCGTCCACGGCTATGTGGTGGATATGTTCGACCTGCTGCTGTTTGACTATCCGGTGTTCAATCTGGCCGACTGCTTCGTGGTGGCGGGCGTGATCCTGGGCGCGGTGTACTACCTGTGGTTCTACGAAAAATACGACGCGAGGAAGAAAAACGATGCATCTGACGCTGACGGCAACAAGTGAAGACCGGAACGCCCGCATTGATGCGTGGCTGGCCGTCCATGTGGAGGGCCTGACCCGCAGCGCCGCCGCCAGACTGCTGGAAAGCGGCGATGTGCTGGTAAAAGGTGTTCCCGCCGCCAAGAACTACCGCCTTGCCGGGAATGAGACCATTGAGGTCAGCCGTCCCGAGGCGGAGGAGACCGCCGTGGAGGCCCAGGACATCCCGCTGGACGTGGTGTATGAGGACGCGGACGTGATCGTGGTGAACAAGCCCGCCGGTCTGGTGGTGCATCCCGCGCCGGGCCATCCTGACGGCACGCTGGTGAACGCCCTGCTGCACCACTGTGGCGACTCTCTGTCCGGCATCGGCGGCGAAAAGCGCCCCGGCATCGTTCACCGCATCGACCGGGACACCAGCGGCCTGATCATCGCCGCCAAGAACGACGCGGCCCATCTGGCCCTCAGCGCCCAGCTCAGCGACCATACTCTCGCCCGCACCTACGAATGTCTGGTGACGGGCAATCTCCGGGAGGACAGCGGCACCGTGGACGCGCCCATCGGGCGGCATCCCACCGACCGGAAGAAGATGGCGGTCAACACCCGCAATGGCCGCCGTGCCGTGACCCACTGGGAGGTCATTGCCCGCTATAACGGCGTCACCCATGTGCGCTGCCGTCTGGAGACGGGCCGCACCCATCAGATCCGCGTCCATATGGCCTACATCGGCCATCCCATTCTGGGGGACACGGTGTACGGCGCGAAGAAGCCCGTCCCCGGCCTGACGGGCCAGTGCTTACAGGCGGTGGAGCTGCGGTTCCTCCATCCCCGCACGGGGGAGCCGGTGACAGTCAGCTGCCCCCGCTGCGAGGAATTTGAGCGGCAGCTGCGGAAGTACGAAAACCGGGATTAAACGGCGTATGGAGCGGTGAAGATCACCGCTCCATACATTTTTTGTAATTTTCTGGTGAATGTCAAGAAGAAAATTGACAAATGACAAAAAATGTTTATCGTGGAGCAGGAAGCCGGTGCAGGAGCATCGGCTTTTCTGCTTGTAACACATGGAAGATCTTCAGCGTGTGCTGATCCGCGACGCCGGAGCTGCGAATTGTGTTACAGACCGCGCGGCG
>CAVHKA010000113.1:0-6466 GCA_963636325.1 Agathobacter sp. | reverse complement strand
GGGGGTGCGGGCCTCATCGATCAGGATGGAGTCCACCTCGTCCACGATGGCGAAGCTGTGGCCCCGCTGCACCTGCTCACTGGCGTAGATAGCCATGTTGTCACGCAGGTAGTCGAAGCCCATCTCATTGTTGGTGCCGTAGGTAATGTCGGCCTGATAGGCCTTCTGCCGCTCCTCCTTGCTGAGGTCGTGGATAATAAGACCCACGGTCAGGCCCAGGAAGCGGTGTACCTTGCCCATCCACTCCGAGTCACGCTTGGCCAGATAGTCGTTGACGGTGACGATGTGGACGCCCTTGCCCGTCAGCGCGTTCAGGTAGGCGGGCAGCGTGGCCACCAGCGTCTTACCTTCACCGGTCTTCATCTCAGCGATGCGGCCCTGATGCAGCACGATGCCGCCCACCAGCTGCACCGGATAGGGACGCATGCCCAGCACGCGGTCCGCCGCCTCGCGGACGGTGGCAAAGGCCTCCGGCAGGATGTCGTCCAGCGTCTCGCCGTTGGCGAGACGCTCCTTGAACGCCGGCGTCTTGGCCTGTAACTGCGCGTCGGTCAGCGCCTTGTATTCCTCCTCCATGCCCTCGATCTTGTGGACGATGGGCCAGATGGATTTCAGCTCACGTTCGGAATAGGTTCCGAAAATTTTGGTGATCAGTCCCATATATTTTGATCCTTTCTGTGAAAAGAATTCGCTGTCGCATAATGATACAAATATCAGTATACCATATCTATTCCGTATATGCAAAGGAAATTTGACGAACCATAGCCTATGGCAAGTTCCGGCTTGCCTACGGCGGAAAAGAGTGGTACAATACTATAACACCTATCATAGCAGAAATGTGAAACGAAACTGTGAACTTTTTGGAAAGGATGTACGCCATGAAGCTGAGCTTTTTCGGCGCTGACCAGTGCGTCACCGGCAGCTGCCATTGTCTGGAGGTAAACGGAAAGCATATTCTCATCGACTGTGGCCTGCAGCAGGGACGGGACGAGGTGGACAACGCCACGTTGCCCTTCCATCCCGGCAGCATCGACGCGGTGCTGGTGACCCACGCCCATATCGACCACTCCGGCCGTATCCCCATGCTGATCAAGAATGGCTTCCAGGGGAAGATCATCACCACCCGGCTGACGGCCAACCTGCTGAACATCATGCTGGCGGACTCCGCCCACATTCAGGAGAGCGACGCCGAGTATCAGAACCGCAAGAACCAGCGTGCCGGCCGTCCCGATGTGGAGCCGCTGTATACCGTGGCGGACGCCATGCGGGTGCCGGAATTTTTGCAGACCTGCGAGTATAACCAGACCGTGGACGTGTGCGAGGGCGTGAAGGCCACCTTCATCGACGCGGGCCACCTGCTGGGCAGCGCCTCCATCCTCATGGAGCTGACCGAGGGCGGCGAGAAGCGGAACATCGTGTTCTCCGGCGACATCGGCAACGTGGATCAGCCCATCATCCGGGACCCCCAGTTCTTCGGCGGCGCGGACTATGTGGTGATGGAGAGCACCTACGGCAACCGCAACCACACCGAGGTATGGAGCTATACCGACGATCTGGCCCGGATCATCGACGAGACGCTGGGTAAGGGCGGCAATGTGGTGATCCCCTCCTTCGCCGTGGGCCGTACCCAGGAGCTGCTGTATTTCATCCGGGAGATCAAGGACCGCCACCTGGTGACCTCTGTGCAGGACTTCCCGGTGTATGTGGACTCGCCTCTGGCCAAGTCCGCCACCAGCATCTTCTGCGGAGACCTCCGGGGCTATCTGGATGAGGAGGCGCTGGCGCTGGTGCAGGACGGCACCCATATGTTCAACTTCCCTGGACTGCACCTGACGGAGTCGGTGGAGGAATCCAAGCTGCTGAACATGGATCATACACCCAAGGTCATCATTTCCGCCAGCGGCATGTGCGACGCGGGCCGTATCCGCCACCACCTGAAGTATAACCTGTGGCGTGCCGACAGCGCTGTGGTGTTCGTGGGCTTCCAGTCTCCCGGTACGCTGGGCCGCACCCTGTTGGACGGCGCCGCCAGCGTGAAGCTGTTCGGTGAGGACGTGGCCGTCCGTGCCAAGATCGTCAATTTCCAGGGCCTCAGCTCCCACGCTGACCGGGATCATCTGCTGGACTGGATCTCCCACTTCAAGGAGCCCAAGCCCCAGCATGTGTTCATCGTCCACGGCGACCGGGAGGTAGCGCCCCTGTTTGCTGAGACCGTCAGCGCCATGGGCTTTGACGCCCACGCGCCCCAGTATACGGAGGAGTACGATCTCATCACCTGCACCCAGTTGGCCAAGGGTTTCCTGCCGGAGCGCAAGAAGACCGTGTTCGATGGTCAGGGCAGCCGGGCCGGTGTGGTCTATCAGAAGCTTCTGCAGGCCATGGACGCTTTGCAGGCGCTGGTGCGCCGCAGCAAGGGCCGGGACAACAAGACCCTTGGCGCGATGGCCGAGGCCATCCGCAAGATCACGGAGAAGTTCGAGTTCTGATATTGAGAATAAGAATAGCAGAAACCATGCTTCAAGGCTCCCCTGTGTAAGGGGAGCTGTCAGCCGCAAGGCTGACTGAGGGGTTGTCCCATAACGGGAATGAGGTCAGGTGCAATACTGCCTGCTCACAATCCCTCCGGCGCTTCGCGCCACCTCCCTTTACACAAGGGAGGCTTTGGCCTATACAGAAAATCGGAGAAAACATATTATTTTGAATAGGGGAAGCCGGTGGCTTCCCCTATTTTCGAGAAAGAGGTCACATGGAAACGCTGCAAAAAAATCAGACCGTCCGGGCGGTCATCGAGGGCTATTCCTCCGAGGGGCTGGGCATTGCCCGCGTCAACGGGCAGGTGGTGTTCGTTCATCGTGCCATCCGGGGCGAGGACTGCGACATCCTCATCATGAAGGTACTGAAGCATGCCGCCTTCGGCAAGGTGACCGCCATCCATATGCCGTCCGAGCACCGGCGGGAGCCGGACTGCCCCTATTACGGCAAATGCGGCGGCTGCGACTTCCGGCATATGGACTACGCCGAGGAGCTGTCCGCCAAGCGGCAGCGGGTGCAGGACGCCCTGAGCCGCATCGGCGGCAGCGCCGTGCAGGTGGAGGAAATTCTGGGCGCGGCGGACACGGCCCACTACCGCAACAAGAGCCAGTATCCCATTGCGCCCAACGGCACGGTGGGGTTCTACCGCGCCCGCAGCCACGAGGTCATCGGCGTGGAGCGGTGTCTGATCCAGCGGCCGGAGGCCGACGCGGCGGCGCGGGCGGTGCGGCAGTATATCCGGCAGTTCCGGGTGCCCTGCTATGACGAGGAAACGGGCCGGGGCCTGCTGCGGCATCTGTATGTCCGCACCAACGGGGCGGGGGAGAGCCTCATCTGTCTGCTGGGCAACGGCGAGCGTGCGCCCCATGAGCCGGAGCTGGTGGCGCTGCTGCGTCAGGCCGTCCCCAATGCGGTGGGCGTCGTGTGGGGCGTAAACCGTAAGAAGGGCAACGTGATCCTGGGCGACAGCTACCGCGCCCTGTGGGGCGAGGATACCCTGCGGGATACCCTGTGGGGCCTGACCTTCCGGCTCAGCGTGCCATCCTTCTATCAGGTGAACCGGGCGCAGGCGGAGGTGCTGTACCGCAAGGCGGTGGAGTTTGCCGCCCTGACGGGAGAGGAGACGGGGCTGGACCTCTATTGCGGCGCGGGGACCATCACCCTGTGCATGGCCCGGCACTGTAAACAGGCCATCGGCGCGGAGATCGTGCCGGAGGCCATCGACGACGCATGGCAGAACGCCAAAGCCAACGGCGTGGAGAACGTGGAGTTCTTCTGCGGCGATGCCAAGGAGACAGCGGCGGAGCTGGCCCGTCGCGGCCTGCGGCCCGACGTGATCTGCGTCGACCCGCCCCGCAAGGGCCTTGCCCCGGAGGTGGTGGACGCGGCGGCTGCCATGTCGCCCAAACGCATCGTCTATGTTTCCTGCGACCCGGCCACGCTGGGCCGGGACGTGAAGCGCTTCGCGGAGCACGGCTATACCGCCGCCCGCGCCGCCGCGGTGGATCTGTTCCCACGAACGGCACATGTGGAGAGCGTCGTGCTGTTGGAACGGACGGAAAACGCATGAACGGAGGATAGAGAGATGAAAAAGTACGTGGTATTGGCGCTGGGGCTGGCACTGCTGTTGATGCTGGCCGCCTGCGGCAGCAAGGCGGCGGAGAGCGCAGACGTGGAGGAGCCCGGTGATCCCTCCGGCACAGTGATGGTGACCGCGCCGCCGCAGGAGCCGCAGCTGCCGGAGGGGACTGTTGTGGAAAGCGGCCGGCAGACGCCGGAGCCCAACAATGAAAAGCAGCAGGCGCAGACGGAAAAGTCCGCTGCCCTGCAGGATAAGAAAGAGGAGCAGCAGACCGGAGAACAGGAGAAGACCTCCTCTGACAATGAGACGCTGCCGGATCACTGGACGGAGGACGGCGGCCCCGCGCCCTCGGGACAGAAAATGGTGGAGGCTACCAAAAACTATGACTGCGCCGCGGCCGAGAAGCTGGGGAAGAACCGGCTGATCGCCAAGGGGCTGACCTATAACGAGAACCTGAATCGGGACGAGTGCACGGTGGATTCGGTGCATTTTTATGGCAGCGACGCCTATTTCAAGGGCGGACAGGCGTATCTGAACGACGTGGTGCTGCGTCAGGTGGAGCGGGTGTTCCCCACGGCGTCGGCGCCGGACGCGGCATATATGGAGGTGCGCTGCCATGTGGAGTACTCCGACGGCAGCATCGGCTACATCACGGAGATCTGGTACAAATACGTGGGGCCGACGGAATAAAGGAAAAAGGGGAGTGCTTTCGGCGGAAAGCACTCCCCTTTGACAGAAAAAAGCAGCGGCAAAATATTTTGCCGCTGCCTGTACTTTATCTTGACATGCCATCAAAAATATGGTAAACTAAGACGCTTATATTGAGATGATGGGGACATATCCCCTTTTACATGCTCAGTATACCACCGCCAAGAGGGAAATACAAGGAGTTTTCGGCAAAAGTGCCAACAAGACCGCGTGTATCAAAAGGCGGCGCCAATACCGTTCAGAAAATTTGAAAATACAGCGGCCAAGGCCCGTCGCCGGTGGGAACGGCGGCAGCGGCGGAGGCGGCACAACAAACAGAAAGGCGTGATGACATGGCCAAGGACAAGTATTACGGCAAGACAGTGCGCAAGAACTTTGCCCGCCACGAAGAAGTGGTGGCAATGCCCAACCTGCTGGAGATCCAGAAGGATTCCTACAAGTGGTTCCTGGAGACCGGACTGCGGGAGGTATTCTCCGACGTGGACGTGATCTCGGACTATGCCGGTAATCTGGAGCTGAGCTTCATTGATTACACCATGGACGAGAAGCCCAAGTACGACGTGGAGGAGTGCAAGGCCCGTGACGCCACCTATGCCGCCCCCATGAAGGTGAAGGTGCGCCTGCACAACAAGGAGACCGGCGAGATCAAGGAGCAGGAGATCTTCATGGGCGACTTCCCCCTGATGACCCACTCCGGCACCTTCGTCATCAACGGCGCCGAGCGCGTGGTGGTCAGCCAGATCGTCCGCTCCCCCGGCATCTACTACGGCAAGGAGATCGACCTCAAGACCGATCTGCCCCTGCTGACCAGCACCGTCATCCCCTACCGCGGCGCGTGGCTGGAGTACGAGACCGACACCAGCGAGGTGTTCTGGGTCCGTATCGACAAGAACCGCAAGCTGCCCATCACCTGCCTGATCCGCGCCCTGGGCCTGAAGACCGACGGCGAGATCCTGGAGCGCTTCGGCGACGACCGCCGCATCGTGGCTACGCTGGAAAAGGATACCTGCAAGACCTACGAGGAGGCGCTGCTGGAGATCTACCGCAAGCTGCGTCCCGGCGAGCCTCCCACGGTGGATTCCGCCCAGACCCTGATCCAGAACCTGTTCTTCGATCCCCGGCGCTATGACCTGAGCACCGTGGGCCGCTATAAGTTCAACAAGAAGCTGACCTTCTGGGCCCGCGCCAAGGGCCAGATGCTGCACGAGCCCGTGGCCGATCCCGCCACCGGCGAGCTGCTGTTCGAGGAAGGCCGCGTGCTGACCGCCGATGACTGCGCCGAGATGGACGCCATCGGCGTGAAGGAGGTCACCGTCACGCTGGATACCGGCAAGGTGCTGAAGATCACCTCCAACGGTATGTGCGACATGTCCCGCTATGTGGACTTCGATCCCCGCAAGGAGTGCGGCATCAAGGAGCGCGTCCGCTTCGACGTGCTGCAGGAGCTGCTGGGCCAGTATCAGGGCGAGGAGCTGGTGGAACAGTGCCGTCTGCACGCCGACCAGCTGGTGCCCAAGCACATCATCATCGACGATATCTTCGCGTCCATCAACTATATGAACGCGCTGGCCTATGGCCTTGTCACCCGTGACGATATCGACCATCTGGGCAACCGCCGCCTGCGCTGCGTGGGCGAGCTGCTGC
>CAVHKA010000112.1:0-6571 GCA_963636325.1 Agathobacter sp. | reverse complement strand
CCTCCTCAATGACGCCGTTCTTCACATTCAGGGTCAGCTTGCAGGCGCCCTGCTGGGGAGCGCACCAGCCGATACCATGGGTAAAACCGGAGATGTCGCTGATCTCCTTGGCCTGTACCCACTTGCCTTCTTCGGGGATGGGAGCGGGGCCGTGATAAGCGCCCTTAGCCACAGGACACATATGCTGAACCTCAGTCGTATAGATCATAATGACGATGTTCCTTTCTTTGATTTGAAATGATCGCCGGGATCTCCCGGGGGTTTCCTAATGGATATTATAACAGGTCTGAAACGGTTTTGCAAGAAACATTCCAAACATTTGGTGCTTATTTGGCGGCCACGAAGCCCACCTTGCGCTGCACCTTGCTGAGTGTCTTCTGGGCCAGACGGCGGGCGCGCTCGGCACCCTCCTGATAGACGCTCTCCAGATAGGCCTTGTCGTCCATGATGCGCTGGCTCTCCTCCCGGATGGGACGCAGCAGCTCCACCACGGCCTCGCCCACAGCAGGCTTAAAGACGCCATAGCCCTGACCGGCGAACTCCGCCTCGGCCTCCTGCAGCGTCTTGCCGGTGGCGGCGCAGTAGATGGTCAGCAGGTTGGAGATACCGGCCTTGTTCTCCTTGTCGTACTTGACGGCGGTCTCACAGTCGGTGACGGCCCGCTTGAACTTCTTCATGATGACCTCGGGAGCGTCCATCAGGTTCACGCAGCCGTCCGGCAGGGACTTGCTCATCTTGGTGGTAGGATCGTCCAGAGACATGAGCCGCGCGCCTACCTTGGGGATGAAGGCCTCCGGCAGCACGAAGGTATCACTGTACACGCTGTTGAAGCGCTGGGCGATATCCCGGGTCAGTTCCACATGCTGGCGCTGATCCTCGCCCACCGGCACCAGATCCGCCTGATACAGCAGGATATCCGCCGCCATCAGCACCGGATAGGTAAACAGTCCCGCCGTGATGTTGTCGGCGTGCTGGGCGGACTTGGCCTTGAACTGGGTCATGCGGCTCAGCTCGCCGAACTGGGTATAGCAGCCCAGGATCCAGCTCAGCTCCGCGTGCTGGGGCACGTGGCTCTGGATGAACATGATGTTCTTCTGGGGATCCAGGCCGCAGGCGATATACTGGGCCAGCTGGTTGACGCTGCGCTTGCGCAGCGTGGCGGGATCCTGCCGCACGGTGATGGCATGCATGTCCACGATGCAATACAGGCAGTCGTACTCGTCCTGTAAGTCCACCCAATTCTTGATGGCGCCCATATAGGAGCCCAGCGTCAGCTCGCCGGAGGGCTGGATGCCGCTGAAAATTCTCTTTTTCGTATCAGCCATTTTCTACCTCACATTACCGGGCCTTGGGCCCGTATTCTTCTTGCGTTTCCTATCCTATCACATTCGGTGCAAAAAATCAATGGAATCCCTGAAATGTCATTGACTTTTCCCCGGAAAACCATATAATAGATAGGTAAATCTGTCAAAAAACCGGAGGAGAAAATTATGGCGATGGATATGAACTATTTTACCCAGATGGAGGAAAAAATCCCCCACGGAAAGGTGCGTACCCGCTTCGCGCCGTCTCCCACCGGCTATATGCATGTGGGCAACCTACGCACGGCGCTGTATACCTGGCTGATCGCCCGCAATCACGGCGGCACCTTCATCCTGCGGATCGAGGATACCGACCAGGGCCGCCTGGTGGAGGGCGCTACCGACGTGATCTACCGCACCATGGCCGAGTGCGGCCTGAACCACGATGAAGGCCCCGATGTGGGCGGCCCCGTGGCTCCCTATATCCAGTCCCAGCGCCGGGATACCTATGGCCATTATGCCCGTCTGCTGGTGGAAAAGGGCGGCGCGTACTACTGCTTCTGCGAGAAGGCGGAGTCCGAGGAGGATTCCGGCGAGTTCGACCGCGCTGCCGATCCCTGCCGCGACATGCCGCTGGAGGAGGCTCTGAAGCGGGTGGAGGCCGGTGAGCCCTATGTCATCCGCCAGAAGATCCCCGCTGAGGGCACCACCACCTTCCACGACGCCATCTTCGGTGACATCACCGTGGAGAACAGCACGCTGGACGATCAGGTGCTGCTGAAGCGGGACGGCCTGCCCACCTATAACTTCGCCAATGTGATCGACGACCACCTGATGGGCATCACCCATGTGGTGCGGGGCAGCGAATACCTGTCCTCCGCCCCCAAGTATGATCTGCTGTACCACGCCTTCGGCTGGGAGGTGCCCACCTATGTCCACTGCTCCCCCGTCATGCGGGACGCCCAGAACAAGATGTCCAAGCGCCACGGCGACCCCAGCTATGAGGATCTGAAGGCCCAGGGCTATCTGACCGAGGCCATCCTCAACTATGTGGCGCTGCTGGGCTGGTCTCCCAAGGGCGGGTATGCCGAGCAGGAGATCTTCTCCCTGGAGGATCTGACCAAGGTCTTTGATATGACCGGCATCTCCAAGTCCCCCGCCATCTTCGATATCGCCAAGCTGGATCACTTTAACGCCGTGTATCTGCGGGCCATGGAGCCTGCCGCCTTTGCAAAAGTGGCGGAGCCCTACATCCGCCAGAGCGTCAAGGGCGACTTTGACATCGCCGCCATCGCCGGGCTTTTGCAGGCCCGCTGCGAGAAGCTGACGGAGATCCCCGAAAAGGTGGATTTCTTCGACGCCTGCCCCGAATACGGCATCGACTTCTTCACCAACAAGAAATCCAAGACCAATCCCGAGGTCTGCAAGGCCATGCTGGAGGCTGCCATCCCCATGCTGGAGCAGCTGCCCGACTGGACGACGGACGCCATCCACGACAGCCTGATCGCGCTGGCGGAGCAGCTGGGCGTGAAGAACGCCACCCTCATGTGGCCGGTGCGCATCGCCGCCGCCGGCAAGCTGGTGACCCCCGGCGGCGCCGTGGAGATCTGCCAGATCCTGGGCCGTGATGAGACGCTGCGCCGCCTGAAGGCCGGCCTCGCCAAGCTGGGTTGATCTTCTATGGAATGGCTGAAAAAGCAGCACCGTGCCCTGTGGCAGTTCTACCGCGAGACCTTTGGAGAAGCGCTGCTGATGACTGCCGCCGCGTTTCTTATCATCTGCCTGCTGGGCTTCGGCGTGAGCCTGTTCAACAAAAGCATCCCGGAGTTCGTGGTGAACTACTTCACCCAGATGGTGCAGGACGGCAATATCGTCACCGACGAGGGCGCCATCCATTTTGGGGCACTGCTGGCCAATAACCTGCGGGCCGCCGTCTTCAGCGTTTTGTACGGCTTTATCCCCTTTATCTATCTGACGGCGCTGGCTGTCGGCATGAATGCCCTGATCCTGGGCGTACTGGCGGCCTACTACGTCAGCAGCGGCACCTCCCTGCTGATCTACTTCGCCGGCATCCTGCCCCACGGCGTTTTCGAGCTGTCGGCCCTGCTGATCACCTTCGCGCTGGGGCTGCTGCTGTGCCGCCGGATCACCCAATACGTCCGCAAGAACACCAAGGGCATGATGAAGCCGCTGCTGTGCAATATCGCCCGCAGCTTCGTGATGCATGTCGTGCCGCTGCTGGTGGTCGCCGCCGCGGTGGAGACCTACATAACCCCCGCCGTTCTGGCGCTTTTCATGTGATATTACCCGCCCCAAGGCGGTGAAAGGAGAATCATACAATGAACGAGAATGTGACACGGATCCCCGACATCTTCGGCTGCATGGTGTTTACCGAGGAAAAGATGCGACAGCGTCTCAGCGCTGACGTCTATCAGGCATGGCAGCAATGCCAGGCGCAGGGGAAGTCGCTGGATCGTTCCATTGCCGATGAGATCGCCTGTGCCATGAAGGACTGGGCCACGGAGCTTGGCGCGACCCACTTCACCCACTGGTTCCAGCCCATGACCGGCTTCACCGCCGAGAAGCACGACAGCTTCATCACCCCCACTAGAGACGGCCGCATCCTGATGGAGCTGTCCGGCAAGGAGCTGAGCCGCGGCGAGACCGACGCCTCCAGCTTCCCCTCCGGCGGCCTGCGGGCCACCTTCGAGGCCCGGGGCTATACGGCGTGGGACCCCACCTCTTACGCCTTCGTAAAGGATAAGACCCTGTGCATCCCCACCATCTTCTGCTCCTATTCCGGCAATACGCTGGACAAGAAAACGCCCCTGCTGCGCTCCATGCACGCGCTGGATCAGCAGTGCATGCGCATCCTGCGGCTGTTCGGCAACACCGAGGCCCAGCATGTGATCCCCCAGGTGGGCGCGGAGCAGGAGTATTTCCTCATCGACAAGGAGGACTACCGCCGCCGTGAGGATCTGCGGCTGTGCGGCCGCACCCTGTTCGGTGCCAAGCCTCCCAAGGGTCAGGAACTGGACGACCACTACTACGGCGCCATCAAGCCCCGTGTGGCGGCCTTTATGCATGAGCTGGACGTGGAGCTGTGGAAGCTGGGCGTGTTCTCCAAGACGGAGCACAATGAGGTGGCGCCCGCCCAGCACGAGAACGCCCCCGTATACTGCAACGCCAACATCGCCTGCGACCACAATCAGCTGACCATGGAGCTGCTGAAAACCGTGGCCGAGCGCCACGGTCTGGTGTGTCTGCTCCACGAAAAGCCCTTTGCCGGGGTCAACGGCAGCGGCAAGCACGACAACTGGTCCTTGCAGACCGATACCGGCGAAAATCTGCTGAAGCCCGGCAAGACCCCCAGCCAGAACGCCCAGTTCCTGCTGTTTCTGGCAGCCTTTATCAAGGGCGTGGACGAGTATCAGGACATGCTGCGCTGCTGCGTGGCCTACCCCGGCAATGACCGCCGTTTGGGCGGCAACGAGGCCCCTCCCGCCATTGTTTCCGTGTTCCTGGGCGACGAGCTGACCGCCATTCTGGACTCCATTATTCAGGGCACAGAGTATGTGGACGTCACCAAGCGCCGCCTTGAGATCGGCGTGGACACCCTGCCGGAGATCCCCCAGGACACCACTGACCGGAACCGCACCTCTCCCCTGGCCTTTACCGGCAACAAGTTCGAGTTTCGCATGCTGGGCTCCAGCCAGTCCATCGCCAGTCCCAGCGCCGTGATGAACACCATCATGACCGAAGAACTGGAACAGTTTGCCGACATGCTGGAACAGGCCGGGGACTTCCAGTCCGCCCTGCAGACCCTGCTGCACGATACCTTTGCCGCCCATCAGCGGATCATCTTCAACGGCAACGGCTACAGCGACGAGTGGGTGGCCGAGGCCAAGCGCCGTGGGCTCAGCAATCTGGGCAACACCGTGGACGCCCTGCCCGCCTACATCGCCGAGAAGAACATCGCCATGTTCAGCCGCCACGGCGTGCTGACCCGTGACGAGCTGGAGGCCCGCTACAACATCCATCTGGAGAACTACTGCAAGGTCATGACCATCGAGGGCAATACCCTGCTGGATATGGCCCGCCGCCAGATCATGCCCGCCGTCAGCAAGTACTCCGACGAGCTGGCCACTGCCCTGTTCCACAAGCAGAACTGCGGCATCCCCCTGTCTGTGAAGATGGAGGAGGCCACACTGCGGAAGCTGGCTGACCTGTCCGACAAGCTGTACGACGCCTGCGAGGCGCTGGAGCGCGCCATCAGCAAAGCACCCGCCATGGACGGCGGCATCAAGGCCGCCTGCTACTACCGGGATGAGGTGGACGCCCGCCGCCAGAAGGCCAGCGCCCTCATCAACCAGCTGGAGGCCATCACCGGCGCGCAGCACTGGCCCCTGCCCACCTACGCGGATATCCTGTTCTCGGTGTAAATAGGCAAATCCGATCAATAGCTTGTAGGGGCGGACGACTTTGTCCGCCCCTCAGATTTTGCCCCAAAAACAAATAAGCCGCGGCTTTCGCCGCGGCTTATTTGTTTGAGCTATACCATGGTCAGTGATATAAACAGAGGAATAGGGTCTTGGAGGAAAAATTATACCAGAACAGCGCGATGGAAGACCTTCTTGCCTTTCTTGATGATCACACCATCGCCTGTAAACTGCTCGCAGCCGAAGGTGGTCTCGATCGCGGACACCTTCTCGTCGTTGACGGACACACCGCCCTGCTGCACCAGACGGCGGGCCTCGCCCTTGGAGGCGGCCAGGCCGCACTTCACCAGCAGGCTCAGCACGTCGATGGAGCCGCCGCCGAAGTCATCGTTGGTCAGCTCGGTAGTGGGCATATGCTCGGTATCGCCGGCGCCGGAGAACAGGGCCTGAGAGGCGGTGCGGGCCTTCTCGGCCTCCTCCTCGCCGTGGACCAGCTTGGTCAGCTCATAGGCCAGAATATCCTTGGCCTCGTTGAGCTGGGAGCCCTCCCAGCTGGACATGGCGTCGATCTGCTCCAGCGGCAGGAAGGTCAGCATACGGATGCACTTCAGCACGTCGGCGTCGCCCACGTTGCGCCAGTACTGATAGAACTCGAAGGGACTGGTCTTGTTGGGATCCAGCCACACAGCGCCGCTGGCGGTCTTGCCCATCTTCTTGCCCTCGGAGTTCAGCAGCAGGGTGATGGTCATGGCGTGGGCATCCTTGCCCAGCTTCTTGCGGATCAGCTCGGTGCCGCCCAGCATGTTGCTCCACTGGTCGTCGCCGCCGAAC
>CAVHKA010000111.1:0-6593 GCA_963636325.1 Agathobacter sp. | reverse complement strand
GTATTTCCACGGCAGCGGCGGTGTGTATGCTTTTGACGGCAGCATGCCCCAGCTGGTATCCGCCTGCTTTGGTGAGGAACGGTACGAAAGCGCCGTGGGCGGCGCGGTGGAGGGACAATACTGGCTGTCGGCCCGACGGAACGGCAAGAACCACCTCTTTGTCTACGACACCGCGCGGAAGCTGTGGCACCGGCAGGACGATCTGCGGCTGAAGCAGTTCGCCGTGACGGACGGTGTCCTGTACGGCCTGACGGAAAGCGGCGTCACGGCGCTGTACGGCGGCGGCGAGGAGGACGAGGCCCCATTGGACTGGTACGCGGAGACCGGCGAGCTGGGGCTGGATACGCCGGAGCACAAGTACCTGCAGCGCCTTGAGCTGCGGCTTTGGCCGGACAGCGGTGCGTGGGTGGCGGCTCACATCAGCTATGATGAGGGCCGCACCTGGCAGTACGCGGGCATTCTGCGGGGCGGCAGCCGTCAGGTGCGGGCCGGGCTGATGACCGTCCGTCCGGTGCGGTGCTCTCAGCTGCGGCTGCGGCTCAGCGGCCACGGCGGCTGCCGCATTTACAGCATCAGCGCCGTGTATGAGAAAGGAAGTGACCTGCCGTGAGCGATTTCCCCATGCCGCCCTACCCCAACGGGTCGGTGCAGCAGCAGCTGACGCAGCAGTACTCCTATCTCTTTCAGATGGCGCAGCAGCTGAACATGGCGCTGGCGGCGCTGGAGGGCGGCGCGGTGTCGGCCTCCGGAGGCAGCGGCCCGCAGCGGAAGGGCGGCGCGGCGGCAGCTTCCGGTACGGTCTCGCCCTCAGATAATGAGCAGTTTCAGAACCTGAAGGCCATGATCATCAAGACCGCCCAGCAGGTGACGCGGAACATGGAGCAGCTGGAGGTGCGGCTGAGTGAGGAATATGTGGCCGCGTCCCAGTTCGGCACCTATGTGCAGCGGCTGAGCGCCTATCTGGAGGCCAATCCCCAGGCGCTGACACAGTATTACAGCTTTTGCAGCGATCTGGCCGCCAATGTGGCGGCGGTGGACGCCGCCTTTTCCAGCTACCGGCTGGATACGGAGGGCTACATCCGCACGGGCATCGTGTACTACGACGGCCCCTCCCCGGTCTACGGCGTGGCGGTGGGACAGAATCTGACCACCACGGAGATCGACGGCAGACAGGTGGTGGAGCAGAACAACTTCCGGGCCGTATTCACCGCCCAGAAACTGAGCTTCTGGCAGGACAGCACGGAGATCGCCTATGTGTCCAATAACCGGCTGTATATCACCAGCATCACCGTACTGGACAGCATCAGCATTGGCTCGTGGCGCATGGAAAGCGGCAGCGGCCTGACATTCAAATGGATCGGAGGGTAAGCAATGGCATATACGGAAAAGGATTTCAATCTCAGCTGGGGCGACATCACCATCGGGCAGGCCAACACACTGGTGGTGACCCGTCCCTCGGCCCTGTACAGCTTCTCCTTCCGCTATGACTTCCAGGGCATAAGCGCCGCTGTCAGCGACGCGGAGCTGACGGTCGTTTCTCAGAACGATACCCGCGTGGTATATAGCTGGACGCCGGAGGAGAGCCTGTCGCTGGCCATTCCCGACAGCGTATCCGGCAGCGGTACGCTGACCATGACGGTGGCTTTCCACAGCAGCATCCCCCAGCTGAGCAACCCCAACTACTGCACCAAGACCTACGCCTTTACCGCCTATGTGCCAGACACCATGCGGCCCAGCGCCACGCTGGCGGTGACGCTGGTGAACAGCAATGACCTTCTGGCACAGTGGGGCCTGTGGGTACGGGGCATGAGCTGTCTGCAATATGAGGTGCAGGCCAGCGCCGTGGGCGGCGCGTCGCTGGCGGAGTGCCGGTTCACCTTCGCCGGTCAGACCGTGAAGGGCTTTTCCGGCACCACGGCGCCCATCGGCATGGCGGGCACCCTGACGCCTGCCGCCGTGGTCACCGATTCCCGCGGACGCACCACCACCGTCAGCGCCCCGGCGGTATCCGTATTCGATTATCAGACGCCGTCGATGCAGACCTCAGTGGCCTTCCGGTGCAATGCCGCCGGAGTGGAGGACAGCGGCGGCGCGTGCCTGCGGGTGAAGGCCACCGGCTCCTGCTGGCCGCTGGACGGCCGCAACACCGTGACGCTGCGGGCGCGGTACCGTCCGGTGGGCGGCACATACGGCAGCTACACCACACTGGTCAGCGGTCTGACCACCCAGATCACGGAGACGCTGGACAAGGACACCACCTATGAGGTGGAGCTGTCCGCCATCGACACGGTGGGCAGCGTCCGGGCCGTCAGCTACACTTCCTCCAACGCGGCGGTGGCCTTTCATCTCCGCAGCGGCGGCGTGGGCGCGGCCTTCGGCAAGCTGGCGGACAGTCCCACGCTGCAATGTGCGTGGGACGCGGGCTTTGACGGCGACGTGACCGTGGCGGGCAAGGTGGCGGCGGGCAGCCTGACAGTAGGCGGCCAGACGCTTCTCGATCTGCTGTACCCGGTGGGGGCGCTGTACCTGTCCGCCGCTGCCGCCGATCCCGGCACGGTGCTGGGCGGCACATGGCAGCGGGTTCAGGATCGCTTTCTGCTGGCGGCAGGCGAAAGCTATGCCGCCGGGAGCACCGGCGGACAGGCGCAGCGAACGCTGACCGCTGATCAACTTCCGCCCCACACCCATCGGGTCAGCGGCTACACCGATTCCCAGGAGATGAACCACAGCCACAGCCTGCCCAACATCGCCCAGGGCGGAAGCGGCTCCGGCGCGTATGCCGAAAGCTGGGGAGGCGGAAGCGGCAGCCGAAGCCTGTACACCGACGCTTACAGCAACACCCACAACCACAGCCTTGATCTGACCACGCAGTCCTCCGGCGGCGGGCAGGCTATCGACATGATGCCGCCCTATCTGGCGGTATATGTCTGGCAGCGGGTCAGCTGAATATTTTCCAAGAAAAGGAGAGCACAACTATGGCATCTACTTACCGTCAGGTGGGGTACGGCTCCACCGGCAGCGCCGTCAACAAATTGCAGAGCGTGCTGAACGAGCACGGCTACGATCTGGCTGTGGACGGCATCTTCGGCCCAAAAACACGGGACGCCGTGCGGGATTATCAGAAGAAAAACGGTCTGAAGCTGGACGGCATCGTGGGAAAAGAGACCTGGGGCAGCCTGCTGGCACAGCCCAGCTACACCCCCAGCTATTCCCCCGCCTCCTCCGGCTCGGGCAGCACCGGCTCCGGCGCGGCGATGGGTTCCGTCTCTGCCGGGACCTCTGCCGCGCTGGCACAGCTGGAAAAGGGCTATACCCCCTCCGGCGACGTGGAAGCGGCCCGCAGTCTGATGGAGAGTCTGGCATCGCTGCGGCCCGCCGACTACCAGTCCAGCTTCGCGGCACAGCTGGAGACGCTGTATCAGGAGATCAGCAGCCGCCCCGGCTTTTCCTATGATCCCGCGTCGGACGCGGCGTTCCAGTCCTATGCCGCCCAGTATGCCCGGCAGGGCAGCGCCGCCATGAAGGATACCCTGGGCCAGAGCGCCCATCTCACCGGCGGCTACGGCTCCAGCTATGCCCAGTCCGCCGCCCAGCAGTCCTATCAGCAGCATTTGCAGCAGCTGTCCGACGTGCTGCCGCAATTGCAGTCGGCGGCCTATAACCGCTACCGCGACGCGGGCGAAGCGCTGCTGGATCGCTATGGTCTGCTGCAGGGACAGGAGGAGGCCGAGTACAGCCGCTGGCAGGATCAGGTGGCGGCATGGCAGAAGGAGGTATCGCAGGCCCAGAGCCAGTACGACCAGATCAGCAGCCGCGACCTGAAAAACTATCAGCTGCTGCTGGACTATTTTGCCGACAAGGCCGCCGCGGAGCAGAAGGGCATGCGCACCTCCTCCACCGGCAGCAGCGCCGTTTCCAGCATCGGCAACACGGCATCCCTCAGCTCCACGGCGGCGGATAGTCTGGAACGGGCCATGCGCAATTATTTGAAAAGTGGCGACACGCAGCAGGCCGACACGCTTCTCAGCCAATACAAGGATCGCATGACACCGGCCCAGCGGACACGCTTTGAGGCGCTTTTCGCCGCGTGGGATCACCCTGCCAACTGGTAAAGCACATCGCATTCTCCTTTCCGTCGAGAAATTTATGGTTGCTTTTGGAAACATAATATGGTACCATGGGAACAAGCGCTGTGATAATCGTTATCCGGCGCTGTTCCCCATAGGCCGCGCATCGAATGTCCGGCCATGCGAAAGGAGAAATAGGATGAAAGAAAAATTTGACCGCTTTGTTCAGACCCTTCCCGTGAGCGGACGCACTTTTGCCCGGCTGCTGGTTCTGGTACTGTCTCTGGTGATGGTTCTGGCGCTGGTGGGCTGCGGCGGCGACACGACGCCCGATGACAACAACGACGCCAACAAGCCTTCCATCGTGGATCCGGACGACACCGAAAACCGCGTGGAGCCCGATCCCGTTGTGGAGCCCAAGGACATGGAAGCCACCTTTGCCAAGTACAAGGATGTGTACGCATGGCTGGAAGTGCCTGATTTCGCCAAGATCCTGGGCACTGACCACGAGCTGTCCTATCCTGTGGTGCAGCATCCCACGGATCGCAACTATTACCTGCACCGTGATCTGGACGGCAACGAGAACAAGGCCGGCACCATTTTCAGTGAGGCCGTGGTCGAGGGCAAGACCATCAACAGCCGTGACCTGAACGACCCCGTCACCGTGCTGTATGGCCACAATCAGGCCAACCGCACCATGTTCGGCGGATTGCAGAGCATGCTGAAGAACCTGGATTTCAGCCAGCAGCATCTGGTATATATGTATCAGAAGGATCGCCGTGTGACCTATCAGATCGTGGGCGGCGTTCAGTATGACCTGAGCCATATCATCTATTACCATGATTTCACCAAGGCCGACGTGTTCAACAGCTTCTTCGAGCAGCTGTGGAAGGAGACCGACAGCACCACCAATCTGGACAAGGACAACATGCCTGTGGCCGGTGATAAGGTGCTGATCCTGTCGGTGTGCAAGAACGGCGACGACAACCATCGTTACCTGATCGTCTGCAAGATGATCGAGGATACCGCCGATCCCACCACCTGGGCGCTGAAGGATGCCACCGCGGACACCTCCGCCGCCAAGACGGATACGGCCGCCAAGACCAAGTAAACACATAAAAAACGCCCTGTTCCGTGCGGAACAGGGTGTTCTTTTATGTCAGTGAAAAGAGAAGATCGAAAAGTGAAAAACTGCGGTGTGCCGCTAACGCGGCACAATGAAAAAGCAAAGTCTCCGGCCAAGCCAGAGACTTTGCTGATTTCATGCCAGCTACTTTACTCCGTAAAGTGGACGTGGGTGAAGATGTGATCCTGACAGAAGCAGTGATAGCCCGCGCATTTGCTGCAATAGCGGAATTGCAGGTCGGGATAGTCCGTATCCGTGCGGCCGCAGACAGCGCACTTGTGATGATAACCCTGCTTCTGCTCCTGCTTTTGCTGTTGCTGGGCGGCCCGCTTGAACTGTACCGTCTGGGGACGGCGGCGGTAGGCGGCGCGGTCGGCCATATAGTGGACCTCCGGCCAGATGAACACGGCGAAGTTCAGGAGGGCGATCACCGGCAGCAGGGCGCCGCCCCAGTTGCCCGCGATCAGGCTGCGCAGCACGTCATAGGCGAACAGCGCCGCATCCAGATATGCCAGCCACTTCATCTTGACGGGGATGATGAAGAACAGCAGCACCTGGGTATTGGGAAACAGGAAGGCGAAGGCGAAGAACATGGACAGGTTCACATAGTAGGAGCCTGCCACGGTATAGCTCTGGCCGGAGATGAGGCTGGCGATCAGCACGCCTACCGCCGTCAGCAATACGCCGCTGATGTAGTAGAGGTTGAACTTGGCGGTGCCCCACTGGCGCTCCAGCGTGGAGCCGATCCAGTAGTAGAAATACAGGCTGATCAGCAGCCAGAAGATGCCGCTGGTGGTGGGGACGAACACATAGGTGATGATACGCCACAGCTCGCCTTTCAGCACGGCGGCGGTATTCAGCGTCAGGAACGCCAGGGCGTTGGCGTCGTTGGCCTGTGTGAACATCATCAGGATATAGACGATGACGTTGCCGGCCACGATGTAAAGCATCAGATTGGGGATGCCGAAACGGGGGTGCCGCGCGCAGAAGCGCTGCACCGCGTCATAGAGCTTTTTCAAGGAAGGTTCCTCCTGTTGGTTTGAATGGGACTTTGCGTTACATTGTACCCTATATGGTGGGAAAAGTCATTACTATTTTTTGAATAATTGCGGAAAAGATGTTTCGCTCTCCGGTTCCTTTACCTCCCGGCGCGCTATGGCGTGTACGTATTTGTGACTGTGTACCAATGAAAAATGCGGTATAGCGCGGGCGGATTCTTAAACCGCAGGCTTAAGCAGCGTTTTTGGGCACTTTTGCCGCTGCAGGCAAAAGTGTATCGTCCCCGCAGGGACGAAATCCCCCAACTTTCACAATGTAAACAGACAAATACTTGACACCGTTCCGGTTTCACGTTATGATAAGATTCGGAAAAATTCATTGAGGGGTTCACTGATTATGGC
>CAVHKA010000110.1:922-6596 GCA_963636325.1 Agathobacter sp. | reverse complement strand
CGGGGGTCATCTCCCAGACGTAGAGATGCTCCTTGCCCATGCTCAGCAGCACGGGGATATCCTCCTCCGTGACCACATGGCCCTTGCGGAAGCGGGCGTCCTTGTACTTGCCCTTGATGATCTGGGTCATATCGTGGCACAGCACATGGCCCACGGCGTCCTGTGTCCGGATCAGCTTCATGATGTATCCCTCCTGACGGCACACATTGGAATCTGGCCTATTTTACCATTTCTTACGGCGTGATTTCAAATCCGGCGTGCGATATTGTCGGATTTTGTGACGGCGTTGTCGGATTATTCTTGACAGAACAGGTCGAAGCCACTATGATACAGGGGAAAGGCAGGTGCTGCGCCATGGTGGATGGCAATATCATACTGTCCGTCGCCAAGGCGATGGAGCTGCTGCAAACGCTGAGTCAGGCGGGAAAGCCCCTGTCCCTGAAAGAATTGTCCGAGCAGTGCGGCTATCCCAAAAGCACGGTGTTCGGCCTGTTGACCACCATGCGGACATACGACGTGATCACGCAGGACGCGGAGGGCAAGTACACGCTGGGCCTGCGGCTGTTTGAGTACGGGCGGCAGGTGGAGCGGTCGTGGGACATCTCGCTGGTGGCCCATCCCTACATGGAGCGGCTGTGCCAGCAGACCGGCGCGTCGGTGATGCTGTCCATCTGCGAGGGCGGCAGCGTCATCACACTGGATCAGGTGGAGGCCCGGGACAAGCTGCGCGTCGTCTCGGACGTGGGATCGCGGCTGCCCATTTACTGCACCTCACAGGGCAAGGTGTTTCTGGCCCACCGTCCGCCGCAGGAGGTGGAAAAGCTGCTCCGGCGGCAGAATATGACGCCCTTCACGCCCCATACCATCATCGACCCCGCCGCGCTGATGCAGGAGATACGCCTGTGCCGCGCCAACGGCTACGCCATCGAAAACGGCGAGTACAAGATCGGCCTGCGCTCCATTTCCGCGCCGGTCTATACGGTGGAGGGCGAGGTCAAGTATACCATCGGCGTGATCGGCATGTTCCGCAGCACCTATTCCGACGAATTTCATGCCGCTGTGGAGCAGGTCTGCGCCACGGCGTCCATGCTCTCGGCGGCACTGGGCTATCGAAAAAAGGAGGGAACTCTATGAGCTATACAGCGGCGGTGATTACCGTCAGCGATCTGGGCAGCAGGGGACAGCGGAAGGATACCAGCGGCCCCGCCGTCCGCGGCATGCTGGAGGAGGCGGGCTTTACCGTTGTCCACACCGCTATCGTGCCGGATGAGAAAGAACAGATCAGCGCGGCGCTCCGCGACTGCGCGGATGAGAGGAAGATCGGTCTGATCGTCACCACCGGCGGCACGGGCCTGTCGCCCCGGGATGTAACACCGGAGGCCACGCTGGCGGTGCTGGAGCGGGAGATCCCCGCCATCCCCGTGGCCATGTGGGTAGAGGGATTGAAGATCACGCCCCGCGCCATGCTGTCCCGCGCCGTGGCGGGCACACGGGGCAGCAGTCTGATTATCAACCTGCCCGGCTCGGAAAAGGCGGCGCGGGAGAACCTGACCGCCGTGATCGGCGCGCTGGAGCATGCCATGCATATGATCGCCGCCGAGGGGCATGGCTGAAATACGGAAAAGTATCGAAAAAGAGGAAGGCCCGCGCCTTCCTCTTTCCCTGTAAAAGTCTTTCACCACCATGCCGGAGGGGGTTGCGGATCGGAAGATCCTCCGGTATAATATGGAAAAATACGCGAGAGAGGTATTCCCATGAAAACATTGTATCTGGACTGCGGCATGGGCGCGGCGGGCGATATGCTGACGGCGGCGCTGCTGGAGCTGATGCCGGATAAGGACGCGGCGATAGCGGATCTGAACGCCATCGGGATCCCCAGCGTGGTCTATGGCTGCGAAACGGTGACCCGCTGCGGCATTCAGGGCACCCACATGTCGGTAAAGGTCAACGGCGCGGAGGAGTCCGAAACCATGCACGACCATCATCATGACCACGAACATGAACACGAGGGCCATCATCACCACCACACCGGCCTTCACGGCATCGAACATATCGTGCGGGATCATCTTCACCTGCCGGAGCAGGTGAAGGAGGACGTGCTGGCGGTCTACGGCATGATCGCCCAGGCGGAGAGCCACGCTCACGGCGTGTCGGTGAGCGAGATCCACTTCCACGAGGTGGGCACCATGGACGCCCTGGCGGATATCTCGGCGGTGTGCCTGCTGCTGCATGAGCTGGCCCCGGAGCAGATCATCGCCTCGCCGGTCTGCACCGGCAGCGGACAGGTGCGGTGTGCCCACGGCATTCTGCCGGTGCCTGCGCCCGCCACGGCGTACCTGCTGCAAGGCATCCCCGCCTACAGCGGCGCCATCAAAACGGAGCTGTGTACCCCTACCGGCGCGGCGCTTCTGAAGCGCTTTGTCACCCGTTTCGGGGAAATGCCCGTCATGACCGCCCGTGCCATCGGTTACGGCATGGGCACCAAGGAGTTCGACGCCGCCAACTGCTTGCGGGCCTTTTGGGGAGAGACGGCGGCGGACGCGGGACAGGTGGCGGAGCTGACCTGCAATCTGGATGACATGACGGCGGAGGCCATCGCCTTTGCCATGGAGGTACTGCTGGACGCCGGCGCGCTGGACGTGTGGTGTACCCCCGTTACCATGAAAAAATCCCGGCCGGGCACGCTGCTGAGTGTCCTGTGCCGGGAGGGCGACCGTGAAAAAATGGCGGCGCTGCTGCTGCGCCATACCACCACCATCGGCGTGCGGGAGCATCTCTGCCGCCGCTATACCCTGACGCGCCGCGAGGAGACCGTGGTCACGCCCTATGGTCCGGTGCGCCGCAAGATATCTGAGGGCTACGGCGTCACCAGGGAGAAGTACGAATATGAAGACCTGGCGCGAATCGCCCGTGAAAATGGACTGTCGCTGCCGGAGGTCAAGGCGGCCCTTGACCGGGAGCGCGGCACGCGGGATTGACCCATTATATAATACTACATTACGAACACAGGGAAAGCGCGGAAGTCTCCGCGCTTTCCCTGTGTTTTTATATTTCCGCCGCCGTGTGCGTTATTCCTCCGCCTTCTGTGGGTTGGGGATGTTCACGCCGATGCCGTTGATCTCCACGCCGTCATCGGCGGGAATGAGAATGTACTTCCGCCCGTCGATCACCCGGGCCTCGATCATATAGCTGTACTCCGGCGCAACGGCGATCTTCACCTCCGGCGTGGTGATCTGGAACTTCCCGCTTTCCATGATGTTCTTGGGATTCAGTGCCGCGTCCTCGCCGTACTGTTTGCGGCACTCCTGCTGGAAAGCCTCCACCTTTTCAGCGGACACACCGCTGCCGCTCAGCATGTCGCCCACCTCCCGGACGGACAGCTTCAGCGGCTCCGGGTCTTTGCTCTCTTTGTGTTCCTCAATGCGGCCCCGCAGCTGCTCATGGACGGACTGCACCACGTCGTAGCTGCAATCCTTCTGCAGGGCGTCGCCAAGCGCGGTACTGAATACGTTCTTCTGTTCCTCGGCGGACATGGGCGGCTCCGCCACCCGGAACACCGCGTCGATGACCTCCTGATGGATCTCGGCGGCGTTCTTGCTGTAAAAGAGGGCGTTGTAGATGTTGGCCGAGCGGTCATCAAAGGCAGGGAACAGGAAGCCCAGCTCCGGGGCCAGCGCGATATGTCCGGTGGAGGCACTGTGAAACTCACTGTCCTCATTGCTGTATTTCAGCTCCAGCGTAGGCGCCTTCACCGGGCAGATACTGCACACGAAGTATTTATACACCGTGTCAGAGCCGTCGGCAAAGGTCTCGTTGTCCCGGCCCTTATAGGGCACGTCGTAGGCGTCGGCGGCCAGCAGGATAAGATAGTTGGTCTCTCCCATGTCCATGGCGTCAATGATGCGGCGGCACAGCTCCTCGCGGGAGTTTTTGTCCTGCAAAGCCGTCTGGCGGATGGTTTGCAGCAGGCGGTGCTCGTCGCTGTCGGTCACCTGAGTGGTGGAGAATTCGATGTCGATGAGGTTCCGGCCCAGCGTGCCGGACAGGGACTTTTTCAGCAGCCCCAGATACATCTCCTGTTCCTCCTGGGACATGAGGCCCATAGAGGCGTCGATATTGGCGATGATCTCCTTATTGCTGTTGACATAGCAGCCGTAGATCCGGCTGATGGCGTTTTTGTCCAGCTTGAAGCGGCGGCGGATCTCGTTCAGCTCTTTCTGGTTCATATGGGGGACCTCCTGTGAGATGGATGGATGCGAACGGCTTCGATTGTACCACATCGCGGCAGCGGCGGCAAGCCCGCTGCGATAAAAAGTGAGGACTGCATAGCTTGCAGTCCTCATTTTTTATTCGTTATCGGAGGGCTCCTCCGGCTTCTGCTGCGTCACCTGGATTTCTTCGATGCGGTGGTTTTCCACCCTGGTGACCCGCACGGCCAGATCGTCAAAGGTGAAGCTGTCACCAGCCTCCGGCACGCGGCCGAATTGCTCCATGACCCAGCCGCTGACGGACACCATCTCGGAATCGGTTTTCAGCTGGAAGAACTCCGCGAAGTCGTCAAAGTCCATGCCCGCGTCCACGATGTAGGTGTCCGGCGCGATCTTCCGCAGGAACACCTCCTCCTCGTCGTGCTCATCCCAGATCTCGCCCACCAGCTCCTCCAGAATGTCCTCCATGGTGACAATGCCGCAGGTGCCGCCGTATTCGTCCACCACCACGGCCACATGGGTCTTGGCCTGCTGGAGCTTTTTCAGCAGCAGCCGGATGGGTTCATTTTCCAGCGCGAACACCGGCGGAGAGATAATGGCGGACAGGGGCTGCTCCGTCACGCCGCAGCCCACATAGAAGTCCTTCTGGTGGACGGTGCCCAGAATGTGGTCGATGGAATCCTGATAGATCAGCAGGCGGGAGTATTTGGTCTGTGTGAACAGCGCCGCCACCTCCTCCTTGCTGGCGGTGACGGGCAGGGCCGCCAGATCCACCCGGTGGATCAGGATATCTTGGGCCTCCTGCTCGGAGAAGCCGATGGCGTTTTTCAGCAGCTCGCCCTCGTCCCGGTCGATGCTGCCGTCCTGCTGCACCTCGTCCACCAGCATCAGCAGCTCCTCCTGGGACATTTTGCTGTCGCCGCTGAGACGGAACACCTTGGCCAGCAGCTTCTTCCACAGGGAGAACAGCAGGTTCAGGGGCATCAGCACCCAGATCAGCACCTGCAAAATGGGCGCGGACAGCATGGCGCATTTCTCCGCGCAGTCCTTGGCGATGCTCTTGGGCGAGATCTCACCGAAGATCAGCACCACCACCGTCACCACCACGGTGGAGATGGTGGCGCCCGCGTCGCCGTAATGCTTCACAAACAGCACCGTGCCGATGGAGGCGGTGGCGATGTTGACGATGTTGTTGCCGATGAGGATGGTGGACAGCAGCCGGTCATACTGCTCCAGCAGCTTCAGCGCCAGCGCGGCATTGCCGCTGCCCTTTTCCGCCAGTGTCCGCAAGCGGGTAGTGTTGGCGGAGGAGAAGGCCGTTTCCGTGGCGGAGAAATAGGCGGAAAGCATCAGACAGACCGCCATAATAATGATACAAGTTGTGGTTGACAATATAAGTAACTCCCTTTCTGTCGTCTGTTTCTGCGTCCGGAAATGGTGCTATAAGCGCAAAAAAGCACGTCTGC
>CAVHKA010000110.1:0-912 GCA_963636325.1 Agathobacter sp. | reverse complement strand
CACGAAACGCAGCGCAGATATGCTGACAAAAACAGATGGCAGTTCAGATGGTTACCGGGATAGTCACCGCCGTCAGTATCCATATGAGCGTGATTCCTCCTTACATTGTAAATTAAAATATAGTATACCAGAAAAGTGCCCGTCCGTCGAGTTAAGAGCGCGTAAAGAAAAAGCGTAGACGAAAGGGGATCTATTTATGGAAAAAGGACACCCGACGGGTGTCCTTTTTGACGATGCCTTGTATTGACCGGCGGGAATCGGCTCATTCCACCGGGGTGATCAGCTTTGCCGTGCGCTGCTCCATGGGGACATAGTGATCCTTGATGGTGACGGCGCGGTAGGCGGGACGCATGATCCGGTGGCAGGTCACCACTTCCTCGATGCGGTTGGCGCACCAGCCCGCGATACGGGCCGAGGCGAACAGGGGCGTGAACACATCCTCCGGGATGCCCAGCATGGTGTAGACAAGACCGGAGTACATGTCCACATTGGCGCACATAGGCATGTCGTTGCGGCGGCGCTCCTGCACCAGCGGGATGCCCAGCTCTTCCACCTTCTGCAGCAGGGCGAAGTCCTCGGCGTAGCCCTTGATCTCCGCCATATGCTGGGCGTACTTCTTCAGCAGCACCGCGCGGGGATCGGAGATGGTGTATACCGCGTGGCCCAGACCGTAGAGCTTGCCGGACCTGTCACCGGCCTCGCCGTCCAGCAGCTTGTTCAGGTAATCCCGGATGGAGCCGTCGTCGTGGGGATCCACGTTCTCCTTGATGTACTGGAACATCTCCATGACCTTGGCGTTGGCGCCGCCGTGCAGCGGGCCCTTCAGGGAGCCCACCGCGCCGGCGATGGCGCTGTAGGTATCCGTGCCGCTGGAGGACATGGCGCGGCAGACGAAGGTGGAGTTGTTGCCGC
>CAVHKA010000109.1:4040-6700 GCA_963636325.1 Agathobacter sp. | reverse complement strand
GCCGAGAACTTCGCCATGGCCTTCGGCGATGTGTATACCTTCGGCCCCACCTTCCGCGCCGAGAACTCCAACACCCAGCGCCACGCCGCCGAGTTCTGGATGATCGAGCCGGAGATGGCCTTCTGCGATCTGGCGGGCGACATGGACGTGGCCGAGGCCATGATCAAGTATATCATCCGCCGTGTGCTGGAGCGCTGCCCCCAGGAGATCGACTTCTTCAACAGCTTCGTGGACAAGGGCCTGAAGGAGCGTCTGGAGCATGTGGCCTCCTCCGATTTCGGCCGCATCAGCTACACCGACGCGGTGGAAATTCTCAAGCAGCACAACGACAAATTTGATTATAAGGTAGATTGGGGCACCGACCTTCAGACCGAGCACGAGCGCTATCTCACCGAGCAGGTGTTCAAGAAGCCCGTGTTCGTCACCGACTATCCCAAGGAGATCAAGGCCTTCTATATGCGCCTGAATGACGACGGCAAGACCGTGGCCGCGGCGGACTGCCTGGTGCCCGGCATCGGTGAGATCATCGGCGGCAGCCAGCGCGAGGAACGTCTGGACATTCTGGAGAGCCGCATCAAGGAGCTGGGCATGAACCCGGAGGATTACTGGTGGTACTGCGACCTGCGCCGTTACGGCTCCTGCCGCCACGCGGGCTTCGGTCTGGGCTTCGAGCGTATGGTGATGTATCTGACGGGCGTCAGCAACATCCGCGATGTGGAGCTGCATCCCCGCACCGTGGGCAACGCGGAGTTTTAAAATTCTGGCGCAAAATCTTGCGATTTTGCTGCCAAGCAAACGCGTCTCTTATGATCTTGTAGGGGCCGACGACCCTGTCGGCCCTATCGAGGTGCGGTAGGCAATGTTCGGGCGGACAGAGTCGTCCGCCCCTACAAAGCTTCTATCGGCGCTGTGCCGCATACCGCCGAGCCGTTTTCACATGGGCTTTTTCGGGGCATACTAACCCCATCTTTACAACAGAAAGGAGCATTACAATGGCTCTGTTTCACGCGAATGAGGACAATTTCAAGGAGCTGGTGCTGGACAGCACTGAGCCGGTGCTGGTGGACTTCTGGGCCACCTGGTGCGGCCCCTGCCAGATGCTGGCCCCCGTGCTGGAGGAGCTTTCCCGGCAGGTGAAGGTGGTCAAGGTGGACGTGGATGAGAATCCTCAGCTGGCCATGGCCTTTCAGGTCAGCAGCATCCCCACCGTCATCTCCTTCCGGGACGGCAAGGGACTGAAAAAGTCCGTGGGCGTGGTTCCCAAGGAAGCGCTGCTGGAGCTGCTGAAATAACACTGCAAAAAACATGCAGGGCTAATGCCCTGCATGTTTTTTATTCTTTTATTCGTTGACAAATGCTTTTGTGTTGTATACAATAAGACAAAAATCACCTGACGAAGGAGGGTCATTATGAATATTGCATTACTGGGCTTCGGCGTGGTGGGCAGCGGCGTATACGAGTGGTGCCGCGGCCGGGAGGATCTTCACGTCCGCCGCGTTCTCGTCCGCTCGGAGAAGCCCCGGATCGCGGACATCGCCACCCATGATTTTGAGGATATCCTCCACGACGGCAGCATCGACATCGTGGCGGAGGTGATGGGTGGTCTGCACCCCGCCTATGAGTACGTCACCGCCGCCCTGAAGGCGGGCAAGCATGTGGTCACCGCCAACAAGGCGCTGATCGCCGCCTATTATCAGGAGCTGACCGACTTGGCTAAGGCCCAGGGTAAGGCGCTGCTGTGTACGGCGGCGGTGGGCGGCGGCATCCCGTGGCTGGTGAATCTGGCCCGGTGCAAAAAGCTGGACGATATCTGCCGTGTGGGCGGCATCATGAACGGCACCACCAACTTTATCATGGACGCCATGCACAAGTCCCCTGTCTCCTTCCCCGCCATTCTCAAGCAGGCGCAGGATCTGGGCTATGCCGAGGCCGATCCCAGCGCCGACATCGACGGCGATGACATCCGCCGCAAGCTGGTGATCTCCGCCAACATCGCCTTTGACGCCCTGCTGCGGGAGGAGGACATCCCCATGTTCGGCATCCGCACCGTCACCGACAGGGATATCAAGACCTTCCAGAGCCGGGGCTTCGCCTGCAAGCTGCTGGCGGAGGCCGCACAGGCGGAGAACGGCGTGTGCGCCTATGTTGAGCCGACGTTGGTGGACGCCGCCGCGCTGGAGGCTGCCGTCCCCGCCAACTTCAACCTGATCACCTATGAGGGTGAGCAGATCGGCCGCCAGAGCTTCTACGGACAGGGCGCGGGCCAGATGCCCACCGCCGCCAACGTGATGCAGGACTGCCTGTCCATTCAGGAGGGCCGTCTGGGGTTCTATGCCCAGCAGGCAGTTCCCACGGCGCTGGACGGCAAGGCCGAGGCCCATCCCTACTACGTCCGCACCAGTGCGCCGGATGCGTGGCTGAAGGAGCACACCGCCGACACCTGGGACAGCGGCGTGGTGACCGGCGCGGTGAACACCTATGAGATGCTGGCATGGGCCAGGAAGCAGCTGACGGTCGACCCCGCCTGCTTCATCGCCGGTATCCGGTAATAAAATATTTTTCGCAAAAAGAGAACCGTATCGCATGGCGATACGGTTCTCTTTCTAGTCTGTCAAAGAACGCCAGTTCTCGCTATGCGAGAGCTGGCGTTTTAGTCGTAT
>CAVHKA010000109.1:0-4030 GCA_963636325.1 Agathobacter sp. | reverse complement strand
GGCGATACGGTTCTCTTTTTAATGGCCTCGCAGAGTTCGCGCCGCGCACGGTGCGAAGAAATCAAATCATTTTTCTGACGTCGGCACGTTAAGAAAATATGCCGGTGGCATATTTTTAGTGACGATCTCGGCGGCTATGCCGCCGCAGCATCTATCTGGCTTTTTGCCGCACCGTCGCTAGGACGCGCGTACCCCAAGGGCACTTGTTCCGCTTTGCTCCACTGCGCAGTCGGCCTCAATCCCTTTTGGCAATGAAATCGTCAGATTTCATGCCAGCTTAGTTCTCCATATTCTTCCCAAGGAACGCCGCTACTGTCTGGGCCAGCTTGTACTCCGTCTCTCCGGCGGCCTGCCGGTCGGCGGAAAGGAACAGCACCAGCCCCAGCACGTCACCCTCGCACAGGATCGGCGCGGCCACCGCGGCGGTGAAGCCGTTCAACCCCTCGCAGGCCTCCACCGCTTCCTCCCTATCGTCCCATAGCCAGACCTGACGATCCTCCATAATGCGTTCCAGCGGTTCGGAGATGGTCTTGCCCAGCAGTTCCCGCTTGCCCACGCCTGCCACGGCAATGATGGCGTCGCGGTCGGTGACAGCGGCGGTGAACTCCGTGCTGCGGCTGAGGGTATCACAGAACTGGGCGGCAAAGTCCTCCAGCCCGCCCAGCAGGGAATACTTCTTAAAAATGACCTCGCCATCCTTGGTGGTATAGATCTCCAGCGGGTCGCCTTCCCGGATACGCATGGTGCGGCGGATCTCCTTGGGGATCACCACGCGGCCCAGATCGTCGATGCGCCGGACGATACCGGTTGCTTTCATATATAAATTTCCTCCAGTCAAAGCAGATTTTTCATTGGTAGTATCTGCTGCGGCGGGCGTTCTATGCACAGGCAGTTTTTGCCATTCAAACAGAAAAGGCCCCACATGGATCAGGACGGGAGCGTACTTGATCCATGTGGGTCCTTTCGCCATATCAGGTTCACGTTTCCTCTGCTCTGCATTGACGCCGCCAATACGGCGTGCCGGTGTGACACGGCGCTCCGGCAGCGATACGGGCGCTCTCTGCTGGCAGGGAAACCGCTGCGATCAGCCTCACCCGCCATATGGCCTGGAACTGCACGACCTTCGCTGAAGCCGCCGTGATTGCTCCTACATCTGATATGGGACAGCAGCCGCGTTACAGCTACTTCATTATGTATAGTTTGATATGCCTGCCAAAATGTTACCGCAAAATAAAAATTTTTATCCGGAAGCTCACTGCTCAGCGTATATGGAGGCGACCACCTGCTGTAATTCCTCCTGACTAACGGAGCCGGTGATCACGCCCTGGATATCTCCGTCTACCCACATCACCTTTTCCATGTCCATATCTGAAATATGATAGTGGGGGATGCCGTAAAAGGCCGCCATCTCCTTATGGCTCATGCGGTATTCATAAAAGCAGCACAATGTTTGCCGCTCCGCGTCGGAAAGGCCCTTGGGCAGCTGCTCAGCAAAAGGCAGCTGATCCGGCCCATGGGGGTGGATCACCT
This sequence comes from Agathobacter sp., assembly GCA_963636325.1. GTDB lineage: Bacteria > Bacillota > Clostridia > Oscillospirales > Oscillospiraceae > Vescimonas. Next base: position 2,500 of record CAVHKA010000109.1, on the reverse strand, counting down.
CATCCAGCAGCGGTTCCTCCACATGATAGCGCATCCGCTGCATTTCCGAGCGGCAGCGGTTCACCACCACCGTTTTCAGCCACGCGCCGATATTTTCGCAGTCATCCAGCGCACCGGCCTTTCCCTTATCCAAAAAGACCAGAAACGCCTCCTGCGCCATATCCTCCGCCAAAACCATATCATGCGCATAGTGCATGGCAATTTTTACAAGCTTGGGGAAATACTCCCGGAACAGGGCGTCCTCCCACACGAATCCCGACATTGTGATGCTTCCTTTTTCTCTGTTGATGCACGCCGCGGGGCTGTTAGCCACCGCAAACGGCCCTCTTATTATAAGCTTGCCCTCCCGCCGCGTCAACCGGAGTTTTCCATTTTTCGCCCCACTTGACAAGGATTCTTGTCTGCGCCTATAATGCTTATACCGTGCGGCGATGTCCGCGCGTATCCCAGGTACAAGGAGAAGTCTATGACACATTACCGTAAAACACGCGCGTTGGCGCTGCTGCTGGCGCTGAGCCTGCTGCTGACGCTGGCGGGCTGCGGCGGCAAGCTGCTGCGTCAGCCCATACAGTCCCTCACCTGCGTCCAGCCGGAGGCCCTCCCCACGCTGATCGCCCGAGGCAGCGGGCAGGTGCTGGCCGGTTGGGTAAACTATGATGACAACACCACTCATCTCAGTGTGGTGGACGTTTTCAAGGATCAGGTGACCGCCTCCCGCCAGCTGGAGGGCTGCTGGGAGCTGCAATCGGAGGCCTTTGCCGACGGCTCCGCCGCCCTGTTCAACTGGGAGGACAGCGTCTGGCAGTTCATCGACGCCGACCTGTCCCCCACCGGGATCTTTTCCGTTGACCAGTACGGCGGCGTATTCTCCCACGACGGCAGCACCTACTACTTCGTGCAGGACGGCGTACTGTGCCGCGCCGATGTGGCCAGCGGCGCGCAGGAGCGCGTGGCGCTGAGCAGCGACATGCGCTTTTCGGATGTGGCCGGGATCTATCCCGATTCCGACATGCTGTTTCTGCACTGCCGCCTGTCCCCTTACAGCACCAATTCCGGCACGGCCGTTCTGGATGTAGCCACCGGCGCCTATTCCATGCTGCAGGAACCGTGGTACGCCCCCTATTTCGGCGCGTCCGGCCCGGAGTTTCTCCAGTTCCACGAGGAGACCGGGGCATACGACGTACTGTTCCCCTATGATGGGCAATACTATCTGGCGGAGGGTACGCTGCTGCACAGCGCCACGTCGGATCTGATGCCGGTATCCGGCTCCGCCTATCTGATCGGCGCGGCACAGGACACCACCATCTACCGTCTGACGGACAGCATCTCCGCCTGTACGTTGACCGACGATCAGCTGGGCGGTGTCCTGCGCGGCGGCATCTGGCTGCCGGAGGCGTCCGTCATGGTGGGCTGCGTCTATGGTATGGAGACCTTCCGCCTGACTGCCATCGACCCGGCACAGCTGACCTTCTCGCCGCTGGCGGACGCCGCCGCGGTGGACTCCCCCATGGCGGTGGATGATACGCTGACCGACGTCTATTGGAGCGAGCTGAACGGCAGCCCGCTGCCCGCCACCTTGCAGGAGGCGCGGGACTACGCCGACCGTCTGGAGGAACGCTACGGCGTCACCATTCTGCTGTCCTCCCAGGCCAAGGAGGTCTGTGAATCCGTGTGGGATGCCGTCATCACCACCACCGACGAGGTTGGGCTGGACGATGAGCCCTACGCCATTGCCCGGATGCTGGAGGCCCTGGACCGCACGCTGGCGCTGTATCCGGAGGACTTCTTCCGCCAGATGCGCAACAGTATGGGCGAGGGCGGCGTCCGCATCATGCCGGTGGGCCACATTGACAACGATGTCAATGCCATCGGCCTGACCAACGAAAGCTACGAATGGCAGAACGTCTTCATTGATGTGACCATCGACGCCTTCGAGGGTACCATCTGCCACGAGATCTGGCACGCCATCGAGGGCGTGATCCTCACCCGGAACTGGGACGCCTTCGACCAGGCGGAGTGGGACCGCTGCAATCCCGAGGGCTTTTTCTACAACGAGGACGCCGAAACGCCGGTCTCCGACCCGGAGCGCTGGACGTTCTTCCATGAGTTCAACGCCCAGGATGTGTACTTTGTGGACGCCTACGCCCGCACCAACGCCAAGGAGGACCGGGCGCGGCTCATGGAATACATCATGGCCACTGAGGATGTGGCGGGCGCGCTGATGCAGTCCCCTGCCATGGTGCAGAAGCTGGAGATCATGTGCCGCGCCATTCGAGAGAATTTCGACACCACCGGCTGGAGCGACCTCCGCTGGGAGCGGCTTTTACCTTCGGCTTAACATAAAGTTTCCCTTATTTTGCGGCACCAGAGCCTCCCTTGTGTAAAGGCACCCCAGTGCGCACACTGGGGCGTGCACAGCTGAGGTGGTGCGAAGCGCCGGAGGGAGTCGACACGTTAAGAAAATATGCCAGTGGCATATTTTTAGTGTCGATCTCAGCGG
>CAVHKA010000108.1:0-6759 GCA_963636325.1 Agathobacter sp. | reverse complement strand
GTCCAGCTCCATCAGGTATTCCCGGATGTCGTCCTCCCACTCCATGCGGTAGTCCAGCCGGGACAGCTGATCCTTGGAGTTGGGGGTATAGCAGCACACCAGATAGAAATCCTCGTATTCGGCGGTGATGACCCGGCCCTCGTGCCGGTGGATGTCCGGGCCGAAATCGTAGGTGACGGACAGCGGCTCTCGCCGGGTAAAGACGGCGGTGCCGGAATAGCCCGCCTTGTCGGCGCTGTTCCAGAACCGGTGATAGCCCGGCAGGTCAAATTCCGCCTGCTCCGGGCGCATCTTCGTCTCCTGTAAGCAGATCACATCCGCGTCGGCAAAGGCGCAGAGATCCAGAAAGCCCTTACCAAGACAGGAGCGCAGGCCGTTGACGTTCCATGAGATCAATCGCATAAAGGGGTCTCCCTTCGTATTTTTCGCCATCATACCACATTTTCGCCCTCTTGACAACGGGGCATGGGGCAGGTATACTAAATAAAACTGTTCCAAACGGAACAAAAAGGAGTCAACTATGGACGATCATATGACGCTCCTGCGGCGGCATTTCCTGTTTCAGGGCGCGGAGGAACTGCTTTCCGACGCGCTGGCCCTGGGGGTGAAAGCCTTCCCGCGCGGGGAGACCATCTGCGGCCCGGACACGGCGGAGCGCGCCCTGGGCATCGTGCTGGAGGGCCGGGCCGAGGCGGTGTCTCTCACACGGGAGCAGACGGTGCTGGCGGCCTTCCGCCCCGGCGATACCTTCGGCGCGGCGGCGCTGTTCGGCGGCGGAGGCTACGTCTCCCTTGTCCGGGCGGTGACCGGCTGCACGGTACTGCTGCTGCCGGAGGAACATCTGCGGCAGTGGTTCGCCCGCTGTCCCCGGATGGCGGCCAACTACATCGCGTTCCTGTCGGACCGGGTGCGGTTCCTCAACGGCAGGATCGCCATCTTCACTCAGGAGGGTGCCCGGCAGCGGCTGTACCGCTGGCTGCGGGGCAACTGCGACGAGGCGGGCCGCCTGCCGGAGAGGCTCAGCATGACGAAGCTGGCGGGCGCGCTGTCCATGGGCCGCACCAGTCTGTACCGGGCCATGGAGGAACTGGAGAGCGCCGGACTGATCGTCCGTGACGGAAAAAGAATCGAGGTAATCCAATGAAGCACATCAAATCTATTGTCAGCCTTCTGCTGGCACTGACCATGGCGCTGAGCCTGACCGCCTGCGGCACGCAGGCCAACACCGAGCCGGAGCAGCCCGACGACACCCCCGCCCCGGCGGAGGTGAATCTGTACGTTCTGTCCGGTCCCACCGGCATCGGCGCCATGAATCTGTGGGCCGCCGCCGACGCGGGCGAGACGCAGAACACCTATCATATCACCATGCCCGGCGCCAATGACGAGGTGGTGGCCGCCATCTCCAACGGCGACGCCGATATCGCCGCCGTGGCCACCAATCTGGCGGCGACGCTGTATAACAAGACCAGCGGCGGCGTGACGGTGCTGGCGGTGAACACCTTGGGCGTGCTGTCCCTGCTGGGCAGCGGGCAGGAGATCGCCTCCATCGCTGACCTGGCGGGCAAGACCATCTATGCCCCCGGCCAGGGCGCCAATCCGGAGTATATCCTCCGCTATGTGCTGACCGGCAACGGCCTTGACCCCGACAAGGATGTGACCATCCAGTTCGTGGGCGAGGGCAGCGAGCTGCTGACCGTGTGGCAGACCGATCCGGAGGCTGTTATCATGGCCCCGCAGCCGGTGGCCACCAGCATCCTGATGCAGAATGAGAACGCCGTGACCCTCTTCAACATGACCGACGAGTGGGACAAGGTGTCCGGCGGCGACAGCACCCTGATGATGGGCTGCGTCATCGTCCGCAATGAATTCCTGCAGGAGAACCCCGGCGCGGTGGAGCTGTTTTTGCAGGAGTACGCCGCCTCCATCGAGAAGGCCCAGTCCGATGTGGAGGGTACTGCCGCCCTGTGCGAGCAGTATGGACTGATCCCCAAGGCGGTGCTGGCGCAGAAGGCTATCCCCTCCTGCGGCCTGACCTTCGTCACCGGCGCGGAGATGAAGTCCGCCCTCAGCGGCTATTTGCAGGTGATGTTTGACGCTGCCCCCAAGAGCGTGGGCGGGGCCATGCCGGGCGACGACTTCTATTACGGTGCGTAAGGCGCTGAAAAACAGCATATCGGTCTTGTTCTGGCTGGTGGTGTGGCAGTTGGCGGCCATGGCCGCCAACCGCTCGCTGCTGCTGCCCATCCCCACGCCGGTGGATACCGCCCGCGCCCTGTGCCGCGTGGCGGCGGAGGGCGGCTTCTGGCTGACGCTGGGCGCGTCGCTGCTGCGGATCTGCGCCGGGTTCGCGCTGGCCCTTCTGGCGGGCGGCGCGGGCGCGGCGGCCTCGGCCCGCTGGCCCTTGTTCCGGCAGCTGGCCGCGCCGCTGGTGCAGCTGATCCGCGCCATTCCGGTGGCGGTGTTCACCATTGTGGTGTTCCTGTGGGTCAGCCGCCCCCATATCCCCAGCACCATCGTGTTCCTGACGGTGCTGCCCATCGTGTGGAGCAACGTGGAGACAGGACTGGAGAACGCCGACCGGCAGCTGTCCGAAATGGCGCGGGTGTTTGGCATGAGCCGCCGGGCCATCCTGCGGCAGATCACCCTGCTGGGCATCCGGCCCTATGTGTCCGCCGCCGTTACCACGGGGCTGGGCTTCGCGTGGAAGTCCGGCATCGCCGCCGAGGTCATCTGCCGCACGCAGGGCTCCCTGGGCGACCTGCTGTGGAGCGGCAAGGCCACCGTCAGCTATGACGAGGTCTTTGCCCTGACGGCGGTGATCGTGCTGTGCAGCGCCCTATTGCAGCGGGCCTTCTCCGGCCCGAAGCGAAAGGAGGCCGCGCCATGATCCATTTCGACCATGTGACCTTCGGCTACGCCCTGCAAAGGCCCATCCTGCGGGACTTTTCCCTGACCGTCCCCGAGGGCGGGCGGGTGTGCCTGACGGGCCCCTCCGGTGAGGGCAAGACCACGGCGCTGCGGCTGCTGCTGGGGCTGGAAAAGCCCCGCAAGGGCACCGTTTCGGTGCCGGAGGGCGTCCGGTTCTCCGCCGTGTTTCAGGAGGATCGCCTGCTGCCGTGGAAAACAGTGCTGGAAAACGCCGCCCTGTTCAGCGATGGGGAGACGGCCCGCCGCGTCCTGACGGCGCTGGGGTTGGGCGACAGCCTTGACGCGCTGCCGGAGACCCTCAGCGGCGGCATGAAGCGCCGTGCGGCGCTGGGCCGTGCGCTGGCCCATCCCTTCGATGTACTGGTGCTGGACGAGGCGCTGACGGGGCTGGACGGCGAGACGAAGCAGCGCTGCCTGACCGCCATCGACGAGGCCGTGGGGCGGCGGACGCTGGTGCTGGCCACCCATGACATAGTGGAGGCCCGCGGGCTGGGTGCGGAGATCGTAACACTATAAAAAATACGCTGTGCTTTCGCATAGCGTATTTTTTATTTCGCTTCGAACATTTCCTTGTATTCCGCCGCTTCCTCCATGTACATCTTGGCGCTGGCCCGGTTGGTGGCGATCTCCTCCTCGGTGACGCTCCGGCGCACCTTGCCGGGCATGCCCACCACCAGAGACCCGTCGGGGATCACGGCGTTCTGGGGGATCAGCGCGCCCGCGCCGATGATGCAGTTTTTTCCCACCACCGCGCCGTTGAGGATGATGGCGCCCATGCCCACCAGCGTATTGTCCCCCACGGTGCAGCTGTGGACGATGGCGCTGTGGCCGATGGTGCAGCCATTGCCCACATGCACCGGGATACCCCGCTCGATATGCACCACGCAGTTGTCCTGAATGTTGGTGCCCTCACCGATGACGATCTCATCCAGCTCGGAGCGGATCACCGCGCCGAAGAACACACTGCTGCGTGCGCCGATGCGGACGTTGCCCACCACCGTGGCGGTAGGCGCGACGAAAACGGATTCGTGAATTTCCGGTGTTTTCATAGGAAGCCCTCCTTATATGAACGATATATAAAATCAGAACATGCCCAGCTGCTTGAACAGGGTGATCCACAGGAACAGGGTAAAGAATGACGCGGCGGTGGATACCACCACGGCGCTGCCCGCCAGCTCACTGTCGCCGCCCAGCTGCTGGGCCATGTTGAAGGAGTTGACGGCGGTGGGCGCGGCGGTCATGGCCAGCACCGTAACGAACTCGATGTCCCGCAGGCCCAGCGCGGCGGCCAGTGCCAGGATCGCGCCGGGAAACACCAGCAGACGCAGCCCGACGCACACCAGCAGCTGCTTCTTATAGCGGGAAAGCTGCCGCATCTCGAAGGACGCGCCCAACAGCAGCAGGATCAGCGGTGTGGCGGCGCTGTTCATCTTTCCGGCGAAGGACACCAGCACCTCCGGCAGAGTGATGTGCAGTGCCTGCGTCAGCAGACCCACGATGGAGCCGATGATCAGCGGGTTTTTGATCACCGCCAGCAGCACCTCGCCCATCTTGGGCTTACTGCCCCGGAAGTATTCCAGCACCACTACCGACATCATATTATAGATGGGCACCACGATGGCGATCATCAGCGCGGTGATGCCGAAGTTGGCGCCCGGCAGCAGCTCCTGGGCGATGGGCAGGCCCAGCAGCACGAAGTTGCTGCGGAAGGCCGCCTGTATCATGACGCCCCGGCGCTCCGGCGTTTTTTCCACCGCCAGCGTGATGAGGAAGGCCAACAGGATCATGGCCAGCGCCATACCCACCACGAACAGCGCGTAGGGCAGGCGTACCGCGTGGGAGAAGTCGGAGGTATAGATATTATAGAACAGCATCACCGGCATAAAGGTGTAAAACGTCACCTTGTTGAAGCGGCGCACGTCCTCCGGGCCGATCCAGCCCAGACGCTTGACGCCGAAGCCCACGGCGATGATCAGAAACAGGGGGACGATGGCGTGAAACGCGATGGATAATGCCTGCAACGGGGCACCTTCTTTCGTGGAGGGTTTGCCACGCCATCATATCACGCCGCCTGCCGGATTGCAACCGTCATCATGCGACAAAAGAGGGGCGAAGCCCCTCTTTTTGCCGCATTATGATACTTTAACGGTGCCGTGATAGTCCACCGGCAGGTCCCGCACCTTCCAGTGGTGCTCCAGCGGCAGCACCGAGCGCTCCATCCGGGCGGCAAAGTCCGGGTCACGGGTGATGCACAGGATGGTGGGGCCAGCGCCGCTGATGCACACGGCGTTGCAGCCGTTCTGATGGGCCAGCGCCTCGATGCGGTCATACTCCGGGATCAGGCGGCGGCGGTAGGGCTGGTGCAGCCGGTCTTGCAGGGACGCGGCGATCAGCGCCTCATCCCCCTGCTCGATGGCCCGCAGCAGCACGGCCAGATACCCCGCGTTGCGGACGGCGTCGCTGTGGGCCACCATGGAGGGCAGCACCCGCCGCGCCTCGTGGGTGCTGAGGGGAAAGTCCGGCGACAGGGCCACGAACCGCAGCTCCGGGTGGGGCAGATACTCCACCGTGTAAACCTGGCCGCCCAGCAGCATGGAGGCGGTCAGACCGCCCAGCAGCGCCGGGGCCAGATTGTCGGGATGGCCCTCGATCTCCGTGGTCAGGGCCAGCAGTTGCCGCTTGTCGAAGGGCTTGCCCGCCATGATGTTGGCCGCCGTGGCGCCGGCGGCGATCAGCGCCGCCGAGGAGCCGAGGCCCCGGCACACGGGGATATCCGCCTGAATGTGGATGTGTACCGGCGGCACGTCAGCGCGCCGCAGCTCGTGCCACACCCTGGCATAGGCCACATAGGCCAGATTTTCCTCCGTCCGGTACTGCTCGTCGCAGCCGGAGAAGCTCAGCGTCTCCGCCGGAGTGAAGGACAACGTATTGTAAAGTCCCAGCGCGCAGCCCAGCACGTCAAAGCCCGCCGCCAGATTGGCGGTGGTGGCCGGAACGCGGATGGTCACTTGCTCCATACGGCTTCACCTGCTTTCTTCAGAACGTAGGACAGCATGTCCTCGCGGTCGATCACGTCGTGGTGCAGTACCTCCCGCTGCCGCAGGTCCGCCAGATTGGGCGGCACCGGCACGCCGGTCAGGTCATGGAGCCGCGCCATCACGTCAAATTCGTCGCCCTGCGCCTCCGCGCCCAATCCCTCCAGCACGGCGGCGGGGAACTTGTAGGGGGAGGCGGTGGACAGCACCACCACGGGGTTGTGGTCGGCGCAGACGGCCTTGTAGTCCTGGGCCACCTGCCATGCCACCGCCGTGTGGGTGTCGGCCAGATAGCGGTGCTGGCTCCACAGTCGGCCGATGGCCGCCTTGGTGGCGGCATCGCCGCAGCAGCCGCTCCAGAACACGGACTGGATCTTCTCCAGAAGCGCCGCCGGCACCTGATAGACGCCCGTCTCCTTCAGCTGGGCCATCAGCTCCGCCACCAGCGCCGCGTCGCCGCTCATGAGGTACAGCAGCCGCTCCAGATTGCTGGACACCAGAATGTCCATGGAGGGGGACACTGTTTTATAGAAGGGGCGGTTGCGGTCATAGTAGCCGGTGCGCAGGAAGTCGGTCAGCACATTGTTGGCGTTGCTGGCGCAGACCAGCCGTCCCACGGGAAGCCCCAGCTCACGGGCGAAATAGCCCGCCAGAATGTCGCCGAAGTTGCCGGTGGGTACGGCGAAATCCACCTTGTCGCCCGCCTGGATACGGCCCATGCGGCAAAGGTCGGCATAGGCGCGGAAGTAGTACACCACCTGCGGGGCCAGACGGCCGATGTTGATGGAGTTGGCGG
>CAVHKA010000107.1:0-6801 GCA_963636325.1 Agathobacter sp. | reverse complement strand
ATCCAGCTGGGCAAGGCACAGCTCGGCCTGCCGGAGAAGGAGCCGGTCATCGCCACCAATTTCCATCATTGATCTTCCCACGGGTATAAAAAACCGCCCCATACGCCAGTATGGGGCGGTTTTTTCGGCCGATTTTATCTCGCTACTCAAAGCGTCCCGGCTTTTATGCCTGCGGGTAAATGCCCAGATCCCGGGCCACTTTGGTGATGAAGTCCTGCACGTTGGTGACCATGGTGGTGGCGCTGAGACTGCCGCGGTCCAACAGCTTATTGACCACGAACTCGTCGGCGTCCACGGCATAGAGGTAAACAGGGCGCACCGTGCCGTCCGGCATCACCCGGAAGGAGGGCGTCATATTGCCGGCGGCGATGGTATGCAGCATGGTGGCAAGGCAGATGACCGTGGTAGCGCCCCGGACAAGTCCGCGCATGGCGGAGGCGCCCTCGTACACGTCGGCATAGACCTCCGGCAGCGGGCCGTCATCCCGGATGGAGCCGGTCAGCACGAAGGGGACATTGTGCCTGACGCAGCCGTACATGATGCCATTGTCGATATGGTGATCCGCGATAAACTGCGGAATGGAGCCGCTGCGGCGCACCTTGTTCAGCACATCCAGATGGTGGTAGTGGCCGTTGGGCTGGCTGCGCTGGGTGTAGATGTCCTGCCCCAGGGCCGTATGGAGATAGGCCGCCTCCAGATCATGGGTGCCCAGGGCATTGCCCGCCAGCAGGCCGTGGCAGTAGCCGTTTGCGATCATGGCCTCCATGGCGGCGCGGGCACCCGCGTCAAAGGCGAAGGCGGGCCCCATGACCCAGACGATGCGGCCATGCTCCCGCTCGTGGCGCAGCAGCGCCGCCAGATCGTCGTAATCCTTGGCATAGGAGGTCTCGCGGCTGCGGCCCTGACGGAACACGAACTGGTCGTCGTTGGCGCTCTCCTCCGTCACGAAGCCGTCGCAGTGCATGTAGATGCCCTCCTCGCCCCGTTCGGTGCGGCCCACGATCACCCGGTCGTCCTGCTTGAGATTGCGGGCCTCCACCGTGTCAAGACGGCCATCCGGCCGCAGCACCACGCAGGCGTCCATGCGGCTCTCATCCGCCAGACGCCACTGGCCGTCGATCTTGAAGTACTCCGGGTACATGGAGGTGCTGTGAAAATCATCCGGGGCCACGCCGTCCCGCTCCGCCGCCTGCCACCGGGCGTCCGGCGCGGCGGCAAAGCAGGGCCGGGTAAAATCGGGATGATGATATTCCGGTAACGTAAAAGCCATGGTTTCCTCTCTCCTCTCAAATGCTCAGTTCACGGCGGCGCAGGGGCATACTCATGCACCGTGGGCCACCCCGTCCGCGGGACAGCTCGGAGCTGGGCATCTCCAGCACCTGGATACCGTTGTCCCGCAATATGGCGTTGGTCACATAGTTACGGTCGTACACCACTACCCTGCCGGGCGCGATGCACAGTGTGTTGGAGCCGTCGTTCCACTGCTCCCGCTCGGAGGCCACCCGGTCACCGCCGCCGCAGCGGATCAGCTTCACGCGGGGCAGCTCCAGCGCGCGGGCCAGAATGTCCTCCAGCGTGCCGGTGCGTTCCTCCACCCGCAGGCCGTCCCCACCGTCGGAGGTGATGTGATAGACCCGCAGGGTACCCAGGATCTCCGGATGCACCGTGAAGGTATCCCGATCCACCTGGGTCAGCACCGTGTCCAGATGCATGAAGGCCCGCAGATCGGGGATATCCAGCGCCAGAATGGCGCGGATCTCCGCCGTTTCGTCCCGGAAGATGTTCCGGGCCAGCACCTCGATGGCCTCCGGCGTGGTGCGCTGGGACATGCCCACCGCCAGCAGCCGGGGACTGAGGTTCAGGACATCGCCGCCCTCGATGCTGAAGGGATCCTCCCGACGGTAGTAAATGGGAACCTGTCCGGCGTAATCGGGATGGTATTTCAGGATATACTGGCCATAGATGGTCTCACGGCGGCGGGTGGCGGAGTACATGGCGTTGAGGCTGACGCCCCGGCCGATGCAGGCGAAGGGGTCGCGGGTAAAGTACAGGTTGGGGATGGGGTCCAGCACAAAGCGGTGGCTGCCCCGTGTCAGGGCCACCAGCGCGCCCCGTTGGCTCTCCGGCAGGAATTCCTCCACGCTGACGCCGGTCATGGTGCGGCGCACCAGCTCCCGGTCATCCAGCGCCATCAGGTACTCGTACAGCGCCGGTTGATAGTGGCGGGCGATGCGGCCGCCCTCGTCGATGAACTGGCGGACGAACCGGCGGCGCACCTGCGGATCCACCGCCAGCGTCCGGGTCATCAGCTCCTCCAGATACACCACCTGCGTGCCGTTTTCCCGCAGCAGGGCGGCAAAGGCGTCGTGCTCCTGCCGGGCGGCCCGCAGGTAGGGGATATCGTCAAACAGCAGCCGCTCCAGCTCGCCGGGCACCAGCTGCTCCAGCTCCGCGCCGGGACGGTGCAGCAGCACCTGCTCCAGCGCGCCGATCTCACTTCTGACATCAATGGGCATAGGCTCCTCCCTTGTGGTTCTGATGCTTTTATTCTATTGTACAGCATCTCCCAAAATGAGGCGGGACATTCCGGCGGCGTTCTGCGGTATTTTAACGGTGACCTCCCTTTCGCAGGCGCAAAAAAAACCGCTGTGGAAATGCTCCACAGCGGCCTTTGTATGTATTTCTCAGCCCCACAGGGTGGTCAGCATGGGGATGACCTGCTTCTTGCGGGACATGACGCCCGGCAGGAACGCCGTATTGTCCTTGGGCTCCACGGCGAAGGCGTTGCGGATGGCGTCGTCGCTGCCGATGAACAGCAGCTGTGTGCCCTCCTGCAGAACGTCCGTCAGCATCAGGATCACCATGTCGTAGCCGTGCTCCTTCCGCATCCGGCGCATGGCCTTCAGCAGATCTTCCTTGCGCTCCATCAGATGCTCGGAATTGATGCACGTCACCTGTCCCACGCCCAGATTCTGCTCGGCGATGTGGAACTCCTTGAAGTCGCTGCGCAGCAGCTCCTCGGCGGACTTACCGTCCACTGCGCCGGCGGCGAACAGCTCGCGGCCCAGATCGTCCAGCGACACGCGGGCCATACGGGCCAGGCGCTCGGCCATAGCGATATCCCGCTTGGTGCAGGTGGGAGACTTGAACATGACCGTATCCGACAGGATGGCCGCCGCCATCAGCCCCGCCATATGGGGCGAGGGCATGACGCCGTGCTCCTGATACATGGAGGTGATGATGGTATTGGTGCTGCCCACCGGCTCGTTGCGGACGTTAATGGGCTGCCGCGTCTGGATATCTGCCAGCCGGTGGTGATCCACGATGGCCAAAATTTCCGCCTGCTCGATGCCCGGCACGGTCTGGGACAGCTCGTTATGATCCACCAGCACCACCTGCTTGCGTCTCGGCCGCAGCAAATGGTAACGGGACAGGGTGCCGACCACTTTCTCCTCCTCGTCCAGCACGGGATAGCAGCGGTAGCGGCTCTTCAGCACCACCTCGCGGACGTCGTCGATATAATCGTCCAGATGGAAGCAGATCAGATCGCCGGTAGCGCAGGGCCGGGAGATGGGGATGGCCTGATAGATCAGGCGGTGGACGCGGCTGGCGTCAAAGGGGGTGGAGATGATGCAGGTCTTGCCGGCGTCCTTGATCCACTCCGGATCCACGTCGGTCTGGCACAGGATCAGGCAGGACACCTGCATGTCCAGGGCGCGGCGGATCATGTCCGGCTGACTGCCGCACAGAACGATGCTGTCGGAGCTGTCAAACAGCAGATTCTCGCAGCTCTGGGGCAGGGCGATGGACACGCTGCCGGACAGGGTATCCACCAGATCGCCGCCCTCGCCCACGACGCGGCCCTCGATGACGCTGAGGAGGTTGAACATGGGCACCTCCTCCACCACCGGGTTGGCAATGGTGTTCAGGCTGAAGGTGGCAATATCACCGGCGGACAGCATACCGTACAATGTGCCGTCCTCGTTGGTGACGGGGATGGCGGAGATCTTCTGGCTGCGCATCAGCTGCCAGGCACGGTCCATGGTGACGGAGGCGTCCAGGCAGGGCGGGCGGTCAAAGTCCAGATCCCGCACCTGGGTGCGGACGTTCTGGATAAAGCGGGGCGGCTTGAAGCCGAAGCGCTTCAGCATCCGGTTGGTCTCGTCACTGATGGCGCCCAGATGCACCGCCACATACTCCTTTTCGCCCAGCGCGTTCTTCAGCGCGGCGTAGGACATGGCGGCGACAACGGAGTCGGTATCCGGGTTGCGGTGGCCGGTCACATAGATCTCGTTCATACCTTTCAAGCTCCTTTGCATAGCGATTTCCTTCTTTGCTGATATTATAGTGCAGGCCGCGCCGCCGGTCAATGGTCTTGATTTACAGAAAAAACCATGTTATCATTAAATTTAAGTAAAGAAATCACAGAAACAAGGTGTTCTATGTATCACAATCATCATCTTCACGAGACAAAGTATCTGAAGGAGGCCAACCTGCTTCAGGAGGAAAAATACCTGCATCTGACCACCGAGCCGGTGGGCAGGCTGGTGTGCGAGATGGCGGTGCCCACCATCATCTCCATGCTGGTGACGGCGGTGTACAATCTGGCGGATACCTTCTTTGTGGGCCTGATGCACTCCAACGCGGCCACCGGTGCGGTGGGCGTGGTCTTTTCGCTGATGGCCATCATTCAGGCCACCGGCTTTTTCTTCGGACAGGGCAGCGGCAACTACATCTCCCGCCAGCTGGGCCGCCACCAGACGGAGGACGCCGAGACCATGGCCATCACCGCCGTGACGCTGGCCTTTTCCATGGGCGTGGTGCTGCTGATCCTGGGGCAGATCTTTTTGCGGCCTCTGGCCCGGCTGCTGGGCTCCACGGAGACCATCCTGCCCTACGCCTGCGACTATCTGCGGATCATCCTGCTGGGCGCACCGTATATGACCGCCTCCTTCGTGCTGAACAACCAGCTGCGTTTTCAGGGCAGCGCCATGTACAGCATGATCGGCATCGTGGCGGGCGCGGTCATCAACGTGGGCCTGGACCCGCTGCTGATCTTCACCTTCCAAATGGGCATTAAAGGCGCGGCGCTGGCCACCATCATCGGGCAGCTGTTCTCCTTCGGATTGCTGCTGTTCGGCTGCACACGGGGCGGCAACCTGCGGCTCCACCCCAGCAAGATCCAGTTCTCCCGCCATATCTTCAAGGAGATCCTCCGGGGCGGCTTCCCCAGCCTGTGCCGCCAGAGTCTGATGGCCATTTCCACCATCTGCCTGAATGTGGCCTCCGGCCTGTACGGCGACGCGGCCATCGCCGCCATGAGCGTGGTGGGCCGGGTCATGACCATGGCCAACTCCGCCCTCATCGGCTTTGGTCAGGGCTTCCAGCCGGTATGCGGCTTCAACTACGGCGCCAAGCTCTATGACCGGGTGCGGCAGGGCTTCCGCTTCTGCGTCAAGTGGGGCACGCTGTTTCTGGTGGCGGCGGGCATTGTGGGCTACATTTTCGCGCCCCAGCTGGTGGCCCTTTTTCGGGACGACCCGGAGGTGGTGGCCTTCGGCACGGTGGCCATGCGGTGCCAGTGCGTTACCTTCCCGCTGGCGGCCTACGCGCTCATCAGCAATATGATGACCCAGACCATGGGCAAGACCGTCCCGGCCACCATTCTGGCCGCCGCCCGTCAGGGCCTGTTCTTCATTCCCGCCGTGCTGCTGATGCCCCTGTGGCTGGATCAGTGGGGCGTACAGCTGGCCCAGTCGGTGGCGGATGTGCTGTCCTTCGCCCTGACGCTGGTGATGATGCGGCGGGTGTTCCTCAACCTGAAGGCCGAGGAGAACGCCGCCATGCTGC
This sequence comes from Agathobacter sp., assembly GCA_963636325.1. GTDB lineage: Bacteria > Bacillota > Clostridia > Oscillospirales > Oscillospiraceae > Vescimonas. The sequence goes on along the minus strand of CAVHKA010000107.1, from coordinate 951 downwards.
TGCGGCATCACCGGGAATCCGCGCCTTATTCTGTGGAAAATGCGCCGGAAACGCCGGAAACGCCCTGATCACCCCTTTACAGCCCACATTTTTTCGGATATAATAGTTTAGTTACTGAAATCTGCCAACAAAGGAGTCTTACACATATGGCCGTTATCGAATACGATGATTATAAGCAGAAGCTGCTGGCGCTGGAGCCTACGCTGGGCGAACTGGAAAAGGCGCTGGGCATCCCCAAGGCCCGTGAAGAGCTGTCCGCCCTCCAGAAGGAGACGGAGCAGGACGGCTTCTGGAACGATCTGGAGCGCAGCCAGAAGGTGAGCCAGCAGATCAAGCGTCTGGAAAACAAGATCAAGAAGCATGACCGTCTGGTCAGCGAGTGGGAAGATACCCTGACCCTGTGCGAGATGGCCCAGGAGGAGGACGACGCCTCCCAGCTGCCCGACGTGATCGACGGCTACGAAAAGCTCCAGAAGGAGATCAGCGAGCGCCGTCTGGCCGCGCTGCTCAGCGGCGAATATGACGCCAACAACGCCATCCTCACCTTCCACGCCGGCGCCGGCGGCACCGAGGCCCAGGACTGGACGGAAATGCTGTACCGCATGTACACCCGCTGGGCCGAGCGCCACGGCTACACCTATCAGCTGATGGACTACGAAGCCGGTGAAGAAGCGGGCATCAAGTCCGCCACCATCCTCATCGAGGGTGAGAACGCCTACGGCTATCTGAAAAGCGAGAACGGCGTTCACCGGCTGGTGCGCGTCAGCCCCTTTGACGCCAACGCCCGCCGTCAGACCAGCTTCGCCGCCCTTGAGGTCATGCCTGAGCTGGATGACGACAGCGAGATCGAGATCCGTCCCGAGGACATCGAGATGCAGGCCTGCCGCTCCTCCGGTGCCGGCGGCCAGCACATCAACAAGACCTCCTCCGCCGTCCGCCTGACCCACCTGC
>CAVHKA010000106.1:0-6847 GCA_963636325.1 Agathobacter sp. | reverse complement strand
GCCGCCAGCACCGTCACGAAGTTCTCTTCTCCGGCGAACAGGGCGTTCATCATCAAAAACACCTCACGGCCCTTGATGAGGGCCAGCACCGCCAGGACCAGCAGGAACACCGTGCCCAGGCCGCAGTTCAGCATGTAGAGAGGGCTGGCGGTGAACCGGCCCAGTTCCTTACGCAGCAGGGCGGTATCAGCACCGACCTGCTTAACGGCCCTCTCATGATAGACCGCCTTGGCGGTATTGCCGGAGGCGGTGGCGATATGCAGAAAGCTGCGGGCAATAAGATACCACACCAGCGCCAGCAGGGCGATCACCACGGCGGAGACCGCCAGCATGGCCACGCCGTCGCCGCAGCCCACCCGGCCGAAGAGGTACAGGGGATAGATCCCCCTGATCTTATTGCCCACATTCTCCGCGTTCAGCAGCAGGTCACTGATCATGGCCTGAGACCGGAAGCAGACGAAGTAGTACAGCCCGAAGAACACCAGCGAGACGATCACGGTGATAAAGCTCTTGCGCTTCAGCTTCAGGCTGATCTTCGCCACCACCCAGCCCAGGGCGCAGGACAGCGTCAGCACAAACAGCGAGATGTCCATCAGCAGCACCACGCCGCCCAGAATACGTCCCACTGTAATGGGCACGGTGAACCAGTACACGATGATGGCCGGCAGGATCACGATGCCGGAATACATCAGTCCCATGAGATAGACGCTCAGCAGCCGGGAGGTCATGATGACCCGCACGGGAATGGGCATGGACAGCAGCAGGTCATTGTCCTTGGCCAGATACAATCCGGAATAGGTGTTGAACACGCTGCCGAAGGCACCCAGAAATGCCGCCATCATGCCCATGATGACAAAGTACAGCCACTCCATGTTCAGCTCCGCCAGCGCACCGCACATGGTGTTGGACAGCACGCCGAACATGCCGCCCAGCAGGCCCGCCATCAGCAGCACGAACATCACGATATAGCCGATGGTGGCGCCCCTGGTGCGGGCCTTATTCTTCTTGGCGTCGTAGAAATAGCTGCGGAAAATTTCAAAAAGCTGTTTTTTTACCAGAAGCTTCAGCATTCTTCTCCCTCCAGTTCCAGAAAGACCTCTTCCAGACTGTCGTCGCCCTTGACCTCCTCCATGGTGCCGGAGCGGATCAGCTTGCCGCCTTTGATGATGGCCACCTTGTCGCACAGCTTTTCCGCCACCTCCAGCACATGGGTGGAGAAGAAGATGGCGCCGCCCCGGTCACACAGCTCCCGCATCATGCCCTTGAGCAGATGGGACGCCTTGGGGTCCAGCCCCACAAAGGGCTCATCCATGATGACCAGCTTCGGCTGGTGCAGCCACGCGGCGATGATGGCCAGCTTCTGCTTCATGCCGTGGGAATAGGCGGCGATGGGCTGGGCCAGATCGTCCGTCAGCTCAAAGGCATCGGCATACTTACGGATGCGCTCCTGCCGCTCCGCCGCGCCCACGCCGAAAATGTCCGCGACGAAGTTCAGATACTTGATGCCGGTCATAAAATCGTACAGATCCGGGTTATCGGGGATATAGGCCATCTCCCGCTTGCAAGCCAGGGGATCGGCCTGGATGGAGTGGCCGTCAATGGTGATCTCGCCCTGGTCAAATTGCAGGATGCCTACCACAGATTTCAGCGTGGTGGTCTTGCCCGCGCCGTTGTGGCCGATAAATCCGTAAATTTCACCGGCCGCGATGTGCAGGCTCAGATCGTCCACGGCCTTCTTCTCGCCGTAGCGCTTGGTCAGATGTTGGATATATAGCATTTCAATTTCCTCCCTGTCAGTATGTCTTTTCCTGTATCCTATCACATAACGCAGCGTCACGAGCAATACCTGACGCTGCGTTATTTCTGCAAATATCAAAGCTTATGGCTCAGATCCGGCGCGGGCCACGGAAACTCGGCGTCCGCGCTGCCGCGCTCCGCAGGCCGGATGGACGCCTCCTGCGCCCTGTCGGAGCGCAGCACGAAGATCATGCCCTGAAAGATCTCACCCAGCTGCCGGGCGATCTCCGGTTCTGTAAAGGAGCATACCTTTGCAGCGCACAAGGTACACATACCATAGGTATAGATCCACATCTGGCGGAACAGATGCTCCGCCTGCTGCCGGGTGGCACGGTAATCCTGCATGATGATGGCGATATCGGTGTCGGTGTCGAAGGGGATCCTCCGCAGCGCCGTGTCCAGATCCACGCCGTGCATGTCCTGCATGAACATCATCTGAAACAGCAGCGGCTCCTCCTGGGCAAACTTCACCCACTGCATGCCCCGCCGCTTATAGGCGGGATAATACCGCTCCGCGTCGGCCATATAGCTGCCGAAGCAGACCTCAGCCCGCTCCTTCACGGCGGACTTCAGCTCCTCCATATCCCGGAACAGCGCAAAGATGGGCGACGGCGACGTACCCAGCCGTTTAGCTACCTCGCGGGCCGTCAGGGCTTCCACACCCTGCTCCCGCACCAGCTCATAGGCAATGGCGATGATCTCATCCCGTGTATATTTTGCTTTGGGCGGCATGATCCTGACCTCCTTGTTTCAAAACAGTCGTTACGAAACATGCGTTATTTTATCAGCATGCTTCACTTTTGTCAAGCACAAAAATCTAAAATATCTGAACAATGGCAAAAGGCCCGGTTCGATGGAACCGGGCCTTTCTCTTCTTACATGACTTGTTATTACCGGCGTCCGCCGCCAAAGCCGCCGCCACCGAAACCACCGCCGCGGCCACCGCGGGAGCCTCCTCCGAAGCCACCTCCGCCAAAACCGCCGGGACGGCTGTTGAAACTGCCGCCGGAGCGGGGCGTGCTGCGGGGCGGACGGTAATTTCCACCGCCCATGGGAGGACGGGGACCGCCGCCGTAAGGCGCTCTGGGCTGCCGGGGCGGACGGGGACGCAGGGCACGGCCCCAGAAAATGGGATAGTACACCGGGCGCACCACGTTTACGGGCGCACCCACGATATACCGCCGCCGGTAGCGGTTGTACCGCATCCGGTCCAGCAACACCCACACCACGAAGATGGCTACGATCAGCAGCACCACGCCGCCGAGGGAGACGCCGCCGGTTTTGGCCGAAGTGGGCGTCTTGGCCGTCCAGCCAAGGTCGCTGCCGCCGTTGTAAGCGCTGCCGCTCTGCTGGGCCATCTGGCCGTAAAATACATCCGCCTGACGGAAAAAGGCCGTCACCGCGCCGTCAAAATCACCGCTGTAATAGGTGCTTTCGATGGCGCTGCGCAGCTTCTGCTGCTGGGTATCGGTCATGTATTGGCCCACGCTGTCACCGCAATAGACCTGCCAGTCGCCGTCCTTCACCAGCAGCAGGATCATGTCGTTGGCGCCAAGGCCCCATTCCTTGCCCAGGGCGGCGGCATACGTCTGATCCTTCCAGCCGTTCATACGCTCCACGGTGGCCACCGCCACCACGGCATAGTACCGCTCGTCCCAATTGGTATTGTACTGTTCGATCAGCTGCTCCGTCTCATCGCTGAGCAGCTTCGCGTCGTCGCAGATCCATTGACGGTATTTGACGTCCAGCAGCTCCGTGGGCTGCTTGGCCAGAAAGCTGTCCTTCCGGGCCACGCCGATGCCGATGCTACCGATCACCGCCAGCACCAGCACCACCCACGCTACCGCGCGTTTTTGGAAAAATTTCATGGGATATTCCTCCTTTCGGAAGGAGATCGGTCATAAGCGGAGTCGCCTCTTACAACCGGTTGTCGATCTTTGGTCGTAGGGGCGGACGACTCTGTCCGCCCACAGGCTCTGTATGGTCATCGTCAGGGTAGATACCCCAAGGGTACTTGTTCCGCTGCGCTCCGCCGCGCCCGTCGTCCGCCCCTACAAAGCTGCAAAAGGAAGGTGTATCCCTTACCCTCTCAGCTCCATCAGCTTCTGCTTCAGCTCGCCCTCGATGCGGCCCAACTCGGCTTCCGCCGCCTTGCGCTTGGCGGCGCCCTCCTTCTGGATGCGGGCCACCTCGTCCAGGGTGGAAATCAGCTGCTCATTGGTGTGCTGCAGGGTCTCGATATCCACCACGCTGCGCTCCGCCTCCTTGGCGGTGGCGATGGTGCCCATCTTCAGGGTATCGGCGTTCTTCTTCAGCAGCTCGTTGGTCATTTCGGTAACGGCGTTCTGGGCAGCGGTGGCCTGACGGCTGTGCTCCATGCCCAGCGCCAGCACCATCTGGCTCTTCCACAGAGGGATGGTGTTCACCAGCGAGGACTGGATCTTCTCGATCATCAGGGTGTCGTTATTCTGCAGCAGGCGGGTCTGGGGGCCCATCTGGATGGACACCATGCGGGTCAGCTCCAGATCGTGGAGCTTCTTCTCGAACCGGTCGCACATGCTGACCAGATCGTTATAGGCCTGTGCGTCCTCGGCAAGGCCGGACTGCTCCGCCTTCTTCCGCAGCTCCTCCAGCTCACCGGCACGCACGTCCGCCAGACGCTTCTTGCCGGCCAGGATGTACATGGTCAGCTCCTTATAATACTTCAGGTTCAGCTCATACATCTGGTCGAACATGGCCACGTCCTTCAGCAGCGTGATCTGATGGTTCTCCAGATTCTGGGCGATCTTGTCCACGTTGGCCTCCACCTTGCTGTACTGGGCCTTCATGGTCTCGATGCGGTTGCCGGTTTTCTTGAACAGACCGGCCAGTCCCTTCTTCTCCTCCTGTGCGCCGAAGCCCTTCAGCTCCACCACCAGACGGCTCAGATCCTCACCGATCTCGCCCATGTCCTTGTTGCGGACGTTGGCCAGCGCACTCTCCGAGAAGGAGGCCACGCTCTTCTGGGCCGCCGCGCCGTACTGCAATACCTGATTGGTGTCCCGCACGTCGATCTTCTTGGAGAACTCGTTGACAGCGGCACGCTCCTGCTCCGTCAGCATGCTGTCATCCAGCACCACCGGCTCCACTTCCTTCTTCACCTCAGGGGCGGCGGGGGTGGTTGGTGCTTCCGGGGTCAGAGTCAGGGTGGGGATCTCCGCCGCGGCGGCGGTATCGGGAGCCAGCGTCAGTTCGGGCATGTTGTTGTCAGTCATTGTTTCGATTCCTTTCTGTATATATTCGACATAAAATTACATTCCGTATCAAAGTTCCAGGGTGATCCCGCCGTCATCCGGCTCGGTTTTGGCCTGTTCCGGCTGCGTCTGCGCCGCGCCGTGGAGGGGATCGTCCGTCAGGCCCTCGCGGGCCATCATGTTCTCCAGCACCACCATGTCGGTGGAGATATCCATGGCCTCCGCGCCGAACAGGTTGTCCAGCTGCTTTTCAAAGGCCTTGATGATGGTGTCCATCATGCCCTCCACCTTCTGCATAGTGGAGGTGATGTTCTCACCGGCCACACCCTGCTCGCCCATGCGGTCATAGGCGTTGAGGATCTTCAGCGTGGTGGGCAGGTAGTAATTCATGAACTTGCGGATCTGGGGCAGCTTCTCCGGGTTCTGCTCCACCTGGGCAAAGATCTTCCCCGCCAGCTGCTGCAAACGGACGATCTGGGCGGAGAGGGTGGGGTCGGCAATGTTGTCATCCAGCCGCTTCATCTCGGCGATGGCCTTTTTGCCGTCCTCGATCATCTTATCCAGCTCCGGATTACCGGTGGTCTTGGGCTCCTCCGGCACCTCCTCCACCGTATCACGACAGAACAGACGGGCCACGATGCCCACCACCGCACCGGCGGCGGCCGCCAGCAGGAAATGGGGCAGCCTGTACAGCGGGAACAGCAGCGCGTACAGCAGCCATGTCACCGCCACCGCGTACAGCGGGATGGCGGACTTATGAACGATTTTTTTCAACTTCAACGCCTCCGTTCCACGAATGGATCAGGATAAATACTTTTACAAAGTATATTATACCCCAACCGCTATGTCTGGTCAAGAAAAAGAGACGGGACATCCCGTCTCCTTTCATTATTCTCCGTTTATGGGCAGCCCGGTCGTTCCGTTGGTGGGGTCGATAAAGATGGGCAGCACCGGCGGATCATACGTCCACCACACGAACAGCGCCCATACGCCCAGCAGGAGCAGCGCTCCCAGCGCCGACCACAGAAGGCCGCTCCCCTTCCCGCCTGCCATGATCCTCCAGGACACCCACGCGCCCAGCAGCACTGCCGCCTGAAACAGCACCACATCCACGATCATGCTGCTGACGCCCAGCGCCCCGGTATAGGTATAGTACACAGCGGGGATGAACAGTACGCCCGCCAGCAGGCCCAAGGCCCGGGCCAGCAGCACCGGACGGCGGCTGTCCCGCAGCACTATCGCCTCCACCAGCGACCACACCACCCACGGGATCACCAGCAGCTTCATATGCTCCCACGTGGATTCGTTGACGGCGGCAAACGCCGCCACGATCCGGTTCCCTCCGCTCCAGTCAAAAACGAAATGCAGCAGGTTGCCGAAGATCAGCGTGATAAACAGCCCCGCCAGCTCCCACTTACGCCATTTTCTGTCGGCCATGGCAGACCCTCCCATCCTTGTACGGCTTACAGGATCATTGTACGCAGAAAAGCCTGCATCTATACACGGAAAAAGAGCCGCTGCTTGGCAGCGGCTCTTGCAGAATGAACTTTTTACAGGATGGAGAAGTTGACCACCAGACCGGCGAACACGATGGAGACCATGCTCAGCAGCTTGATGAGGATGTTGATGGCGGGGCCGGAGGTATCCTTGAAGGGATCGCCCACGGTGTCGCCCACAACGCCGGCCTTGTGGCACTCGCTGCCCTTGCCGCCGAAGTTGCCCGCCTCGATGTACTTCTTGGCGTTATCCCATGCGCCGCCGGCGTTGGCCATGTAGATGGCCATCAGGAAGCCGGTGACGGTGGCGCCGGCCAGCAG
>CAVHKA010000105.1:0-6853 GCA_963636325.1 Agathobacter sp. | reverse complement strand
GCTCGGGCTTGAACTTATACGCGCCGTGGCTGGTGCCGATGGCGATGGCCAGAGAGTCGCAGCCGGTCTTGGACACGAATTCCTCCACCTCTTCGGGACGGGTGTAGGACGCCTCGTGAGCGGCCACCTTGACCTCATCCTCGATACCGGCCAGCGTACCCAGCTCGGCCTCGACCACGACGCCGTGGTCATGGGCGTACTCGACCACCTTCTTGGTGATCTCGATATTCTCGGCGAAGGGCTTGGAGGAGGCGTCGATCATCACGGAGGTAAAGCCGCCGTCGATGCAGCTCTTGCAGGTCTCGAAGTCGGGGCCGTGATCCAGATGCAGCACGATGGGGATGTCGGGGCAGCAGGCAACAGCCGCTTCCACCAGCTTTACCAGATAGGTGTGGTTGGCATAGGCGCGGGCGCCCTTGCTGACCTGCAGAATAACAGGGGCGTGCTCCTCTTGGCAAGCTTCGGTGATACCCTGCACGATCTCCATGTTGTTGACGTTGAACGCGCCGATGGCGTAACCGCCGTCGTATGCCTTTGCAAACATTTCCTTAGAAGTTACCAGTGGCATAATTATATCTCCTTCACAATAAAATTACAGCAACATTTGCACCTGTTGTATGGAACATTCCCATTGTATCATATTTTTTTCGTTTTGCAAGTACAAACTTGTTTACAACCGGTATTTTACATGGTAAAATACCGGTTGTAAACACTTAATTCCATAAATTTGGAGGTATTTGATATGAATGAACTGCGAGGCGCCTGTATCATCGGCCAATCCGGAGGCCCCACGTCCGTGATCAATGCCAGCGCTTACGGTGTGATCGACACGGCTTTGAAGTCCGGCGCCATCACTCAGGTGCTGGGCGCGGAGCACGGCATCAAGGGCGTTCTGAATGATCGCCTGTTCGATATGGGACTGGAAGATCCCGAGGAGCTGCGGCTTTTGAAGTACACCCCCTCCTCTGCCCTTGGCTCCTGCCGCTATAAGATCGCCGATCCCGAGCTGGACGACAACGACTATAAGCGTATCCTGGAGGTGTTCAAGAAGCATAATGTCCGCTACTTCTTCTATAACGGCGGCAACGACTCCATGGATACCTGCAACAAGATCAATAACTACATGCAGTCCGTGGGCTATGACTGCCGGGTAATGGGCGTGCCCAAGACCATCGACAACGACCTGTTCGGCACCGACCACTGCCCCGGCTACGCCTCCGCCGCCAAGTATATCGCCACCTCCATGATGGAGGTCTATCAGGACGCTCACGTCTACGACACCGGAATGATCGTGGTCATGGAGATCATGGGCCGTCACGCCGGCTGGCTGACCGCCGCCTCCGCCCTGGCCGGTATCCACGGCGCAGGCCCCGACCTGATCTATCTGCCGGAGCTGGACTTCAACATGCAGAGCTTCATTGACGATGTCAAGCGCGTCTACGCCGAAAAAGGCAGCTGCATCGTGGCCGTGTCCGAGGGCATCCATTACGCCGACGGCGACTTCGTCTCCGAGGCGAAGGTGGCCGCCAACGACGGCTTCGGCCATGCCCAGCTGGGCGGCTTGGCCGCCATTCTGGCCCAGGTGCTGAAGGAGGAGACCGGCGCCAAGGTCCGCGGCATCGAGCTGAACCTGCTGCAGCGCTGCGGCGCGCATCTGGCTTCAGAGACCGATATCGAAGAGAGTTACATGGCCGGTAAGGTGGCCGTGGAGAACGCCGTCAACGGCATCAACGGCCGTATGATCGGCTTCGAGCGCGGCATCAAGGACGGCAAGTACGCCTGCCGCACCAAGCTGATCCCCCTGATGGAGGTAGCCAACGTGGAGAAGAAGATCCCCCGCGAGTGGATCAACGAGGCTGGTAATTATGTCAACCACCAGTTCATCGAGTACGCCTTGCCCCTGATCCAGGGTGAGCCTGATCTGCCCAAGGAGGATTCCCTCCCCCGCTTTGCCCGTCTGAAAAAGATCATCGCCAAGTAAACAGCAGAATATATGAAAAGGCTGGAAAGCAACTGCTTTCCAGCCATTTTTGTGTCGTGATCAGGTGAATCGTTTGATGCCGTTATTGTAGCAATAGCCATGCCACAACGTCCCATAAAAATCACCGTTTACGATGTATTCAATACGTTCCGGCCCTCTCAGCCAAAAGGCGATGTCTCCAAAAAATCTGCCGCTGCCGGAGCCGCTGATCTGCGCCCGATGGATGGCCGCGATCCCCCACACGCCGTCTATCGCGGATACCTCGCAGTAAAGATCCAGTGTGGGCTGACAGGAGGCCCTGCCATTGACCGTAAGCGCCACAGACAGTACCCGGTATTGCCCGGTATGTGCCGCGCCTTTTGTAGCCGGGAGCGATAGCATGGCTTCATTACGGGGGATATCCTTTTCATTGACCATGTAGTCCACCATCTCGTCATAGGTCATGATGGGGCCCATGGTGATACCGCTGCTGTCGTTGATATTGAGATCACGGACTTGAGGCGTATATGCGGCGGCAGGGACAATACAGGCGCAGACCATCAAAATGGCCAGCAGTAATGCGAAGGGTCGTCTTTTCATGCAGGCTCCTTTCACTTCTGTTTGTCGGTATTGGTGATTTACTTGTGTTATGGCCGGTTCTTATGATAGATGGCCCACAGGCCCTCCATCAACAGGTATTTGTCGTACAGTACCTTATTGCGGCAGTAGCGGACAATGACCGGGGCGTTATTGCCGGTAGCCACAATAGTGGGCGTTTCACCGGGGATGGTGTCCCGAATGCGGTCGATAATGCCGTCCAGCATGCCGGCGGTGCCGTAGACGATGCCGTTGCGCATACAGTCCTCAGTATTTTTGCCGATGAGGTTCTTGGGGTATTGCAGGGATATATCCGACAGCTGCGCCGCGTGATCGGACAATGCGTCCAGAGACAGCCGCACACCGGGGAACATCAGGCCGCCCTCATAAGCGTGCTTGGCGGAGATGTAGGAGATGGTGGTGGCCGTTCCCATGTCGATGACGATGATGGGGGCGGGATATTTTTCCAGCGCCGCCACCGCGTCCGCCACCAGGTCGGCACCCAGCTGGTTATGGATCTCCATGCGGATATTCAGTCCGGTCTTGACGCCGGGGCCAACGATCATGGGCGGCTTGCCCAGCAGACGGGTCAGGGCTTTTTCCATCATGAAGTTGATGGGCGGCACCACACTGGAGAAGATCGCGCCGGACACATTCTTCAGATCGTAGCCGTACAGCGAAAAAATATTCATCAGATCAATGCTGATCTGATCCGCTGTCTTCCGGCTGTCGGTGTCAATGGACGCCAGAAAATGCAGCTTCTTTTCACAGCTGAAAAGTCCGACGGAAATATTGGAATTGCCGATATCAATGGCCAGCAGCATGGTGTACCCCTCCCTGTTTTCTTCTATTTAGCATAGCACATCCGGCATAAGATAGCAAGGAAAAAGGCGGGCAAAGCCCGCCTTTTGCTGTTCGTGCTATAGGATAATGCAGATCAGGCCTCCACCGCCCTCGTTGATGATGCGCTCCAGCGCCTGCCGCAGCTTGGCCTGGGCGTCCTCCGGCATCCGCTTCAGCTTGGCTTGCAGGTCCTCCCCCACGATCTCGTGGAAGCTGCGGCCGAAAATATTGGAGTTCCAGATCTTGCTGGTGTCCCCCTCAAATTCCTGTAAGAGGTAATTCACCATGTCCTCCGACTGCTTCTCATTGCCCACAATAGGCGAGACCGTGGTCTCGATATCCGCCCGGATCATGTGGATGGAGGGTGCGCTGGCCTTCATCCGCACACCGTAGCGTCCTCCCTGCCGGACGATCTCCGGATCCTCCAGATCAAGCTCTTCCACACTGGGCATCACGATCCCGTAACCGTTTTCCCGGGCCGAGCGCAGTGCGTCGGCCACCTTATCATACTCCTGCTTCTCCGTGCCCAGCTGCGTCAGCAGCTGCATCAGGTCGCCGTCGTCTGCCACCGTCAGGCCGGAGCGCTGGCTCAGGGTGTCGTAGAACAGCTTGCGCGGCACCTGCAGCTCTGCTTCCGCCGTACCGGTACCCAGATCAATACTGCGGATACCGGTATTGTCAATCACCTCACAGGTACACATTTCCTTCAGCGCGCCTTCCAGTTCCCGGATGTGGCACAGTGAACGCGCTTTTTCACGCACGGTCTGATAGATATTGTTTTTGATGGGATGCTCCAGCGGCAGTGCCTCCACCCAACTGGGCAGATAGAGTGCCAATTCCTGTATGGGGAACTCAAACAGTAGGCTCTGCATCAGGTCGCTGATCTGCCGCTCGTCAAGTGTCAGACAGTTGATGGGAATACATTTCACATCATAGCGCTGATCGATCTCACCGGCGATCCGACAGGCCGTCTCGCCTTCCGGCTCGGCGGAGTTCAGCAGCACCACAAAGGGCTTGCCGATCTCCTGCAATTCACGGATCACGCGGGCCTCGGCCTCCTCGTAGTCCTGCCTGGAAATATCACCGATCGTGCCGTCTGTGGTCATCACGATCCCCACGGTGGAGTGATCCGCGATGACCTTGCGGGTGCCGATCTCTGCCGCCTCCGTCATGGGGATCTCATAATCGTACCACGGGGTCATGACCATGCGGGGCGCCAGATCCTCAAACTGCCCTACCGCACCGGGGACCATATAGCCTACACAGTCGATAAGCCGCACGGAAAAGCTGACGCCTTCATCCAAATGTACCTCCACCGCTTCCTCCGGCACAAACTTGGGTTCTGCCGTCATGATGGTGCGGCCGGAGCCGCTCTGGGGCAGTTCATCCTTAGCTCGGTCCCGCCGGTATACGTCGCTGATGTGGGGGATCACCTGGGTCTCCATGAAGCGCTTGATAAAGGTGGACTTCCCTGTTCTGACCGGGCCTACCACGCCGATATAGATGCTGTTCTGGGTCCGTACCGCCATGTCCTGATAAATGCATGTGGACTGATTCATGGTATCTTCCTCCGCTGCTGTTTTTACTTCATTTCTATGTGGTCTTGTCTTTCCGTATGCAAAAAAATTTTAATAATTTGTGAATAAATTGTTGAACATGGACGATGACCTGTGGTATTATAAAAATAATATATTTTCCCATAATCTGACGATTTTCGTGGAAGGATGAAACAAGTATGTCGGAAGAAAACGTGGATCGCAGGGTCAAGAAAACAAAAAAGCAGCTTCGGCTGGCTTTGATGGATCTGATGAGCGAAAAGGCACAAAAGAACATCTCTGTCCGCGAGCTGGCGGAGCGGGCGGATATCAACCGGGGTACATTCTACATCCACTATAAGGATGTGTCTGACCTTTTGCAGCGGCTGGAGGATGAAATGGCCCAGCGCCTGTCGGAGATGTGCTGTCATCACGCCACCAATACAGAGATCAGCTCCTATCCCTTCCTGACGGATCTATATGTGTTCGTTCTGGATAACGCGGATCTCTGCCGTGTGCTGCTGGGGCCCAACGGCGACATTGCTTATCGGCAGCGGATCTGTCGCATCCTGCACGACGACTTCCTGTACGGCTTTCTCTCCCGCTTTTATCCCAACGATCAGGAGCGGCTGGAGCATTTCTGCGCTTTTATCGTCTCCGGCAACCTGAATCTCGCCTTGACATGGCTCAATAACGGGGCAAAGGAAACGCCGGAGGAAATGGCACAGTTGGCCGGAAAGATCATCATGAACGGTGTCGGCGTCCTAAAATAAAATGCGTCTTATATGCAGAAAAGCCACCCTTTCGGGTGGCTTTCTCTATTAGGGATGTTCAGGTATTCAGGAAGGGATCGTCCAGCATACCAAGACGGCGCAGCATGGTCTTTTTCACCGCCTTGAAAATGTTCTCATAGCCGGTGCAACGGCACAGGTGGCCGCTGAGGAGCTTGCGCAGCTCGTCGTCGGTGTAATAGACCTTACGGTCCAAAATCTCGGCGGCGGTCATGATGAAGCCGGGAATGCAGAAGCCGCACTGAATGGCGGTCTCGTCCATAAAGGCCTGCTGGATATCGCTCAACTCGCCATTGGGGCCGGTGAGGCCCTCCAGCGTGGTGATGTGCTTGCCCTCGGCCCACACCGCCAGATACAGACAGGAGTTGAAGCACTCGCCATCGATCAGCACGTTGCAGGCACCGCATTCGCCCACCTCGCAGCCCTTCTTCACGGAGGTCAGGCGGAAATCGCTGCGGAGCATGTCGGTCAGGGACGCGCGGACGTCCACCATCTGCTCCACTTCCTTGCCGTTGATCCAGCAGGTCACCAGCGCATACTGTTTCTTTGCCATTACAGCTCACCTCCCGCCAGTTTCACGGATTCAATCAGGCAGCGCTTGGCGCTCTCCACAGCGATGTGGCTGCGGAACGCCTTACTGGCACGCCAGGAGTCACGGGGATTGATATCCTCCAGCACCTTGCGGCCGAATTCCTCGATATTTTCCAGCGTCACGGCCTTGCCGTTGATGAAGGCTTCCGCGTTCACCGCCCGCATGGGAACAGGGCCTGCCACGCCGAAAGCGATACGCACCCGTTCGAAGGTTTTGCCGTCCGGGCTGAGCCGCGCATTGACAGAGGTGCCCAGCGTGGCGATATCCATGGCGTTGCGCATGGCATACTTGATATAGTGGCCCCAGGTGCGGTCATAGCTGGCCTTGGGGATCAGGATAGCTGTCTGGATCTCGCCGTCCTCGATCTTCAGATCGACGGTACCGGCCTTGAGATAGAACTCCTTGATGGGGATACGGCGGACGCAGTTCTTGCCGGTGATCTCCACGATGGCCTCCCACGCGTGCAGCGTGGAAGAAGAATCGGCGGAGGTGACGCCGTTGCAGGTGTTGCCGCCGATGGTACCGGCGTTGCGGA
>CAVHKA010000104.1:3438-6948 GCA_963636325.1 Agathobacter sp. | reverse complement strand
GGCGGCGGCGAGAACTGGGACGCCTCCACCATGATCGGCACGTTCCAGCTGAAGGTCATTGGAACCTCCGGCTCGTCCGTGATCCGCAACACGGAGACCCGTGTCTCCACGTCAGACGGTATGGACAGCTACGCCACCACCGTGCGTGACGTGACCGTGGTGGTGACGGATGAATGCACCGTGCGGTTCGAGAGCAACGGCGGCACCTCTGTCCCGGAGCAGAAGGTGAAGCTGGGCCAGAAGGTGACCCGCCCGGAGGACCCCACCAAGGAGGGCTTCGCGCTGGCAGGCTGGTACAGCGACTTCGACATGACCAAGGAGTGGGATTTCAGCAAGGACACGGTGCAGGGCAGCATGACGCTGTACGCCAAGTGGGTGGATCCCTCCCAGCTGCTGCCTACGGGCGGTTTCCATATGCCGCTGTGGGGCTGGATCGCGCTGGGCGCGGTGCTGCTGGTAATCGTGCTGCTCCTGCTGCTGGGCAGAAAGACGGTGAAGTTTGAGACCTTCGGCGGTACGGCCATCGGCAGCCGCAAGGCCAAACGCGGCGAGAAGCTGACCCGTCCTCCCGTCCCGGAAAAGGAGGGCTGCGGCTTCGGCGGCTGGTATCAGGATACCGCCTGCGCCAAGCCTTGGGACTTTGACAACGACAAGGTAGAGAAGAATATGACGCTGTACGCCAAGTGGCAGTAAGCGTCGACATAACGGGGGATACACGATGAGAAACAGGATCATAGCCCTGCTGCTGGCCTGTGTCATGACGGTGAGCCTGCTGCCGGTACCGGCACTGGCACTGGGGCCGTCCGACACCACGACGGCGCAGGAGACAACAGTCATTACCACGGCGGAGGAATTCGCCGCCATGAAGCCGGACGGCGTGTACCGTCTCGGCGCGGATATCACGGTGGACGCACCCTATGACAGGACGTTCACCGGCAGCCTTGACGGCGCGTACCATACCGTGACGCTGGCGCTCCACGTCACGGCGGAGGATACGGCTGCGTCGTGGGGCCTGTTCCGCGCCCTGAACGGCGCGGCGATCCGGGACCTGCGGCTTACCGGCGAGCTGGCCGCCGCCGAGGACAGTCCCGCCAAGAACGTGGGTGCGCTGGCCGGTACGGTGTCCGGCGATACCACGGTAAGCGGCTGCCGCAGTGAGGTGCAGATCAGCGTCTCCAGTGCCGACAGCCGTGTGGGCGGCCTTTTGGGCAGCGTCACCAGCGGTACGCTGTCCCTGACAGGCTGTGCGAATGCGGGTACGGTAAAGGCGCTGAACAGCGCCGCCGCAGGCGGCCTGCTGGGCAGCGTCCTGTCCGGCAGCGTCACGATCCAGCGGAGCTATCAGTCTGGTGACGTGCTGGGCGGTGTTTGCGCGGGCGGCCTGATGGGCCAGCTGGCGGAACAGGCGGAATGTACGGCAGCGTATAGCTATGCCGCCGTATCGTCCGCTGTAGAGAATACGGAAACCTCCGCCCTGCCGGGCTGGGGTGAGGTAAAGACCGTCAGCGGCGAAAAAGCCGGTGCCTTGTGCGGTCAGGGTATGTTCAGCGCGGAGAGCAAGGCGCTGTTCTGGTCGGGCAAGGCGCTCGATATGGATGCCGTCCCTGCCGGCGGACGATTTGAGGAGACGGATACCAATACCGCGCTGGCAGCCTTGAACGACGGCACGGCGGCGGACGATCCCAACGGCTTTTTGTTGACGGCGGAGAACGGCGGCTGGCCGCTGCTGCGCTGGGAGCTGACCCAGCCGCAGGTATCGGATACGGAGCTGGACGGCAAGAAGGAGGCTTTGCGGTTTCAGCTTGCGGAGGTGTGGAGCCAATACCGGGAAGCCTCCTATGAACCGGAAAACTGGACGGCATTGACGAAGCTCTATAACGACGCGCTGGCGGCCATTGCCGCCGCACGGACGGCGGAGGAACTGCCGCTGCTGTCGGAGCTGATGGCGAATATGGCGGCCATCCCGGCCAAAACGTATACGGCGCTGACGGCGGAGGAAAAACAGGCCGCCATCCGGCGCATTCAGACGCTGTATGAAAAATATCTGAAGCAGCTGGAGGGAAAGGAAACGGCCTTTGAGGAGAGCAGCCGGGGTGTCTGGCTGGCTCTGACTATGGCGGGACGTGAACAGCTGGACGCAGCCCGCGAAGCGCTGGAACAGCAACAGGTCACGGCTCTGACAGCGCTGAACGACTGCAAGACCAAAGCGGAAGTGGACGCGCTGACCGAAAATTGCGAGGCCGCCATGCGGCAGATCGTGGAGGGCTTGCAGGTGGCCGTACAGGCCAACGACGTCCCGGAAGAAGACAAGTGGGACGGCAAAACAAAGACCCAGCCTGCCTTCGGCAGCGGTACAAAGAATGATCCGTACCTTATCGGCACAGGTGCGGAGCTGGCGTGGTTTGCCGGTCAGGTCGAAAGTGGCAGCGTGACGCTGTGTGCGCAATTGACCGCTGATATCGACTTGAACGGGCACCCCTGGACGCCTGTCGGTAGCATCGCCAGCAAAAAAAACTACCAGGGCACGTTTGATGGCGGTAACAACACGGTCAACGGCTTATATGTATCGGGTGTGAATTACGCGGGTCTATTCGGTGTAATTGGAAAGTCCGGCGTCGTAGAACGCTTAAAGGTAGCCGGTACGGTCTCCATGGCGAGTGTATCGGGCAATCAGGTTGCCAGTGTGGGGGCTGGCGGTATCGCAGGCTATTGCATGGGCACCATCTTCCAGTGTTCCTCGTCGGTGAATATCAGCAATGACGGTACAAACTACAGCGCTGTGGCGGGTGGTATCGCAGGTAAATTGGCGGTAAACGCTATTGTAGATAGTTGCAATAACTACGGTACGGTGGGCAGCCAGAAGAATATCAACTACGCGGGCGGCATCGTAGGCGTGGCTCGTCAGGGCAGCGTGATCCGCTACTGCACCAACGGCAGCGAGGGTGTGGTCAATGGCGTTCAGGGTGTGGGCGGCATCGTGGGTCTGCTGACAGATTATGCACAGGTGCGTCTGTGCGAGAACAGCAGCGCCGTTCAGGGCGAAAGCCGTGTGGGCGGTATCGTGGGCTGGGTCTGCCTGGATAAATATATTTCCGGCAGCGTGCTGGACGTTATCATCATAAACGTGCTGAACAAAGGGCCTGTCAGCGGCAGCGGCTCGCCAGCCATGGGCTATGGCGCGGGTGGTATCGTGGGCTATATCAGCTCGGCCAACGATACGGGGCTGACTGGCCCCTGCACCCTCTCCTATGGCTATAATACCGGCAATGTGACGGATAACGGCGATGCCACAGCGCAGGGCGTAGGCGGTATCGTAGGCGAATGGTACAGCGGCGAGATCCAGCACGTGCAGAGCGCGTCCGCCAATACGCTGTGGGGCGTAGTGGACGTGGCGAATACCAACAGCCACGACGCGGCCCGTGTGTCCTGCGTGATGCCCGCTTTCACTATGGACGGCGATAGTTGGAATAAGGTCAGCGCCACGGCGCAGCTGTTGGTAAAGCTGATCCG
>CAVHKA010000104.1:0-3005 GCA_963636325.1 Agathobacter sp. | reverse complement strand
GATATGGCCACGCTGCTGGCGGCCTATGAGAGCTGGAAGCTGAAGCTGGATCAGGCTGCCTCCGCAGAAGAAGTGGACATCCTTTACGCCGACGCCGGAAAGGCACTGACCGATCTGACAGCCACCTTCACGGAGGGCGATACGGCACCGGATATGGACGCGGCGGCAGCGGCGGCTCTGCAAAAGGCCCGCGATGCGGCACGTCAGGAGCTGGATACACTGGCACAGCAGCGCATCGCGGAGCTGACGACCCAGCTGGGCGACATTAGCGGCTTCGATAAGGAACACCAAACGCTGCTGAACGATGCACTGGAGCGCGGCAAAGCCACTATTGAGACGGCGGCAGCGGTGGAGCTGGACGAGCTGACCGACTACGCAGCCATCGAGCAGGCACGGCAGGAGGGCCTGACTGCCATTGAGCAGGCCTATACCTCTGCCAGCGGCAAGCTGAAGAAACTGCTGGATTCCGCCCGTGCCGAGGACGGTTGGGATGGTACCCCCAGCCAGCCTCACGGCACGGGAACGGAGGACGATCCCTATCAGATCGGAACGGCGCAGGAGCTGGCATGGCTGGCCTACGCGGTGAATAACCAGATGGAGAGCGCAGGCTACTGCGCGGTGCTGACAGCGGATATCGACCTCGGCTATTGCCGGTGGCCGGTTATCGGCGCCCTCAGCAGCAATGGGCAGCGTGCCTATACCGGCACCTTCGACGGACAGGGCCACACAGTGTCCGGCCTGTATATCACGTCTCTGGGCGGACGCCAGAAGCTGGGCCTGTTCGGCGTGGCGCAGGACGCGGTCATTGAGAACCTGACGGTGCGGGGCAGCATCGAGCTGACCGGCGTCAAATCTTACGATACGACGACAGGTTATATCATCGGCGGTCTGCTGGGCAGCGGCGAGGTAAAGGACGGAAAAGGCGTGACTATCCGCAGCTGCGTGTCGCAGGTAGATATCTCCGTATCCTTTGTCAACGATCAGATGGCACAACGTACCTCGGTGGGCGGTCTGGTGGGCCGTCTCTCCGGCAGCGGCAGCCATGAGATCACGGACTGTCGGAATGAGAGCCGGGTCTATACCTCCTTCGAGCCGGGCGCCTACTATCTGGGTGGTTTCGGTGGTGACGGCGGTCAGGGCGGCATCGTGGGCTTTATCGATGCCAGCGCACGGCTGGAACGCTGTGTCAATACCGGTACGGTCTATGCAGGCAGGGCGGCTGGCGTGGGCGGTATCGTCGGTAATGCCGGAGACAGCGGCGTGACTATCACACTGAACCAGTGTGCCAATCAGGGAGCGGTGTCCAATGATACCGGCGGAGTACTGCTGAGAAAGGGCGGCACAGGCGGCATCATCGGTCTCGTCCTGACGGGCAGCATCACGGTGAGCAGCTGCTATAATACCGGCACCGTGGCGGGCAGCGCCATTGTCGGCGGTATCCTGGGCGGCGAGAAGGGCGAATATTCTGCCAGCTCGTTGTACGGCAATAAAGGCCTGACGTTGGAGAACTGCTATAACGCGGGCGCTTTGCAGGTGGGTACAGCCACTACGCTGGTAGGCTCTCTGGCAGGCTATCCCATAGACGGCCAGTATTATGCGGGCCTGACAGTGCGCAAGGATGCCTGCCGGTTCGTGATGGGCTGGAAGTGCAGTCAGGGCGACAGCGTAAAGGAAAGTGCGGAGCTGACGGCGGATTCTCTGTTTGAGGGACTGGTGGACAGCATCGGCGGCGTCAACAGCGGCTATCCCCTGTTTGACTGGCAGCTTCTGGAGCAGCAGAGCCGCGAAGAGGTGGTCAGCTATCTGAACGACCGCTATGAGAGGGAGATCAAGCCCATTGCCACCGCGGCCCAGTGTGAGGAGATCGAGAAGCTGCTGGCCGAGGCGGCGGAGACCATCCGTACTGCTGAGACCACGGCGGAAATGACCGCCGCCTATGAAAAGGTGCTGGGGCGCATGAGCGCGGACGATCTGCTGGCGGCAGCAAAAGAAGCCGCACTGAAGCAGTTGGATGAGCTGTGCAAGAGCGCAAAGAAGGCTTATAAGGACATTACAGAGCAGCTGGACAAGCTGTATGATGCAAAGAAGGCCGCTATCGAGGCCTGTACCAAATCCTCGGATACGGACACAGTGCTGGATCAGTTCTCTGCCGGCGCGGTGGATCTTCTGATCACGGCGCGCATCAAGACCGGCGTGACCATGAAGCAGCTTTCCTCCACACTGCCGGAGGTGACAGCGGCCTATAAGGAACTGACCACAGCCCAAAAGGAGCTGCTGACCAATGGCCCCAAATTGTTGGACGCGCAGAATCTGCTGGCTACCTATGAGCGTGACCTTGAATCGCTGAAGCAGTGGGAGACCAGCGACAAGGACAAGTATTCCACAGTGAAAACCGAGATCGGTAAGCTGGCGGCAGAGACCCGTACAAAGCTGGAAAGCTGCACAGATGCCGCCGGAATGACCAAGGTGTTGAACGACTATTCTGCCGGTGTGGCGCGGCTCCTGCTGGAGAAGCTCAACTTCACCGCGGGCAAGACCACGCTGGGCGAGCTGAGCAAGCTCTCTCAGGTAATTGAGCAGGCATCCGTTGCCATCAATGGCCTGACCGAGGAACAGAAGGCCCTGCTGGATGAGGCTCAGGTGGCAGGCTGCGCCGCGGCCAAGGAGCTTCTGGCTGTTTACACAAAGGCCGTGGAGAATCTGGACAAGTGGAGCAGCGAGGATCAGACCAAGTACACTGACCTGAAAACACCGCTGAACAGTCTCGCCGCGACGGCCCGCAAGAATCTGGAGGCCAGCGTGGACAAGGACGGCGCGGCCAAGGCGCTGAACGGCTACTGCGCCGGGGTCGTGATGGAGCTGATCAAGTCTGTCGGCACAGTCAAGACTGTTATGACCGAACAGGAAGCTGCTCAGGTAAAGTCGAAGATCCAGCGTGCTCAGGCTGCCTACGGCAATCTGTCGGACGATCAGAAAAAGCTGGTGACCAACTACGCGGCCCTGCA
>CAVHKA010000103.1:0-6960 GCA_963636325.1 Agathobacter sp. | reverse complement strand
GATATTATACAGACGCTTGCCCAGGAGCTTGACAAGGAGCCCCGGCATGTAGAAAATGTCGTCCGCCTGCTGGACGAGGGCAACACCATCCCCTTTATCGCCCGCTATCGCAAGGAACTGCACGGCGCGATGGATGACACCGCCCTGCGCACGCTGGAGGAACGGCTCCAATACCTGCGGAATCTGGCTGAGCGCCGGGAGACGGTGAAGAAGGCCATCGAGGAGCAGGGGAAACTGACGGAGGCGCTGTCCGCCGCTATCGACAACGCCAAGACGCTGGCGGAGGTGGAGGATCTCTACCGCCCCTATAAGCAGAAGCGCCGCACCCGCGCCACGGCGGCGCGGGAGAAGGGCCTGGAGCCGCTGGCACTGCTGCTGTTGGCACAGGAAAAGAATTGCCCCGCGCCGGAGAACGCGGCGCGGGACTATATCGACCCGGAGAAGGGCGTGGAGACTGTGGCCGACGCCTTACAGGGCGCCAACGACATCGTGGCCGAGATGCTTTCCGACGACGCGGATATCCGCAAGGCCCTGCGGGGCCTGCTGACGCGGCAGGGCCACCTCCGCAGTCTGGCTGCCACGGAGGAGAACAGCGTCTACCGGCTGTACTACGACTTTGACCAGCAGCTTTCCAAGCTGGCTGGGCATCAGATACTGGCCATTAACCGGGGCGAGAAGGAGGGCGTTCTCTCCGTTACCGTGCTGCTGAACCGTGACGCGGCGCTGCCGCTGCTGCGCCGCGCCGTGGTGAAGCCCGGCTCCGCCGCTATGGAATTCATCAAAGCGGCCTGTGAGGATGCCTATGACCGGCTGATCTATCCCTCGCTGGAACGGGAGATGCGGAATCTGCTGACGGAGCAGGCCAACGAGGGCGCGATCGGTCAGTTTGCCCTGAACCTGAAGCCGCTGCTGATGCAGCCGCCGGTGAAGGGGAAGGTCACCATGGGCCTTGACCCCGGCTACCGCATGGGCTGCAAGGTGGCGGTGGTGGACGGCACCGGCAAGGTGCTGGATACCGCTGTGGTGTATCCCACCTACGGCCAGCGGCAGAAAGACGAGGCCATCGCCGTGCTGGCGAAGCTGATCCGGAAGCACGGCGTGGAGCACATCGCCATCGGCAACGGCACCGCCAGCCGGGAGACGGAGCAGATGGCGGTGGAGCTGATCCATCAGGTGAACGAGGCCGGCGCCCACGTCAGCTATATGATCGTCTCCGAGGCGGGCGCGTCTGTATACTCCGCCAGCAAGCTGGCCGCCGAGGAGTTCCCCCAGTATGACGTGAACCTCCGCAGCGCCGTGTCCATCGCCCGTCGCTTGCAGGACCCGCTGGCGGAGCTGGTGAAGATCGACCCCAAGGCCATTGGCGTGGGGCAGTATCAGCACGATATGCCCGCCAAGCAGCTGGATGAAGCCCTCAGCGGTGTGGTGGAGGACTGCGTCAACGCCGTGGGCGTGGATATCAACACGGCGTCGCCGTCCCTTTTGCAGCGGGTGGCGGGCCTGAACGGCACCACGGCGAAAAACGTGGTGGCCTACCGGGAGGAGAACGGCGCGTTCACCTCCCGCGCCCAGATCAAGAAGGTGCCCAAGCTGGGGCCCAAGGCCTTTCAGCAGTGCGCCGGCTTCCTGCGGGTACCGGAGAGCAAGAGCGTGCTGGACAACACCGCTGTCCATCCGGAGAGCTACGACGCCGCCAAGGCACTGCTGGAGCTGGCGGGCTATACGCTGGCGGATGTGAAGGCGGAGCGCATTTCCGATCTGCCGCAGCGCGTCAAGACTTACGGCGAGGAGAAAGCCGCTCAGACCATCGGCGTGGGCGTGCCGACTCTGCGGGATATCGTCTCCGAGCTGCTGAAGCCGGGACGGGATGTCCGCGACGAGCTGCCCAAGCCCATCCTGCGTACCGACGTGCTGGAGATGAAGGATCTGAAGCCCGGCATGGAGCTGACCGGCACCGTGCGCAATGTGATCGACTTCGGCGTGTTCGTGGACATCGGCGTCCATCAGGACGGACTGGTGCACATCTCCCAGGTGTCCAATAAATTCATCCGCCACCCCTCCGAGGCGGTGTCCGTGGGGGACATTGTGAAGGTGGTGGTGCTGGATGTGGACGAGAAGAAAAAACGCATCAGCCTCAGCATGAAGCAGGCAAAGTGATCCGTCCCGGCACGAAATGGAGTTGCCGTTCTGACCAACAGGGCCGCCCTGCGGGGGCGGCCCTGTTGTGCGTTCGGACGATTTTGCCCATTTTGTGCAAATTGCCACTTGAAATGGAAAAAAATGTATGCTACACTCCCTTCAACTTCAGGAAAGGATGCCGCGGTCATGATGAATTACTCGCTGACCCATACCGTCGCCGCTTACGCGCAGAACGCCTGCGCGGCATCCGCATGCTCCGAAATGAACAGCATGATTCTGTCCATGGACGCCATGATCATGGCGTCCATTATTATTTTGCTGGCCTTGGCCAGCTGCGTGACATGCCGGAACATGACGTCCCCTTTCCCGTCTCATTGCTGAGAAGCTACGGAAACAAAGAGGCTCCGCCATCCGGCGGGGCCTCTTTTTTCATATCAAATTTCTGACACAGGAGGATATTACCATGAACATCACCGTTACCAAGAATCCCCATCCCGGCACGCTGCCCCCCTCCGACCAGCTGGGCTTCGGCACTGTGTTCACCGACCACATGTTCGTCATGGACTACACCGAGAAGGACGGCTGGCACAACGCCCGCGTCGTCCCCTTCGGCCCCATTGCCCTGAACCCCGCCGCCAGCGTCCTGCACTACGGTACCGAGGTGTTCGAGGGGCTGAAGGCTTACCGCCGCCCCGACGGCCAGGTGCAGCTGTTCCGCCCCTGGGAGAATATCGCTCGGCTGAACCGCTCCTGCGAGCGCCTGGGCCTGCCCCAGGTAGATCCCGACGATGCGCTGCAGGCCATCAAGGAGATCGTCCGTGTGGATCAGGACTGGGTGCCCAGCGACCCCGGCACCAGCCTGTATATCCGCCCCTTCCTGTACTCCACCGATCCCACGCTGGCGCTGCACGGCGTCCATGAGGCGTCCTTCGTCATCATCCTGTCCCCCTCCGGCAGCTACTTTAGCGACGGCTTGAAGCCTGTGCCCATCATGGTGGAGACCGAGGATGTCCGTGCCGTCCGCGGCGGCACCGGCGAGGCCAAGTGCGGCGGCAACTACGGCGCGGCCAACCGCGCCGGTGAGCGTGCCGAGGCCAAGGGCTACTCTCAGGTGCTGTGGTTGGACGGCGTGGAGCGCAAATATGTGGAGGAGGGCGGCGGCATGAACGTCATGTTCAAGATCAACGGCACCGTCGTCACCCCCGCCCTGACCGGCTCCATCCTGCGGGGCGTCACCCGCAAGTCCGCCATCGAGCTGCTCAAGAGCTGGGGCATGCCGGTGGAGGAGCGCCTCCTGAGCGTGGACGAGCTGTTTGAAGCCGCCCGCACCGGCGCGCTGGAGGAAGCGTGGTGCATCGGCACCGCCGCCGTTATCTCTCCCATCGGCGCCCTGGGCTGGGGCGACGTGCGCTATGAGGTCAACGACGGACAGATCGGCGCACTGTCCCAGAAGCTCTATGACGAGCTGACCGGCATCCAGTGGGGCACCAGGCCCGATCCCTTCGGCTGGACCTGCCTGGTGTAAGCAAACAAAGGGCAGACACACGGTTGTGGTCTGCCCTTTACAATGCAAGCCGGTATGCGGTATAATGAAGGAAACACAGGCGAAAGGAGGCCGTTTTATGGATAAGCAGCGCAGCATCGCGGCAGCGGCAGAGACCGAGGAGGACCGTCTGCTGCTGGCCCGCATCTATGATAAGCTGACCCACGCGGCGGACCGCGAGATCTTCGGCTGCACCGGCTTTCTTTCCCCGCGGGAGCAGGCGATGACCCGGCGGCTGCTGCCCCATCTGCCGCTGGTGTTCTTCGGCGGTTGCGAGGGCGCGGAGCGCTGCATGGCCTGCTATGTGCCGGAGTATCTGCCGGAGGACTATCTCTCCTCGCCGGATGGCCCCGCGGCCGCCGTGCGGGCCTCCTATTATGAAAAGGATGTCCTGACCCACCGTGATTTTCTGGGCAGTCTCATGGGCGCCGGCATCAAGCGGGAAACGGTGGGCGACATCTATGTATCCGCCGGACAGTGCGACTTTCTGGTGACGCGGCAGGTGCTGCCTTATCTTATGGAAAATCTCACCAGCGCCGGACGGACGAAGCTGCACCTGTCTGCCATCGCTTTGGCGGATGTCCAACGCCCTCCGGCGGAGCGGAAGGAGCTGCGGGACACCGTGCCGTCCCTGCGGTTGGACTGTCTGGTGGGCGCGGCCTTCTCCATGGCACGCGGCCCTGCCGCCCAGCTGATCGCCGCCGGAAAGGTGGCGGTCAACGATTTGGTCTGTCTGAAGGGCGACCGCCAGCTGCGGGAGGGCGACCGGATCGCCGTCCGTGGTTTCGGCAAGGCGGAGCTGAGCGCGGTTGGCGCTGTTACGCGAAAAGGCAGGATTTCCATCACAATATCGATTTTTCTATAAACAGAATGTTTGTTTATTTACCAGAAATATCCATTCGCGTCGAAGAATGTCGTGCGAAAATTGTGAGGAATCGACAGGAATAGCTTGAAAACGCTGGTATATTCTGTTAATTTGTTATGCAGCAGGGCGACAATGCATGGAATATCACGAAACGCGCCCAATTTTTGGAGAGAGGAAATGAGAAGCGATGGAAACCATCCCGAAAATACTGCTGGCCGATAGCAGCGAGGAATTTCGATTATTGCTGCGCCGGACGCTGGAGGAGACCGGAGAATTTCAGGTCGTAGGCGATACCGGTGACGGTGATGAGGCGTGGGAGTTGATCCAGAAAGCAAAACCCGACGTGGTGGTGATGGACATGATCCTGCCGGGACTGGACGGCATGAGCCTGCTGCAACGGATTCCGAAAGAGATCAAGTGCATCGTGCTGTCGGCCTTTTGCAGCCAGAACATGGTGCAGGAGCTGACGCGGATGGGCGCGTGGTACTTCATCCCCAAGCCCGCTCACATGGACTCGCTGCTGGATCGTATCCGGCAGGCCACTCACGACAGCAGCGTGCTGTCATTACCCACGCTGGAAGCGGAGGTAACGGCCATTCTCCATGAGGTGGGCGTTCCGGCCCACATCAAGGGCTATCAGTATGTGCGGGAGGCCATCATTATCGTGGTGCAGAACATGGACGCCATCAACGCAGTGACGAAGGTACTGTACCCGGAGGTGGCCAAGCGGTTCCACACCACGCCCAGCCGGGTGGAGCGGGCCATCCGCCACGCCATCGAGGTGGCGTGGGACCGGGGCGACCTGGAGACCTTGCAGGGCTATTTCGGCTATACCGTCAACAGCGCCAAGGGCAAACCCACCAACAGCGAATTCATCGCCATGATCGCCGACCGCATCCGCCTCCACCGCAAGAATCAGAACTGGTGAAACGATCCAAAAAACGCACAGAGAGTCTGCTCTCTGTGCGTTTTTTATACGGTCGCTCGGTAAAATGCACAATGGAGAGTTGACATAACGGGGGATCGTGGAGAAAAAGTGTATGAAAACGCGGAAAGTGCAAAAAAGTGTGAAATTTCTATTGACAAATTAGCTCACGCTAACTATAATATCTGCGTGGTTAGAAAGGGCTAACCATTTTTTGAGCATGATAGGTTAGCGTGTGCTAATGATCACATATCGACAGAAAGAAGGGAAGCACATGATGCCGTTGACGTTGGCCGACGTGGGAAAGGAGCAGATCATCCACCATGTAGGCGGAAATGAAGAGGTGCGCAGGCACCTGGAAAATCTGGGCTTTGTAGCGGGCGGCGAGGTAACGCTGATCAGTTCACTGGGCGGCAACGTGATCGTCAAGGTGAAGGAATCCCGCGTGGCCATCAGTGAAGAGATGGCCCGGAAAATTATGGTGTGATGATACTGGCATGAAATCTTCGATTTCATTGCCGAGGATTTTATTTGCGTCTTTACATTTAATTTTAAGATAAAGAATATTGCGTGATAAGGAGGAGACACATGAAAACATTGAAAGAGGCCAAGATCGGCCAGACCGTGAAGGTGGTAAAGCTCCACGGCGAAGGCCCCGTCAAGCGCCGCATCATGGATATGGGCATTACCCGCGGCACTGAGGTGTATATCCGCAAGGTGGCGCCTCTGGGCGACCCCATGGAGGTCACTGTTCGCGGTTATGAGCTTTCCCTGCGAAAGGCCGACACCGAAATGATCGAGGTCGAGTAAAAAATTTTGTGTGACGGTTAGCGTCAGCTATCCGAAAGGAGCGTATATGGAAAAGCAAATTAAAATTGCCCTCGCGGGCAACCCCAACTCCGGTAAAACGACGCTGTTCAACGCGTTGACCGGCTCCAACCAGTTCGTGGGCAACTGGCCCGGCGTTACGGTGGAGAAGAAGGAAGGCAAGCTGAAGAAGCATGATGACGTGACCATCATGGACCTGCCCGGTATTTACTCCCTGTCCCCCTACACCCTGGAGGAAGTGGTGGCCCGTAACTACCTGATCGACCAGCGTCCCGACGCCATCCTGAACATCATCGACGGCACCAACCTGGAGCGTAACCTGTACCTGACCACTCAGCTGACCGAGCTGGGCATCCCCGTGGTCATCGCCATCAACATGATGGATATCGTGCGGAAAAACGGCGATAAGATTGACACCAACCAGCTGGCAAAGCAGCTGGGCTGCAAGGTCATGGAAATCTCCGCACTGAAGGGCACCGGTGTCATGGAAGCCGCAGAAGCCGCCATTGATGCCGCCAAGAACGTTAAAACCATCCCCATGCACACCTTCTCCGGCCCCGTGGAGCACGCCATTGCCCACATCGAGGAGGCCGCCGTACATACCATGCCCGAGGAGCAGCAGCGCTGGTACGCCATCAAGATCTTCGAGCGGGACGACAA
>CAVHKA010000102.1:0-6970 GCA_963636325.1 Agathobacter sp. | reverse complement strand
AGCGGCAACCGGGGCGCCTGCGCCCAGCCCTGCCGCCTGCCCTACGGCGTCAACGGCCCGTGCCGGAATCAGTTCCCCCTGAGCCTGAAGGACGCCAACCTGTCGGCGTATTTGCAGGAGCTGGAGGCCATGGGCGTGGCCTGCCTGAAGCTGGAGGGCCGCATGAAGCGGCCGGAGTATGTGGCGGTGATCACGGCCATCTACCGGCGGCTCATGGACGAAAAGCGCGGCCCCACGGCGGAGGAATCCCGGGCGCTGGAGCAGGCCTTTTCCCGCAGCGGCTTCACCGACGGGTACTACCGCCGCCGGAAAGGCCCGGCCATGTTCGGCACCCGGCCGGAGAACGCGCCGGAGCCCAAGGAGCTGTTTGCTCAGGCTCGGGCGGTGTACGAAAACGGAAAAGAGAACCGGAAGATCCCGGTGAACCTCCGTCTGACGGTGAAGCGGGGCGAAGCGGTGCGGCTGGGCGGCGCCTGCGCCGTCTGCGGCGGCGTCACCATAGCCATGGCGACGGGCAATATTCCGGAAGAAGCACGAAACCGCGCCGTGACGGAGGATGAGCTGCGGCAGCGGCTCAGCAAGACCGGCGGCACGGTGTTCGCGGCAGACCGCATCGAGATAGAGCTGGATGATGGGCTGATGGTGTCCGCCAGCGCGGTCAATGCGCTGCGGCGGGAGCTGCTGGATGAGCTGGCGGCACGGCGGACAGACGTTCCCCAGCGCCGGACGTTCCCCACTCCGGCGCTGCCGGAGGGCGAGACCTTTTCCCCCGCCGCGCCGAAGCTGACCTGCTCCATCGCCCGGCTGGATCAGCTGACCGACGCGCTGGCCGACGGCACGGAGATGATCTATGTGCCCGTGGGGCTGCTGCCCGGTCTGAAGGACTATCACGGCAAAGCGAAGCTCTGCGCCGTGCTGCCCCGTGTATGGCGGGACGGCGACGAGGCGGGCTTCCGGAAAATTCTGGAAAAGACCCCTGCCCTTTCGGCGGTCTCTGTCGGCAACGCGGGCCACATGGCCATCGTGGAGGGCCTGCCGCTGGAAAAGCGGGGCGACTTCGGGTTGAACGTGTTCAACTCCCGTGCTGTGGCCTTCTGGCAAGGGCAGGGACTTGACAGCGTGACCGTCTCCTTCGAGCTGCGGCACCAGCAGGTGCGGGAGCTGCGGAAGTACCTGCCCTGCGAGGGCATCGTATACGGCCGCCTGCCGCTGATGGTCACGGAGAACTGCATGACCGGCAACGCCGGGAACTGCCATGGCGACAAGCAGCTGTGCGAGGGCGAGAACGCCCTCACCGACCGCACCGGGGCGCGGTTCCCCCTGCTGGGGCAATACGGCTGCCGGTGCGAGATCGAGAACAGCCGCACGCTGTTTCTGGTGGACAAGCCGGAGTGGCGCAATTGCGGCCTGACGTATGCCCGGCTGCGGTTCACCACCGAAACCCCCGCCCAGTGCGACGCGGTACTGCGCCGCTATCAGGGCGAGGGCGACTGGACGCCGGAGGAATTTACAAGGGGCTTGTTCTACCGCGGCGTGGAGTAAGGGGGAGCGGTTTTCTGCATTGTTCTTGATCTGTCATTCCGAGCCAGGGCTCACACTGGCGTGGGAATCCGTGTCCCTTCAAGAAAGAGAAGCGGATTGCCACGTCGGGCTTATGCCCTCCTCGCAATGACATTGCAAGAGCCTATTGTGCGGCGCGATGTGGGCATCGCGCCCTACGGAGTTCTATCGGTAGTATGCGTAGGGCGGCCTGCCCTCAGGCCGCCGAAGCTCGAAGGCCCTCTCCATATCGTAATATCTACCCATCTTTCTACAATTCGTAATCAAAAATCAGGAGAAAAACCATGATCTTAAAGATAAAAGCCCTGTCGCCCAAGATCGGCGGCACCATCCCCGCGCCCCATTTCGCTACCCCCGGCAGCGCCGCTATGGATCTGTGCGCATGCCTTGATGGCGACGTGACACTGAAGGCCGGGGCGCGGCAGGTGCTGCCCACCGGCGTGGCCATTGCCCTGCCCGGCGCCGACTATGTGGCGCTGATCTGCGCCCGCAGCGGCCTTGCCTCCAAGCACGGCATCACCATGGCCAACGGTGTGGGCGTCATTGATAGCGACTACCGGGGCGAGCTGCGGGTGGCCCTTTTCAACGAGTCTAATACCGACTACACCATCCATGACGGCGACCGCATCGCCCAGCTGATGGTGCTGCCGGTGGTGCAGCCCGCGCTGGAATTCGTGGACGAGCTGGACGAGACGGAGCGGGGCGCGGGCGGCTTCGGCTCCACAGGAAGGTGACACATATGGCAAGGATCGTATTGGCCTCCGGTTCTCCCCGGCGGCAGGAATTGCTGGGCCGCATGGGCATCCGTGACTTTGTGGTGTCTGTGCCCCAAGTGGAGGAGGTCTGCCCGGAGGGTCTGACCCCGGAGGAGACCGTCTGCCATATCTCCCGGCAGAAGTCCGCCGCCGTACAGGCAGAGCCGGATGACATCGTCATCACCGCCGACACCATGGTGTTTCTGGACGGCAAACGGCTGGGCAAGCCCCGTGACGAGGCGGACGCCCTGCGAATGCTGTCGGCATTGCAGGGACGGCACCACACGGTCTGCACCGGCGTGACGGTGCGGCAGGGGGACAAGGTACTGACCCGTGCCCAGTCCACCCAGGTCTGGTTCCGGGAGGCCACCACGGAAGAACTGAAAAACTATATCCGCAGCGGCGAGCCCATGGACAAGGCAGGCGCTTACGGCGTGCAGGGTCTGGGCGCGCTGCTGGTGGAGCGCATCGACGGCGACTTCTTCAACGTGATGGGCCTGCCGGTGCTGCTGCTGAGCCGCATGCTGGCCCAGTTCGGCGTCACGCTGCTGTGATATTTTCTATCCAACACAAGGAACTGCTTTATGAAACGATTTCTCTCAAAATACGGTATCTGGCTGCTGGCCGGTGTGGCGGTGGTCGTGGTGGTGCTGTGCGTCATCTCCGCCGTGGCCTCCGGCACACCCTTCCTGCGGAACGCCGCCGGTGTGATCGCCTCCCCCTTCCGGGCGGCGGGCTCCGCCGTGGCAGGCTGGGCGGGCGGCATCGGTGACCACTTTGCCAGCGTGGAGGCCCTGCAGCAGGAGAATGACGAGCTCCGCGCCCAGGTGGCCGATCTGGAGCGGCAGCTGCGCCAGTCCCAGCAGGACCGGTCGGAAAATCAGCGGCTGCGTGACCTGCTGGAGCTGGAGAGCCAGCGGCGGGATCTGAAAACCGTCTCGGCCCGGGTATCGGAACGCTCCGTGGACAACTGGAGCAGCACCCTGACCCTGAACCGGGGCACCAACGCCGGTATCTCCATCGGTGACTGCGCCATCGACCAGTACGGCGATCTGGTGGGGGTGGTGACGGACGCGGGCCTGAACTGGTGCACCGTGACCACCGTGCTGGACACCACCAGCGCCATCGGCGCCAAGGTGTTCCGCACCGAGCAGGTGGCGGTGGCCCAGGGACAGCTGAGCCTGATGACCCAGGGACAGCTGTCCCTGACCTATCTGGAAAGCGCCGAAGATCTCATCAGCGGCGACCTGGTGGTGACCTCCGGTCTGGGCGGCTATTTCCCCGCCGGACTGACCATCGGCACCGTGGAGGAGCTGCGCACCGATGCCGACGGCCTGACCCAGTACGCGGTGGTGACCCCTAAGGCCGCCATCGCCTCCCTGACCCAGGTGTTCCTGATCACGGAATTTGACGTGGTGGAGTAACGGCCATGACACGACGACTGATCACCATAAAATGGCTGTTTTACAGCCTGTGGACGCTGCTGTTCCTGCTGGTGCAGCAGCTGGTGCTTCCCTATATCCGCGTCTGGGGCGTACACCCCTTTCTCCTTCCGGCGCTGGCGGCTGTCGCCGCCTCCTTCGAGGGCCGGTGGGAAGGCCCCATCTACGGCCTTGTGCTGGGGCTGATATGCGACCTGCTGTTTCCCGGCGCGTTCCCCTGCTTTTACGCCATCACGCTGCTGCTGTCGGCGGTGGTGGCGGGCCTTGCCTCCCGCCGGGCCATCATGCCGGGCGCGGTGTGCTCATTGGTGGTATCGGCGGCGGCCATGATCCTGACGGATCTGCTGAACGCGGCGGCCTCCTCCTACGCTTACGGCACGCCCTTCGGCGCGTCGCTGGGACTGATGGCGCGGGAGCTGCTGCTGTCCCTGCCGGCGGCCATGCTGGTGCATCTGGCCTTTTCCCACGTTCACCGGCGGTTTGCCGGACGGCGAGCCTGATCCTCCGCTGAAAGGAGACGCATTTTATGATGAAGAATCCCCATCCCTCCCGCAGCCGCCTGTATGTGCTGGCGGCTGCGCTGGGATTGATGCTGCTGCTGTTCCTGATCGCGCTGTATGACGCCCAGATCCTTCACGGCAGCGAGAACCGAGCCAAGTCCATCGCCTCCAACGCCACCTGGCAGCAGGTGGAAGCCAGCCGCGGCATCCTTACCGACCGCAACGGCAAGGTGCTGGTGTCCAACCGTCTGGCCTATACCCTGACCTTTGACAAGACCGGCTTTGCCGACGATGATGCATTGAACGATGCCATCTGGCAGCTGATCCAATTGTGTCAGGAGACGGACACCGTCTGGGTGGACACGCTGCCCATCGCGCAGACCTCACCCTACCTCTATCTGGCCTCCCGCTACGAGGATAATTTCTGGAATTTTCTGGCAAAAAACAAACTGTCCCCGTCGCTGGGCTCCCGCCAGCTGCTGGGCGAGCTGCGGACGCTGTTCCACATCGACAGCAGCTATACCGAGGCACAGGCCCGGCTCATCGCCGGTGTGCGCTATGAACTGCGCAGCCGCAGCAGCTATGTGTTTGCCGAGGATGTGTCCACGGAGCTGATCTCCCGGATCACCGACGGCGACTTTCCCGGCGTCACCACAGGGCAGGACTCCCTGCGGGAGTACAACACCACCTACGCCGCCCACATTCTGGGCCGCATCTCCCGCATCTACGCGGAGAACTGGCCGGAATACCGGGACAAGGGCTATTCCATGGACGCGCTGGTGGGCGAGAGCGGCGTGGAGAAGGCCTTTGAGGACTGGCTGCGGGGCGAAAACGGCACCCGCATCATCACCACCGACGACAAGGGCAAGATCACCGGCGAGTTCTTCAGGACCGAGCCCAAGCCCGGCGGCACCGTGGCGCTGACGCTGGATCTTGACTTACAGGCCGCCACGGAGGATGCCCTGGCTTCCACCATCGAGAGCATGATCGACAAGGACAGCGACCAGCGGGGCGGCGCCGCCGCCGTGGTGAAGGTAGGCTCCGGCGAGGTGCTGGCCATCGCCTCCTATCCCTCCTACGATCCCGCCACCTTTGCCCAGAGCTATAACCAGCTGCTGGCCGACGAGCGGCTGCCCATGTTCAACCGTGCCGTCAACGGCACCTACGCGCCCGGCTCCACCTTCAAGATGGTGACGGCCGCCGCCGCGCTGGAGACCGGCATCATCACCCCCTCCTCCATCATTCAGGACAAGGGCGTCTATACCTTCTATGAGTACCCCCAGCCCTGGTGCTGGGTGTGGCCGCTGGGCTATACCCACGGGCGGGTCAACGTCAGCGACGCCATCACCGTGTCCTGCAACTACTTCTTCTATGAGGTGGGCCGCCTGACCGGCATCCAGACCATCAACGACTACGCCAAGCAGTTCGGCCTGGGCAGCTCCACCGGCATCGAGATCGGTGACAGCACCGGCGCGCTGGCCTCTCCGGAATACGCCGAGGCCCACGATCTGGAGTGGACCGACGGCCAGACCCTGACCGCCGCCATCGGCCAGTCCTATAACCTGTTCACCCCCCTGCAGCTGGCCAACTACATCGCCACGCTGGTGGGCGGCGGCGAGCACTATCAGGCCCACCTGCTGAAAAGCGTCAAGAGCTACGACAACAGCAAACTGCTGTATGTCTATGACGAGCCGCCGCTGAATACGGTGGAAATGTCCGAAAGCACCATCAACGCCATCACCAAGGGCATGCACGATCTGACCACCGGCTCCCTGGCCGGGGCCTTCGACAAGTGCGTGGTGTCGGCGGGCGCAAAGACCGGCTCGGCCCAGGTGGGCACCGAGATCGCCAACGGCGTGTTCGTAGCCTACGCCCCCTATGAAAACCCGGAGATCGCCGTGGCCATCGTCATCGAAAAGGGTGGCGCGGGCGCGGCCCTGGCCTCCACCGCCGTGGAGATCATCAACGCCTATTACGCCGACCACATGGCCGGCGGCGACGTGATCGGAGAGAATACGCTGCTGAAGTGAGGGCGCGTCGCGCCAATGTCGTCGTTGTTTGTTTCGTAGGGACCGATGCCCACATCGGCCCGCCATTTATTGCCTCCCTCTGTGAGGGAGGTGGCATGACCGTAGGTCATGACGGAGGGAGAGAATTTGAGTCTTTTATTCTCTCCCCCAGTCACTTTCGGTGACAGCCCCCTCCCAGAGGGGGCCAAGGACGGATCTTCCTTTACCTGACGGCGGGGTGCACCCCAAGGGTACTTGTTCCGCTTCGCTCCACTGCGAGGGCACCCCGCCCTACACAATTCCACCACACCCTTTCGTAGGGCGGCCTGCCCTCAGGCCGCCGCACGTCGTTATCCCTTCCGTAGGGGCGGCCCTTGCGGCCGCCCGCTTGATCACGGTTCCACGTCGATCCGGGCGGCCGCAAGGGTCGCCCCTACACATTCATTCTTACAATTTCTATGACCATTTTCAATTCCCGTGACACGAAATACAAATCCCCCTTCGGGGCTGTCAGCTGCGGTATGGCGGTATCCTTCACCGTCACGCCGGGGCCGGATCACTGCGCCTGTTCGCTGGTGACCTACGGCGAATTTGCCGATGTCCGCGCCGAAACGCCCCTCTCCCCCTGTCCGGAGGGCTTTACCGGCACGTTCACCGCGCCGGACACGCCGGAGCTGGTGTGGTACACCTTCCGCTTCACCCGC
>CAVHKA010000101.1:0-6979 GCA_963636325.1 Agathobacter sp. | reverse complement strand
AGTAGCTGCGGGGCTTGGGGGCGAACACGATGCCGCCGTGGGTCCACTGGGGCGCGCGGGTGCTGCCCTGACGGGCGTGACCGGTACCCTTCTGACGCCAGGGCTTCTTGCCGCCGCCGGAAACCTCGCCGCGGGTCAGAGCGCTCTGGGTGCCTTGACGGCAGTTTGCCAGGTGGTTCTTCACCACTTCATGAACGACGGCCTGGTTGGGCTCGATGCCGAAGATGGCGTCGTTCAGTTCAACAGTACCGACTTCTGCGCCGGCCATGTTCAACACTTTAATAGTAGACATTTACCTTAAGCACTCCTTTCCTTACTTAGTACGCGCGGAAGCCTTCTGGGGATTACGGCCGGAAGCCTTCTGCGGGTTGTTGCTGATGCCGGACTCAACGTGTTTGACGCGGTGGGTCTTGACAGTACTCTTGATCAGCACCAGACCGCCCTTGCAGCCGGGAACAGCGCCGCGGACAGCAATCAGGTTCAGCTCGGGATCCACCTTGACGATGTCCAGATTCTGGATGGTGATCTGGTCGCCGCCCATCTGGCCGGCGCCGATCTTGCCCTTGAAGATACGGCTGGGATCGGTGGTGGAGCCCATGGAACCGGCATGACGGTGGACGGGGCCGCCGCCGTGGCTCATGGGAGTGCGCTGAGCGCCCCAGCGCTTGATGACGCCCTGGTAGCCGTGGCCCTTGCTGGTGCCGGTCACGTCCACGAAGTCGCCCTCTTTGAAGGTGTCAGCCTTGATGATGTCGCCCACGTTCAGTTCGGCGGCGTTCTCAAGGTCAAACTCGCGCAGGTACTTCTTGGGAGCAACGCCCGCCTTGTTCAGGTGGCCCATCTCGGGCTTGGTCAGCTTGCGCTCGGGAATATCCTCGTAGCCCAGCTGCACAGCGGCGTAGCCTTCCTTTTCGGCTGTCTTCTTCTGCACGACGACGCAGGGACCCGCCTCGATAACGGTGACGGGGATCACCTTGCCGTTTTCGTCGAAGATCTGAGACATGCCGACTTTCTTGCCGATGATCGCTTTCATGTATGATCCTCCTGTTAAGGTTATTGGTCGACATAGTTCAATCTCCATTGGGTAGAGACCGCTTGCTCTGCCGACGTAACCCGTCCGCCTTAACGCAAGTCAGCGGACATTGGGTTGCAAGCATGATAAAAGGGGTTTGCGCTTTGAGATCGCGCGGTACTTATTATAATTGTGTACCTTACAGCTTGATCTCGATCTCCACACCGGCGGGCAGGTCCAGGGCCATCAGGGCCTCGACGGTCTTGGGGGTGGAGTTGGTGATGTCGATCAGTCTCTTGTGGGTCCGGCGCTCGAACTGCTCACGGCTGTCCTTATACTTGTGGGTAGCGCGCAGGATGGTGACGATCTCTTTCTTGGTGGGCAGAGGGATGGGGCCGGACACGGAAGCGCCGGTGCGCTTGGCGGTCTCGACGATCTTCTCTGCGGACTGGTCGATGACCTGATGGTCATAGGCCTTCAGACGAATGCGGATCATTTCTTTTGCCATTTGGTTTGTTCCTCCATAAAATTCGTACGGTTTTTGTTGCTTTGACCAATGCCGTACGGCGGGAAATTTCTTATACGCCGTTCCGTGCGTATCATTCCGGCTCATAAGAAACACCGGCGCAATCCGGCCGGTGTGCTTCTGGCACAGCGATCTACGCTGACGTACACAGAATTTCCTCAGCCGCCCGATTATCGGACATACTCCCCGAAAGTTACCGGCTCACGCCGCAATCTTTCGGTTCATCGCAATTGTAAACGCCTCCGGGTGTGCAGCACCCTTTTCGCGCGTACCTACATATAATAAAGGAAAATCCCCCTGTTGTCAAGGGGATTTTCTCTTATTTTTCTAAAATTTTTCAGGTATTTTCAGCGTTTTGCCTGTCCGCCACGGCAGGGCGATGATTGGCCGTAGGGGCCGATGCCTACATCGGCCCGCCCCCTTACGCAAGCGCCTTCGTGTTACGGCGGGGCGATGTGGGCATCGCCCCCTACAAACGATTCAATCACCCTTCCATCGTCTGCACCGTACCCACAAACAGCGGCACATCGGCGTCGCTGAAGATCACGAACAGGAACGGCCGGTCCAGATCCATCTCCACCACAGGCGGATCCATGGCCGACGTGGTGTCCGCCACGATCTCGGTATAGGCAGCAGCCTCCACGCCCTCCTCGTCGATCCTGACACGGGCGGCCTGCATGACGCTGCTCACTACGGCGCCGCTGTCGGTCAGCGGCGTGAAGTCCGCTTTTGCGTCATCAAAGGCGTCAGTCACGCCCAGCGCTTTCAGGATAGCCTTCAGGTCAACAGAGGTCTTCACATCAAACTTCGGCACCGACCACACCACATCGGCGAAATCGTATTCCCCCGTCAGTTCCGTCAGGAAGCCCTCTCTTTGCAGCAGACTCTCCGGCGTCACGCCCTCATCCGGCAGCACGAACACCATCCGTCCATATCTCAGTCTCTTAGGCGCGGCGGTATAGCCCTCGCCCCGGAGGACATCGCCTGTTTCCGTCTGGTGCATGAAGTCCACCTGCTGTTCGCTGCCGTCGGCGGCGGTAAAGATATCCGCTTTCGTCTGATCACCCTCGAAGGCGGCCCGCCAGCCCGCCTTATAATATATGGTATTGTACAGCCGCAGCAGGTTGTCCGTATCCGTGCGGATATTACCCGTTTCCTCAGACAGCAGCCCGCCGGTCTGCTGGTTCAGCCAGCCGGCAATGGCCTTGTCCGCCTCCTCCGTCCCCATGGGCACCCGGTAGGAGGACGCATAGTACCCCTCCGCCAGCGTGTCCACCGCCGGCTGCTTCACATCGGCATTCTCCCGCAGGAACGCGGCGTTGGCCAACCGGCACACAGCGTCATTGTCCCGATAGACGCTGAGCCACAGGTCCTTGATCTGCTGCCGCAGCGCTTCCGTGTCGGCAGCGCCCAGCAGATCCATCACCTGCTGCTTCGTCTGGCCGTCCGTCAGCTCCGTCAGCATCCCCAGCGCCACATAAAGACTGATGGGCGAATACACGGTATTCTCCGGTCCGGCGAAAATTTTCCCCGCCGTTCTTCCGGCAAAATTCAGCACCGCGCCGCTCTCCGGCTCCACGTTCATGCCCAGCGCCTGCAACTCCTCTCCCCAGACTTCAAAGTCTGCGAGATAGGCGTCCCAGTCCCCGCCCATGCCGTTTTCATCGGTGTAGTCCTCAAGCCGCGGCTCCTTGGGGTACACCGGATAGGCCGCCTCTCTGATCGCATACTGCGTCAGATCCACCGCCGGATCCGGCCGCTCCGACCGGCAAGTGATTACCTCTACTCCGCCGCAGCCCGCCAGCATCAACGCCGCCAGCACACCGCACAGGATCGCTCTCATTCGCTTCATGTCACATTTCCTCCATCGTCTGTATCACACCTACGAACAGCGGCACGCCGTCCTGCTCAAGAACGAACACAAAAGGCCGATCCAGATCCATCTCCTCTTCAGGCAGCTCCCGCGGCATTGGGTCGCCGTCAGCGATCTCCACCTCGGTGTAGGCTGCCGCTTCCACGCCCTGTTCGTCGATCTTCACCCGCGCCGCCTGATTGACGCTCTCTACATACACCAGTTCCTGCTCCGTCATGGGCGAGAAGTCCGCCTTGCTTACGTCAAAGGCGTCCGTGACCCCCAGCGTCTCCAGAACATCGTTCAGCTTCATGGAAGCATGCAGGTCAAACTTCGGCACCGACCAGTTGACCCGCGCTTCGTACTGGTCCACAGCCAGCGGATCACTCAGGAGGTTCTTCCGCCGCAAAAGCTCCTCCACCGTCACGTCCTCGTCCGGCAGATAAAAGGTCATCTCGCCGCCGTCCTTCAGATACAGCGACGCGCACCGGTAGCCCTCGCCCCGCGCCACAGGGCTCCCCTCGATGGAGATGTGCATGAAATCCGTTTCCTGCTCCGTACCGTCGGCGGCGGTGAAGATATCCTGCCGCGTCGCGCCCGCAAAGAATTCCTCCTGCCACGCCGCTTTATAATATAATGTATTGTACAGCCGCAGCAGGTCCCTCTTCTTCGTCTTGATGGCCTCGGTATCCTCGGCCAACAGATCGTTGGTCTGCTCATTCAGCCACTTGGCAATGGCCTGATCCGCCGCCTTGCTGCCCATGGGCACCT
Organism: Agathobacter sp.; assembly: GCA_963636325.1. Taxonomy (GTDB): domain Bacteria; phylum Bacillota; class Clostridia; order Oscillospirales; family Oscillospiraceae; genus Vescimonas. Next base: position 2,818 of record CAVHKA010000101.1, on the reverse strand, counting down.
GATAAGAGGACGCATAGTAGTCCTCCGCCAGAACGTCCAGCGGCTCCTTATGGAACGTCACATCTTCATTGAGGAAAGCCGCGTTGCCCAGCCACAGGGCGCTGCCCTTCTCATCACGGTACAGCTGCCGCCACAGCGTCTGCGTCCACTGCCGCAGTTCCTCACTGTCGGATACGCCCAGCAGGTCCGTCACCTGCTGCCGCGTCTCGCCGTCCGTCAGCTCCGTCAGCATCCCCAGCGCCGCATACAGGCTCAGTGGGGAATACACCGCGTTCCTCTCTCCGGCGAGAACGGCAGCTACCGTTTCGTCGCTGAACTGCCGCAGCGCTTCCGTGTCCACCCGATCCTCCGTTTTCTTCACCCGTGTGGGCATACCGGCCTCCGCAACGGCATACTTCCCTATTTCCGAACCGCCGCAGCCCGCCAGCGTCAGCGCCGCCAGCACACCGCATAAGAACGCTCGCGCCTTTTTCATCACATGTTCCTCCCTGTTCCCGATCTCGCCGCCTTACTGTTTTTATTTTCCTATTTATGTGACGGAAACGCAAGGGCAAATGTTCCCGTTTTTCGTTCTTCACAGAAAATTTTCACTTTGCCGCTTTACTTTCACGTGCGAAAGCGTTAAAATATGAAAGTAACCGAGATACATTAGACGCATACAGGGAATGTAAAGGGAGGAACGACCATGGCCGTGCATACCACAAAATGCAAGATCGCCAAGAAGGAGAAGAACGACCGCCTGTATAAGGCGATCCTGACGCTGAAAACTGAGGAGGAGTGCTATAACTTCTTCCAGGATCTGTGCACCATCCCGGAGCTGCGCTCCATGGAGCAGCGCTACGAGGTGGCCACGCTGCTGAGTCAGGGTCTGATCTATAACGATATTCTGGAGCGCACCGGCGCGTCCAGCGCCACCATCAGCCGGGTGAACCGCAGCCTGATCTACGGCGCGGGCGGCTATGAGGGCGTGCTGGAAAAAATGCGCGAACTGGAGGAACAGGAAGCCAAGGAGAAGGAGTCCGGGGAATGAGCGCCTATGACGCGCTGGCCGCCAGCTATGACACGCTGACCGAGGACGTACAGTACGAAAAGCGAACCGACTTCATCGAGAAGCTGTTCCGCCGCAGCCGTATCCCGGTGCATACCGTGCTGGATCTGGCCTGCGGCACCGGCGCCATGACGTGGCTCCTGACCGGCCGGGGATACGAGCTGATCGCTGTGGACAACAGCGAGGACATGCTGGCCGCCGCCATGGACAAAAGCGGCACGGTGGAGGGCGTGGCCCCCATCTTCCTGCATCAGTCCATGCCGAAGCTGGATCTGTACGGCACCGTGGACGCCGCCATCTGCTGTCTGGACAGTCTCAACTACCTGACCCGCCCCGCCGACGTGCAGCGCACCTTCCAGCGGCTGCACCTGTTCATCGCGCCCGGCGGACTGCTGGTGTTCGACATCAACACCGTGGAGAAGTTCTCGGCACTGGACGGGCAGGTGTTCCTGGACGAGACGGAGGACACCTACTGCGTCTGGCGCACCGAATACCGCCGCGGGCTGTGTACCTACTACGTCGACCTGTTCCGCCAACAGCCGGATGGCGCGTGGGAGCGGGACTTTGAGATCCACCGCCAGCGGGCTTACACCGTGGGTGAGCTGACCGGATGGCTGAAAGCCGCCGGTTTCACCGATATCCGCACCTATGGCGATATGGTGCGCCGCAGTCCCCGCGAGGGCGAGCAGCGTATTTACTTCACCGCCATACGCAAATAACCTCACAAGGAGTGATTTTTCTATGGATCGCATCGTAAGAGCCATTTCCTCCGACGGTCTGGTACAGGCTTCCGCGATTTGCAGCCGTGACCTGACGGAACGGGCGCGGCAGATACACAAGCTGCTGCCGGTAGGCACAGCGGCGCTGGGCCGTACCCTGTCCGCCGCCAGCCTGATGGGCAACGCCCTGAAGAGCGCGGGCGCCAGCCTGACTCTCCAGATCAAGGGCGGCGGCCCGCTGGGTACTGTGCTGGCCGTGTCTGACAATCTGGGCAATGTCCGGGGCTATGTCACCAATCCGCAGGTGGACATCCCCCTGCGGGAGGACGGCAAACTGGACGTTGGCGGCGCGGTGGGCCGCGAGGGTACCATCACCGTCATCAAGGACCTGCACATGAAGGAGCCGTATGTGGGCACCATCGACCTGCTGGGCGGCGAGATCGCTGAAGATGTGGCCGCCTATTTCGTGGAGTCCGAGCAGATCCCCACCGCCTGCGGACTGGGCGTGCTGGTGGACCGCGACCAGAGCGTGAAGGCCGCGGGCGGCTATCTCATCCAGCTGCTGCCCGGCGCTACTGAGGACACCATCGTCAAAGTGGAGGGCGGCATCATGGCGGCAGGCAATGTCTCCGCTATTCTGGACAAGGACGATGACCCGGAGCATATGCTGCGCCAGGTCATGTCCGATTTCGACCTGAAAATTCTGGAGACCTGCCCCGTGGAGTACCGCTGCTATTGCAGCCGGGCGCGGGTGGAACGGGCGCTGATCTCGCTGGGCAAGGATGAACTTCAGCAGATCCTGGACGAGCAGGGCCATTGCAGCATGACCTGCCAGTTCTGCGACGCGGTGTACGATTTCTCCGGCGACGAGCTGAAATCTCTTATCGATAGTCTGTAAGCATCACGAAAAAATTTTTAGAAAATTTTTGATTTTCTTGTTGACAGTTGGGGGAACATTTAGTATAATCATACTCGCCGTTTACGAAAGCGGCAAGGACGGGAGCATAGCTCAGCTGGTTAGAGCACCTGCCTTACAAGCAGGGGGTCACTG
>CAVHKA010000100.1:0-7001 GCA_963636325.1 Agathobacter sp. | reverse complement strand
AAGGCCGGTAAGGTCGAGTATCGTCTGGACAAGACCAACATCATCCACTGCCCCATCGGCAAGGTCTCCTTCGGTGCTGACAAGCTGTATGAGAACTATTCCGCTCTCATCGGCGCCATCATCAAGGCCAAGCCCGCCGCTGCCAAGGGCCAGTATATCAAGTCCTGCGTGGCCGCTTCCACCATGGGCCCCGGCGTGAAGATGAACGCCAACAAGCAGCTGTAATTTTGTGAGGGCACCGCGATACCGACTCCACCGCACAGCTCACCGGCAGATTTCCCGCCGGCCTGCGTTGAAGCCTCTTGAAATACACAAAGTATTCCTGCGAGGCTTCGCCTTGCCCAGCGAAAAATCTGCGCGGAGATCTGCACGGCGGCTCGGTATCTTGGTACCCGGGGCGCTTTCAGGAAGTGTCCTGAAAATGCCGGAAAATTGTTATCTTTGGCTTGACAAGCTGTGAAGCCTTGGATATAATATTGGTTGCGTTCCAAAGACAGCAGGTGGCGAAAGCCGTAAGCCCTGCCGAGGATGGCAAGTCATTTTGATTGCTTTTACCGTCCTCATGTCCTTTGGCATGAGGACGGTTTCCTTTTTTGAACGCACCGACAATTCTAACGGAGGTGAAATCAAAGAATGCCCAACGCAAAGGTTCTGTCTGAAAAGCAGGCGATCGTGGCGGCGCTGACCGAAAAGCTGCAGAATTCCGCAGCCGGTGTCATCGTTGATTACAAGGGCATCACCGTGGCAGAGGATACCGAGCTGCGCGCGGAGTGCCGTAAGAACAACATTGAGTACGCTGTCATCAAGAACACCCTGCTGCGTTTCGCTTTCAACAACTGCGGTCTGAACGAACTGGACGATCAGCTCAACGGTACCACTTCTCTGGCTATCTGCGCTGATGATCCCGTCGCCCCCGCACGCGTGATCGCGGATTACGCCAAGAAGCTGAAGGATAAGTTCGAGATCAAGGGCGGCTTCATGGACGGCAAGGTCGTCTCCATGGAGACTGTCAATGCTCTGGCTTCCATCCCCGCGCTGCCCGTGCTGCAGGCACAGGTCCTGGGTACCATGCTGGCTCCCATTTCCGGCCTGGCTTGCGTGCTGAAGCAGATCGCCGAGAAGAACGGCGCTGCCGCCGAGTAATTCGGCCCCCTTTCCATCGCAGGCACAGGGCCTGCACAACATCAACTTAAATCTTACAAATAGGAGGCTATCACAATGTCTGAGAAGATTACTGCTATGATCGAAGAGATCAAGGGTTTGACCGTTCTGGAGCTGTCCGAGCTGGTGCACGCTCTGGAGGAGGAGTTCGGCGTTTCCGCCGCCGCCATGGCTGCTCCCGCTGCCGGCGCTGCTGCTCCCGCTGCTGAGGAGAAGACCGAGTTCGACGTGGTCCTGACCGGTTTCGATGCCGCTCAGAAGATCAAGGTCATCAAGGTCATCCGCGAGGTCATGGGTCTGGGTCTGGCCGAGGCCAAGGCCGCTGTCGAGGGCGCTCCCACCACCATGAAGGAAGGCCTGTCCAAGGACGACGCCGAGGCTCTGAAGAAGCAGGTCGAGGAAGTCGGCGGCAAGGTCGAGCTGAAGTAAGTTTCTTACAAGCATATCAAAAACAGGAGATGCATCGCATCTCCTGTTTTTTCATGTCTGTCCATTGAGAACAGCCGCCCGGCGGAAGCCGGGCGGCTGTTCTGTTTATTACTTGGTTTATTCGGCTGTTTCGATGGACTCTGTGCGGAAGATGAACTTCACGCCGCTGCCGCTGCTCATGGTGAAGCCCTGATAGTCACGGGACACGTCGATGGTGGCTTGCAGCCGGTCACTCAGTTCGCTGAGATCACCATCAAAGGCGTCCACGATCTTCTGGATGCCCTCCTCGTTCAACTGCTTCAGACCGTCCGCCAGCTCACCGGCACCGTCACGCAGCTTCTTCACGCCGTCGATCAGGTCGGGCATGCTGCCGTTGATCTTCACGGCGCCCGCCTTGGCCTCCGCCACACCGGCGGTATAGGACTTCAGACCCTTGTAGAACACGTTATAGCTGTCCAACTGCTGCTTGAGGGCGCGCAGCTGGACGGCGGCAGCAGACCCGGTTTGGGTGGCGGCCAAGATCTTCTGCTGCACCTCGTCAGAAGCCATGTTTTTCTGAATGAGCAGGTCAACATTTTCTGCGGTCTTCTGCGCGATGAGGGCCTGGATCTCGGCGCTCTGCATTTGCGCATCTACGGCAGCGTCGATCTGCGCCTTGACCTCATCGGTCTGCATCTGCGTGTCTACGGCGGCATTGATTGCTGCTTTTTCCTCGTCGGTCATGGCGTTATAGTCGTTCATGGATTTACCTTGAGCGGTCAGCACACCGGTCAACACCTGCGGCCTTAAGGCATCCTCCACCTGGGTGATGACGCTTTCCCGTATAGCGGCGGTCACGTCTGCCTGGATGGTGTCTTTCTGTGCGTTTACAGCGGCGGTGACCTGATCCAGCGCGATTTTCTCCGCCTGTGTCCCGGCGGCGTCCATTTGGGTCAGCAGATCAGAGAGCACGCTGGAATAGTTTTCAATGGTCATCTTTTTGGGTTCCGGAAGACTGGCCCCGGTCATTTGCGCGGCAAGCTGTGTGTTGGCAGTATCCAGCAGCGTGTTGAACACAGTCTCGGCACCGGCGTTCAGCTGCGCGCTGTTGCTGTCCAGAGTCTGGAGGCCGCTGGTCAGCTGGCCAATGCCGTCCGACAGGGTATAGGAGCTGCTGAGCAGCGTGCCCAGACCGTCGTACAGCTCGTCGGAGCCGTCCATCAGCTGTACCATGGCGTCGGTCAGCTTTCCGATATCGCCGGACAGATCGTTCAGGGCGCTTTCGTCCAGTTTATCCTCATCCACATCATTGAACACGGAGTTGGTAACGATGGTCAGCGTGGTATCCAGCGTGAAGTCGGTCACATCGGCGCTGATCTCCACATAGGCGGGGATCTCCAGCTTATCGGTGTCCAGATCCAGATCCTCCTGCAAGCCGGGAAAAGCCATGCCTACCACCACGGTGCGGTTGCCGTCGTCCACCAGTTTGCCGTTGGTGACGGATACGTTGGTGAAGCGGTCGCTGTCCAGCAGCGTACCGGTCAGGGCGGCGAAGGGGACGTAGATCTTCTGGGACTTGCCGTTGATGGTCTTGGTCTCATACTGGGTGTTGGTGTAGTCAAAGCGGATGGTCACATGACCGCTTTTGCCCGCCAGTTCTTCGGCGGAGATGGCCTTGCCGTCCAGCGTGTAGGTGATGGCGGTGGTGACGGGCAGCGCCTTGTCGGTGACGCCCTGCCAGCAGTTGTCACCCTTTACATTCTGGGCGTCGGTCAGTGTGTCCCTGGCCTCCTGCGCGGCGTTGGGATCGTCCTTGTCGTACTGCTGGCTGACGATGACCTTTTTGGCGCTGCCGTCGGCGTTGGCGATGATGTATACCGTCTCTCCGGCTGTGGCGGAGGCGCTTTCCGCGGTGGCCCCGGTCTGTGTGGGTTCGGTAGCCGCGCTGTTGTCAGCCTGTTTGTTGGCGGCAAAGGCGGAGATACCGGTCAGACTGCCGGTCAGCGCCACAGCCAGCACCACGGCAATGATCTTGTTGTTCTTTTTCATAAGCTTACCTCCTGTTTCTTATTGCGGGAAAGATGGCCCATGCCCTTTGTGGTCTTGCAGATGACGCCGTCGCACAGGATCAGCAGCGCTGGCAGCACCAGCAGCACCAGCACGACGCTGATAATGGCGCCTCTGGCCATCAGCATGCACATGGAGCCGACGATATCAATGTTGGAGTACACGGCTACGCCGAAGGTGGCGGCGAACAGCCCCAGACCGCTGACGATGACAGACGGCGCGGAGGTTCGCAGGGCGGTGTACACGGCGGCCTTCCGGTCGTTGCCGTTCAGGCGCTCGGATTTATAGCGGGTGGTCATCAGAATAGCGTAGTCCACCGTGGCGCCCAGCTGGATGGTGCTGATGCAGATAGGCGCGATGAAGGGCAGGGACTGGCCGAAGTAGTGGGGCAGGCCCAGATTGATGAACACCGCCAGCTCGATGACGGCGATCAGCACGAAGGGAAGGGAGAAGCTCTTTTCCACCAGCGCGATGATGACGAAGATGGCCACGATGGACACGGCGTTGACCACCTGGAAGTCGTGGCCGGTGGTGTCGATCATGTCCTTCATGCAGGGCGCCTCACCGATCAGCATGCCGGTGCCATCATATTTCTTCAGTATGGCGTTCAGGCTGTCCAGCTGGTCGCTGACGGCGTCGCTGGCCACTTTGTACTCCGAGTTGATCAGCATCAGCTCCCACTGGCCGTCGTTCAACAGGGAACGGACGGAATCCGGCAGGATGTCCTCCGGCACCAGCGGCCCCACCACGCTTTCCAGACTGAGAACGTATTTCACGCCGTCCACCTGCTCCATCTCGTCGATCATGTCCCGCACGTCCCGCGTGGGAAGGCCGGCGTCCACCAGCAGCATATGGGTGGAGGAGATGTCGAAGTCCTCCGCCAGCTTGGAGTTGGCGATTACATAGTCGATGTCCTCCGGCAGGCACTGGCCCATGTCGTAATAGACCTCGTCGTTGGTCTTGTCATAGCTGTAGTAGGCCGGGGCGATCAGCAGGGCGAAGAGGATGAGGAACACAGGGAAGTGCTTACACACGCCCTTGGCAAAGCCGCTCATGTCGGGGATCAGAGACTTGTGCCGCGTCTTTTGCAGGGGCTTATCCAGCAGCAAAATCATGCTGGGCAGGATGGTGACGCAGCCGATGACGCCCAGCAGCACGCCCTTGGCCATCACGATGCCCAGGTCGCGGCCCAGGGTGAAGCTCATGAAGCACAATGCGATGAAACCCGCGATGGTGGTGATGGAGCTGCCGATGACTGAGGCGAAGGTCTCGTGGATGGCCACGGCCATGGCCTCGTTATGGTCGGTGGTGCGCTCCAACTGCTCGTTGTAGCTGTGCCACAGGAAGATGGAGTAGTCCATGGTGACGGCCAATTGCAGCACGGCGGACAGGGCCTTTGTGATATAGGAGATCTCACCGAAGAAGTAGTTGCTGCCCAGATTGAACACGATGCACATGCCGATGCTGGCCAGAAATACGAAGGGCACCAGCCAGCCGTCCAGCAGCAGCATCATGGCGGCGCAGGCGCAGGCCACCGCCAGCGCCACATAGATGGGCTCCTCCTGCTCACACAGATCCTTCAGGTCGGTGACCAGCGCCGACATACCGGAGACGAAGCACTGCTTTCCGGCGATGGCGCGGATGTCCCGGATGGCGTCCATGGTCACATCCTCGCTGGTGGCCGAGTCGAAGAACACCGCCATCATGGTGGCGTTCCCGTTGTTGAAGGCGTCGTACAGCTTATCGGGCAGCATCTCCATGGGCACCGACAGGTCGGCCAGCGAGTCGTACCACAGGACGGTGTCCACATGATCCACGGCCTCGATCTTCTCCTTCAGGGCGGCCACGTCCTTGGCGGGCATATCCTCCACGATGATGAAGGAGAAGGCCCCCTTGCCGAAGTCGTCCTTCAGGGTGTTCTGTCCGATCACGGTGTCCATGTCGTCGGGCAGATAGTTGAGCATATCATAATTGATGCGGGTGTTCAGCATGCCGAACACCGAGGGGATCATCAGCGCCAGCGCGATGATCAGGATCAGCACGCGGTTTTTGACGATCGCTTTTGCAGCACGCATGGGTCTTATTCGTCCTTTCCTATTTCATACTCGTCGGTCTCGATCACGTCGGGCCGCTGGTGGTTCACGATCTTCACGGTGCACAGGGCGACCGTTAGGTTCAGCACGCCGTCGCATAAAAGCGACAGGCCCATCAGGGCCGTCAGCGCCCGGGCACCGGCGGCAGGCCGGAACACCAGCACCACGCCGATGATACACGTCAGCGCCGCCAGCGCCAGCACCAGCCACCAGTCGCGGATGCCGAACCGGCGGGAATCCGCGGCGATCTGGATCTTGAACAGACCGTCGGCCAGCACCGGGATGCCGAACATGACGCACAGAAAGCTCATGGCGTCGCCGGGATGGCAGAGGGTCACCACGCCCAGCACCATCAGCAGTATACCGAAGGCCAGGTCGTACTGGAAGGCCAGCCGGAACAGATCCCGGGAGAAATAGCCCACCAGCTTCACCGCGCCGAACACGATCATGCCGATGCCCAGCAGCCGCCCGATCCATACCGCCGAGGCGTCCGGCGTGAACAGCAGCGCGATGCCCAGCAGGCAGAACAGGGCGGACATGACGATGTAGCCGGTCTTGGCCGCCCTCATGGGTGTGACAGAACGCATTTTCTTACCCCCTTCACAGATGTTTTTTCAACATAGCGGAGTATAGCATTTCCCGGGAAAAGGGAAAATGGACAGAAAAAAGCCCACTGTCCAAGATTTGGACAGCGGGCTGCAATTGCCTGCTTTTTGGGCAAACGGGGGCGGCTTGCCTAAATTCACCGTGTCTCCTGCGAGCGGCGGATGATCAGCTCCGGCACGCCGTGGATCAGCTCCAGCATCCGATGCAGATCGTCATAGGCGGCGTCGGTCATGCCCCGGTCGATCCAGTCGATGCACATGCCGAACAGCTGGCACTTCATGAAGCGGATCACGATCTGCCGGTCTCTTTCACTCATGAGATCGTCGGGGAAGGCGGTGGCGATATAGGCGGACACCGCGTAGTCGCACAGCCGCAGCATGCTCTGGGTGAACATGTCCCGGTTCACCGAGTGGTAGATGTGCATCACCGCCCGCTTGTTCTCCAGCGCGAACTGAAACGCCATGTGGAAGCACTCGTCCAGCGACGAGATAGAGGGGTACGCCTGGATCAGCTGCTCCGTCTGCTCGGTGACGATCTCGCCCAGCAGGGAGGGAATGTCGTGAAAGTGGTAGTAGAAGGAATTGCGGTTGATGCCGCAGTCCTCCACAATGTCCCGCACACTGATCTTGCTCAGGGGCTGTTGGTTCAGCAGCTTCAGAAAAGAGG
>CAVHKA010000099.1:0-7131 GCA_963636325.1 Agathobacter sp. | reverse complement strand
CAGCAGCAACAACGGTTTGATCAGTTCCAGCGACGTTCCGACGTCGACTCCGGCGCTGAAGACCCCCGTCGAGCTGACTCACACAACCGACTGGGAGCCGGACAGCGGCCTGCCCGGTATGGACAGCACCCCCATCGTCGCGGGCAACACCGCCTATGTGCTCTACTATGGCGGCTCCGCCGATGACGATGACGGCGGCGTCCGCGTTTCCGCAATCTCGCTGAGCGGCAGCCCGGAGGAAATCTGGAGCACAAAGATGAGCGAGGACCTGGATGTTGATAATGTCTCCCAGCTCGGTACTCCGTACTATGACGAGACCAAGCAGATAGTCTACGCGCCTGTCACTTACAGCAAGAACATTCTGGACGGCAAGACTGTGACCGCCTCGGGCGAAGGCGCCAGCATCGACAGCAACGGTAAAATCAGCCTGCCCGCCGACAACACCACCTGCACCTTCACGATCAATAATGTCGTGATCGACGGCAGCAGCAAAATGACCTATGTCCCCACGGGCATCATGGTACAGGCCGGCCAGACCATCAGCGGTGAGGTCAGCTTTACCAATGTCAGCAGCAGTAGCAGCAGCTACGCCTTCGGAACCTCTTTCGGCTATGAGGGCTATGAATTCTGCCTGTACAATCAGACCGGTGACACGGTCTCTGCTGGTACCTACACCGTAAAAGTTACGCTGCGTTCCGACATAGCCTGCACCGCCACCAACTCCCTGCGCGCCGTGACTCCCTATTGGCGGCTGTATATGGTAGTGGACCTCTGTAACCGGTCCACCATGGCGATTCCCGCGCAGATCTCCGACGGCAGCTATGTTGAGGGCGCCGGTCAGTTCAACACCCCCATCACCGGCACGACCTATAACGGCCATAAGTACCTCTACTTCGGCATCTATGACGGTGACCGTGCGTACTATCAGTACGACTTCACCTCGACCGCACAGAGCAGCCTGAAGTCCTTCTACTACTTCAGAAACGCCGAGGGATTCTATTGGGCCGGTGCCGCTGTCGTGGGTGACAGCGTGTATTTCGGCGGCGAGGGCGGTTACGTCTTCAAGCGCCCCATCGGTGATAACTTTACCTCCGCGTCCAATACCTACGCCTATCTGTCCGGTGGTAATGCGATCCGCTCCAGCATCTGCTATGACGGCAGCAACCTGTATCTGACGACGAAGGATGCTACCCTCTGGAAGCTGAGCACGGATCTGCAGACCACATCCTCTGTCTCCCTGAGAAACAGCACTAATGATCCGCAGGTGCAGAATGCCTCTTCCACGCCCGTGGTTTCCCCGAGCGGCCGCATTTATGTGGGCGGCTACAACATCACCTGGAACAACGACGGTACCAGCGCTTACAAGGGCGCTCTGAAAGCTGTAGACTGGAGCGGAAGCACCGCTACGGTCACCACGCTTTGGTCTGCGGACAGCAACGGCGCGATCCAGTCCTCTCCTGTAGTATATTACGATGAGGACAGCGAAGTGGATTATGTCTATTTCACAACCAATGGTGCCGCAGGACAGGCACGCTGCGTTGCGTATAGTGAGGAACACGGCGTATCCGGCGGCTGGCAGGTCAACTCCGGGACCTATACCCTGCAGGGCCTCGCTGTCTCTGACAATGGTTATATGGCCTTTGGCAACGACAATAATATGGTATTTGTCCTGAAATAATCTGCACGGAATGACTTGGGATCTGGGACGCTGAGTCCAAGATCCCAACGCGATAGCAAAGCAACCAGAGCCGCTGCAGATTGCAGTGGCTCTGGGTGCTTGTTGTTTTTCAAGTGCTTAGAGAGGAGGAACCCATTTGTGAAAAAGTCCTTCCGTGCGCTCGCGTTTCTTTTAGCCTTATTATTGTCCTTTTCCATGTTTCCCACATCTGTATATGCCGCCGATGGAGATACTGCGGCATATACATTGACCGTTACGGCAGATACCGATACCGGAAAGGAAGCCATCGGGAAGACGGAATTCTATGTAAACGGATTCGATACAGCTAAGGGACAGTTGCCTTTGGACACACCTCTTAATGTGACAAAGAACACAACGGGGAAAATGCAGTTCCGTGTAAACAAGGTAACCGAACTGGACGATCTTTTTGGCGTTGAGGTTTCTATTGATGGAAATACTGTCCGGAGAATGTTTGACGATGACTCCGGCATTCCCACAACGGAGGAAAAGCTGGCTGACAGCGGTGTTTTCTCCAATATAACCATTAAGCAGGCAGCCAGCACGCCCCATAAAATCTACTTATATTTCAACAATACGAATTCAGCTATGACGAATTTGATGGTAAATAAAAATATTACCATCAAGTTCATTTTTGATAGAGGAGAACAGCCCAATTATTCGTTGACGGCCACTCCGGCAGATGACAACGGAAAAGTTCTCGAAACCAAATGGCTGAAAAATCTCAAAAATGGCAATAGTCTTTATGGTCTTTGGGTCCGCCCGGATAACCAATATCAGCTGCTCTCCTATACCATGGACAGCACGACGATCCCCCTCGAGCTGAAAAACGAGGACTATGTCACTTGGGAGTTTCCGGAACCGGATGATTTTGGGCGGACTTATACCGCCTGCAATTATTTTGAGCTGGAGATCCAAAAGGACTCCGACATTACATTGAACTTCGGCCCGGCTACGGTGGAGCTGAAGCTGGTGGGGTATATGCCGGACGATTGGGGCCTTACCTACTATACCCTTTTTGCAATCACACCGGAACCGGATACCACGATGGAATACTTAGGGTATCAGACCATCCCTCTGGTGGAAGGCTCCGGCGCCAAATTCTGCTACACGCTGCAGGTCAACGGTTTCCTCGATTTTGATATTGACTCAACCGACGAGGATACTGACGCGGAATCCGTAAAGAAATACAGGCTCGAATCCTTCAAGATCTATAATGGCACAGGAAAGGACGAGGACGATCTTCTCTTTTCTATGGAAGATCCCAAAGCGATCCAGGAATCATATGGCCTTATAGATCCGCATGAGCAGTGGCGGGGTGCCAAGTGGTGGCCCCACGAATATATTGTATTTACCGGTTACCTGACAAATGTTGGACACGCGGCCATTGCACGCTGCCCGGACTTGAAGCAGATCACCACCGAGGTGGTCGCATTCGGGCGGACGACCACGCTGACATCGGATGTCAAAATGGTCAGCGACGTCAAAGAGGCCAAAGAATTCCTTCAGTACTATACAGACACCTACGGCCTGGACAAAATGGGCCAGGAGGCGTATACCGAGGAAGAAAAGCAGACCGACGCCTACAAGCTGTACTGCCAGTACAGCACCTTCCGCTATGAAATGCGCAAGGTCTATCAGGCAAAGGCGCTGGAGGTTGCCTTTGCGGACGATCCCGCCGCCGCGCTGGTAGAAGCCAAGGCCGCGCTGGACGCCGCCGCCCGCGGCGAGGGCTGCAACGCCGTGTCCTGGAGCTTCAACAACAACCCCAGTTACGGCACACACAACAAGCCTACTCTGACCGCGCTCCCTAACGACGGCGATAACGTCAACAAGACCGGCACCTCCGCCAGCGATGCCATGTGCGCCGCGCTGGAGGCGGAATATCCTGGCAACTGGACGTATAACTGCACCTCCACCCAATTCGGCATGTTTGTGAACAGTGTCACCGCCGGGGGAGAGAACGATACCGGGCGGATGAACATTCGCAACGGTATCAACGGCCCCGGCTCATCCTACGGCTTTTGGTACTACAACGGCAAGTTCTCCGAATGGGGCGTCAGCAACTATTACCCCTATGACGGCGACGTCATGACATGGGGCAATCCGGACGTGACCCAGAGCTGGAATCAGGCCATCCTGCGCTTCCATTACAAGAACAATGGCGGCGACGATGCGCTGGAAAAGGACATGGAAGCTCGCGGCGTGACCTTTGAATCCAGCACCGAGGCGCTGCAGGCGGCGTTCCCGGATATCAACTTCGACCGCCACGGCCAGTTCCGTGACGTGAGCGAAGCGGAGCGGGTCATTCAGGCGATCAACGCCATCGGCACGGTATCGCCCGACAGCGGCGAGGCCATTACCGCTGCCCGCAATGCCTACGATGCGCTCGATGACGCCGACAAGGATAAGGTCTATAACTACTCGACGCTCACCAACGCGGAAGAGGCCTTTGCCAAGCTGTCGCAAGGTGCGGACATCAAGTATGAGAATGCGCTGGCCAGCACTTTGGCCAACCTGAATCAGACAAAGAACGTCGGCATCGGCAGCACCAAGGGCGAGTGGCTCGTTTTGGCGCTGGCCCGCGGCGGCATTATCAGCGGTACGGATACCAGCGGCATTGGTGCAGGCTATCTCAATACGCTGTTTACCACGCTGCGGGATTCTCAGGACACCAAGCTGACGCTGTCCACAGACTATGCCCGCATCACGCTGGCCATGTCCGCGCTGGGCGTGGAAGCGCCGGAAAGTGTTTTGGACGTGGTGCGCGATTATGACCGTGTCGCGGCCCAGGGCATCAACGCAGTGACCTACGCGCTGCTGGCGCTGGATTCCAAGCCTTACAATGATGAGGGCGACGCAGCGCTGCGCAACAACTATGTGGCGTTCCTGCTGAACAACGCCTGCGACAAGGGCGGCTGGGTCTATGGCGGCGATAAAACTTCGACCGCCGACGTGGATATGACCGCCATGGTCATTCAGGCGCTGGCGCCCTACTACGGCGATGCACAGGTGAAAACGGCTGTAGACAACGCCCTGAAGGTGTTGAAGTCCATGCAGAAGAGCACCGGGGGCTTCTCCACCTATGGCACCTACAACGCCGAAAGCACGGCGCAGGTCATCGTGGCGCTGACAGCGCTGGGCATCGATCCCACGAAGTGGACGAATGCGGATCCCATTGACGCGCTGCTGCACTTCTATGACGCTTCCGCCAGCATGTTCCGCCACACCACCAACGGCAAGGCGGATCAGATGGCGACCGAGCAGGCGGCTTACGCGCTGGTGGCCTACAAACGCTTCGTGAGCAAGCAGAACACGCTCTATGATATGAGCGATGCCTTCAGCGAGAGCGGCGAGGTCAAGGATCCCAAGCAAACAGTAGCCTCCGCCAAGCTGGAGATCGGCTCCATGGGCCGGCAGACCGTTTCCATGGCTGTGGCCAACACTGAGGATGCGGTCAAGAGCTATATTGACACCCGTCTGAAGCTGCTGACCACCAAGGGCCCGACCTATGAGGTCAGTGTAAGAAAGTTCGTTCCCGCGGTGGCTGGTACCGAAACGGATCCCAACGGCACAGGCGGCAGCTTTATTGCCACGGTGACCATCACCATGGATAGCGCGAAGGATACTGCCGATATTTACGGCACGATCACCGCCACCAAATACGAAGCGCCGAAGGAGGACATCACCGTAACCTTCCAGCTTTTGGGCGACGATCACCACACAATCAAGACCGACGCGGATGTCCACACCTATCGCTTCAACGCGGACGAGATGCCCGTGTGGATCGATACGGTAACGGTCACTGTTCCCGGCGGTTCTACCGTGGGCGATGTGTTCAAGCAGGTGCTGGATGAGAAGGGTTATACCTATGTGGGCTTGGAGCAGGGCTATATTTCCTCCATTACCACCCCGGATAATGTTAAGTTGAGCCATAAGGATGACAAGAGGGATAATTCCGGCTGGATGTATGTGGTGAACGGTACACACCCCAATGTGGGTCTGAACAGCTATGAACTCAAGAAGGGCGATGTTATCACCTGGCACTGGTGCGACGATTACACGATTGAAGAAGGCTCCGAAAAGTGGAGCGGCAGTCGTGTAATAGAATACATCGAAAACCTGATCAAGCTCATTGGCGAGGTGGATGCTTCCGATGATTGCAAGGCACGGATCGACAAAGCCAGAGCGGCTTATGACAAGCTGACCAATACCGAAAAGGAAAATGTCGGCAATTATCAGACGCTGCAGGATGCCGAAGCGAAGTATAGGAGCCTGACGGGCATGGATGCACTGGTATCTCTGATCGAGGAGCAGACATGGACGGTCTCCATGAACGACGCCAACGACGCCGCTGCTGTGAAGACCTGGCTGGAAACCAAGCTGAACGCACTGGAACTCAATGGTGCCACGGCGACAGCAACTGTTACAGCCCTGACCGCTGCGACTGCCGGTACTGCCGACAACAAGAGCGGTACGGATGGCAGCTTCACCTTCGATGTGACGCTGGCTGTTGGCGAGGGCGGTGCACAAGACTCCCGCAATCTGACAGGAATGACCGGCACGATCACCGCGACCAAGCTCATTTCCAGTGACGCGGGCGTTGCGTCTGTGTCCGTTGGCGGCAAGGCCGGTAAGGTCGATGGTACTACCATCACTGTGGTACTGGATTATGCCGATGATGCAGTGATTCCGTCTGACGCCAATTCTGTTTCTATCGTGACCATTGATCCGGACGCACAGGTGAGCGATCTCGCCACCGCTGACGAAGGTGTGACCTGGACGTTTACCGTCACGGCGGAGGATGGCTCAACTGCCGAGTACACGATCCATGTCAGCATTGCCGAGAATCCCGCTGAAGGCAACACGGCTGCGGTAGCTGCGGCAAAATCTATGCTGGAAAACGCCAGCTTCACTTACGCATCCAAGGATGTAAATAGTGAAGATGCGGCAAAGACCGCCGTGGAAAAGCAGATCGAAGCTCTGCTCAGCGATAAAGATGTTTCCTTCGAGGTCACCATGACCGGCTTCACCGCCGCTCAGGATGGCACTGCCGAGAATGAATCCGGTATGAACGGCAGCTTCAGCTTCACAGTCAAGCTGACCAAGGGCGAAGCTGAGACCAGCGCAGAGGACAGCGTGAGCTTGAGCGGCACGATCACTCCGGCACAGTATGTGAAGTCTACCAACGCAGGTGTATCCGAACTCAAGATCGCCGGTACGACCGCCACGATTTCCGGTAACAGCTTTACTGTTACGGTCCCCTATGGCACGGAAATCACGGCAAACAGCTTTGAGATCACGCTGGCGGACAGCAAGGCATCCATTACCACGCTTCCCCATGAAGAAAACGGCGTTTGGAGCTTTACCGTCACAGCGGAGGACGGCAGCACCACGGCTACCTATACCGTCACTGTTACCATTGGCAAGAATCC
>CAVHKA010000098.1:0-7202 GCA_963636325.1 Agathobacter sp. | reverse complement strand
AGTGGGTGTCCGGCTCCTTCGGCTCCCATGTAGGCTGCCTGTACCCCATGAGCATTCTCAAGGGTGACAACTCCCGCATGGAGTTCACCGGCGTTACCTTTGCCGGAGCCGGGCAGAATCTAGATACCGGCGCGAAGGTGGTCCATGTGGGCAAAAACACCAGCTCCTATATGAATACCCGCTCCATCAGCAAAAGCGGCGGCATCAGCACCTTCCGCAGCAGCGTGGTGGTGGAAAAGAGCGCCAGGGGCGCCAAATCCGCCGTGTCCTGCCAGTCCCTGATGCTGGATTCCGACTCCCGCTCCGACACCATTCCCGCCATGGACATCCGGACGAAGGACGCTGCCATCGGTCACGAGGCCAAGATCGGTGCCATC
The DNA here is from genome assembly GCA_963636325.1 of Agathobacter sp. Lineage (GTDB taxonomy): Bacteria > Bacillota > Clostridia > Oscillospirales > Oscillospiraceae > Vescimonas. The sequence continues at coordinate 6,825 of CAVHKA010000098.1, read as the reverse complement.
AGCAACGAGGCGGTGTTCTATCTCATGAGCCGGGGCATGAGCGAAGAGGACGCGCGGGCGCTGATCGTCAGCGGCTTTGCCGACAATGTGTCCAAGGAGCTGCCTCTGGAGTACGCCGTGGAGATGAACAACCTGATCCGGTTGGAAATGAAGGGCAGCATCGGCTGAAAGGAGTTTGGATATGAGTGAAACGATTTTGATCAACCGGCTCCCGACCCGCACATGGAACCGGCTGGGCGTCAACGAAACAACCCTGACCTGGGAGGATGCCGCTGACCTGGGCACAGAGCGGATCACCGCCGCCGGACAGACCGTCCGTCTGAACATTACCGGCAGCGGGGCTTACAGCGAAAAGCGGGTGGACATCCACGCGCCGGAGGGCCAGACCGTCACGGTTTTTGAGACCCTGCGCTCCGAGGACAAGCTGCTGGTGCGGACGGAGCTTCATGTGGAGAAGGACGCGCGAGTGCGGCTGGTGCAGATACAGAACACGGCGCAGGACTCCCTGCTCCGTCTGGAGAACAATGGCCGCTGCGCCGAAAACGGCCAGGTGGAACTGATACAGATCCTACTGGGCCGGGGCGACGTATACAGCGACGGTCACTTTGCCCTGAACGGCACCGGCGCGGGCTTTCAGGCCGGGATCGGCTATCTGGGCCAGAAACAGCAGACGGTGGACCTGAATCTGGTGGTGGACCACTGGGGTCAGAAAACCACCAGCGAGATCAACGCCGCCGGTGCGCTGAAGGACGACGCCCAAAAGATCTTCCGGGGCACCATCGATTTCAAAAAGGGCTCCGCCGGTTCCGTGGGCAACGAGCAGGAGACCGTCCTGATGCTGGGCGACGGCGCTGTCAACAAGACGGTGCCTCTGATCCTGTGCGCCGAGGAAAACGTGGTGGGCAACCACGGCGCCACCATCGGTGAACTGGACGAGGACACTCTGTTTTATTTCGAGAGCCGGGGCATCCCTGCGGCGGAGGCGGAGAACATCATGGCCCGCGCCGCCATCGAGCGGCTGGCCCGCACATTGCAGGATGAGACCGCGCAGGCGGCTGTCCTGACAGAATTGGAGGAGGTGCTGTAACATGGCACATGCGTACCGAGACGATTTTCCCCTGCTGAAGAATCTGGACATCGCGTATCTGGACAACGCCGCCACGGCCCAGCGGCCCCAGTGCGTGCTGGACGCGGAAGCGAAGTTCTATCAGCTTCATAACGCCAACCCCCTGCGGGGCCTGTATCCCCTGAGCATCGCCGCCACCGACGACTACGAAAACGCCCGCGAGGCCGTCCGGGCCTTCCTGAACGCGAAAAGCGCCAGAGAGATCATCTTCACCCGCAACACCACCGAGGGTCTGAATCTGGTGGCTTACAGCTACGGGCTCTCCCATGTAAAGGCCGGGGACGAGGTACTGGTGTCCATTCTGGAGCACCACAGCAATCTGCTGCCCTGGCAGATGGTCTGCCGCCAGACCGGCGCGACGCTGAAATTCATGGAGTGCGAGCCGGACGGCAGCCTTGACCTGAACAAGGTGGAGACCCTTATCACCGATAAAACGAAGCTGGTGGCCTGTACCCACGTCTCCAACGTCATCGGCCGTATCAACCCCATCCGCCAGATCGCGGACATGGCCCACCGGCACGGCGCGGTGATGGTGGTGGACGGCGCCCAGAGTACGCCCCACATCCCCGTGGACGTGCAGGCGCTGGACGCGGATTTCCTGGCCTTTTCCGGCCACAAACTCTACGGTCCCATGGGCATCGGCGTGCTGTACGGCAGGGAAGCGCTGCTGAATGAAATGCCGCCCTTCCTCACCGGCGGCGAGATGATCGAATCCGTCACCCGCGAGGGCGCGGTCTTTGCGGAGCTGCCCCACAAGTTTGAGGCCGGAACAGTCAACGCCGCCGGTGCTGTGGGCCTTCACGCGGCCATCGACTATGTGAACCGCGTTGGCTTTACAGAGATGCACCGCCGGGAGCTGGCCCTCACCCGCCGGGCCATGGAGGGCTTCCGGGATATTCCCAGTGTCCATGTGCTGGGCTCGGAAATGGCGGAGGAGCACTGCGGCATCCTCGCCTTTACGGTGGAGGGCGTCCACCCCCACGATATCAGCGAGATCCTCGCCAGCGACGGCGTAGCCATCCGGGCGGGTCATCACTGCGCCCAGCCGCTGCTGGCCCATCTGGGCCACCCGTCCACCGCGCGGGCCAGTCTGGCGTTTTACAACACGGAGGCCGAGATCGACCGCCTGCTGAACGGTCTTTCCACCTTGAGGGAGCGCATGGGCTATGGAAAATAGAAGCTTTTATAATGAAATTCTCACCGAGCACAATCTGCACCCGGAGTTCAAGCACGATCTGCCGGACGCCGATATCGTGCTGGAGGGCGTGAACCCCAGCTGCGGCGACGACATTTTCCTCAAGCTGAAGCTGGACGGCGACACCATTGACGACGGCGCGTTCGTAGGCGACGGCTGCGCCATCTCTCAGGCCTCCGCCGACATCATGCTGGGCATGATCGTGGGGAAAAAGAAGGACGAGGCCCTGAAGCTGGGCGAGACGTTCCTGAAAATGATCCAGGGCGAAGCAACCGAGGAGGAGATCGACAGTCTGGAGGAGGCTTCGGCCCTCCGGGATATCGCCCATATGCCCGCGCGGGTCAAGTGCGCGGTGCTGGGCTGGCGAACGCTGAAGGAAGCCCTGCAAAGCGGGACGAAATAAATAGAGACAAAAACCCATGGTACTTGCGGGATCCGCAAGTACCATGGGTTTTTATTCGTTACCGCCGGCCGGCGGCCCGCATGATGGCCTCCACGGCCTCTACCGGCTGGCTGCCCCAGGTGATCTCGGTATCCTCACACCCGGCGCTGTCCAGCAGCTCACGGGCCTGATCGGTCAGCAGCTTCTGATAGGCGTCATCCACCAGTTCCAGCTTTTGCAGGAACTCCGTCAGGTCGTCGGTTTTGGAGGACAGCCATGTGGTGGCGGCGTCACTGATCTCATTGGCGTCAAGGCCGGTGTTCACGCCCCATTCGATCAGTCTGGCCGCTGCCTGCACCGCCGACAGGGAGGAACCGGCGGTCCCTACCTGCACATCCGCGTCGATCTCGTCCAGAACGGACAGCGTCAGCACCGGCGGTACATCGGCCGGGGCGTCAGCTGCGTCGGAAGTGGAACAGGTCACGCCATCCGCGCCGATGGTCACATACAGCTTCTCCTGCGACTCGTCGTAGAGGAACGTGCCCTCGCCCAGCAGTGTGTCATCCGCATCCAGCGCGCCCACGGTAAAGAGGATAGAGCAGTGATCCTTCCGGGAAAGTTCCACGATATCCTCGCCGGTGAAAATCCATTCCCCGGCCTTCAGGGGTGAGCCATCCGCGTTTTCGCACGCCTTCGAGAAGCTGCCGCCGTGGATGTAGATGGAACTGGCGTCGTCCCGCTCCAGCTTGACGTAAACGCCGTATTCCCCGGTCTCCGCCGGAACATTTGCCCCGTTGGCCGAAGGTGTGTCGTCTTTTACTCCTGTCAGACGGGTGCAGCCCGTCATAAGGGCGGCCAGCAGCAGTACCGCCGCGGCCAGCAGCGTGATCTTTTTCATCTGTTTCATGATTTCTCCTTTTGTCTGTTTCGTTTTACTTCGTCTCCCGGAGCCGGTTCAGGTTTTCCAGAACGAACAGGGCTGTTTGCAGCGATGCATCCCAGCGTCGGGCATCCGTCCATCTGTCCGCAGTCGGCGCAGGTATCCAGCCCCTTCTCCCGGACGCAGTTATGTACGGGACAGAGCTTGTCGCAGAAGGGCGTTTTCGCGCCAGCCACACGGCAGCCGGTGCAGCGGATCATGTCCGGCGTGATAGGCACACCGTTGAGCTTTGTCCACAGCGCGGCGGTCTTTTCCCGCAGAGCGTTGTCGTTCGTAAGCGTCGCGATCCTGACGTCGCAGGTCTCGCAGTCCAGCCCGCAGCAGCCGATCAGTTGATTTGTGTATTTCATAGTTGCCTCCATAACCTTGAAGTTGTATTACTGTGCAATCGTGATATATACTTCACAGAATTTCTGTACGCCTTCCTCTCCCAGCACATAAACGTTAGGTAAGTAGGAAAGCCTTGCCTTGCTGTATGAGATCCTTTCTATCCCGGCATCAAATACCGTATGATTTGCCAGAGCAACATCACAGTGATTTTCTTTCGCAGCTTTCATGAATTTCATGACTGACTGCTTCTGAATATCTTTTCCGTTTTTATCTCCCCAAGGTGCCGTTGCTCCGCCAAAAAGACACGCCATATGCGCTTCTCCCTTGTCAAAAACAGGAAAAATATAGCTCATACAGCCCGCTGTGTGACCGGGTGTTGCAACCACTTTGATATGTTTATCACCGCAATCAATAGTATCGCCATCTTCTATATAGCGGTCGATACCGAACTCTTTCCAGCAACCGCAGCGGCCCTCCTCGTTTGGCGTGGAAAGCCTTAATTTATCATCGGCTTTTGAAAGGATCGTTTCTGCATTATGATTATCCTTGAGCCATTTTCCACAGCCTACATGGTCTATGTGTCCGTGCGTCATGACGAACTTAGAAATAGCACACTTTTCCCAGCCGGCTTCTTTAATTGCGGAAATTATTTGATCATATACTCGTTCATCCGGCCAGATCCCGTCTATAACTACAAGTCCTGATGAAGTTTTCCAGACAAAGCATGCAGTTTCTTTCTGTGCTACAATCAGCAGATCATCAAATATCTGCGCATGGGTGAACCATGTCATATCCTCCATTCGCTTTATTGTGTCAAATGTTAATTCCGGTTGATTTCTCATATGTTACTGCTCCTTCAAATTTTGATTTGTGTGAAGAACCCATAACTCTTTCGTGTAATAGTACCGTTTCCCGGTGTAAGGATGTTCTTCGAGGGTAAAAACCTCCCGATATCCCGTGCGTCTCCGTTATCGGTGATTCTGAAATTCATATGCTTATCCCCCGCCTTATACCGCTTTATTGATCATAATCGCCGCGGCGCTTATGCCCCCGTGACCTCAGAAAGTTCTATGACCGTGCAGCCCTTGTTTTCATAATAGGCAAGCAGCTCCGGCAGCTTCTTTTTATCATAGCTGGTGATGCAGTCCGACAGCACACGGACGGTATAGCCGCTTTTCGCCATGTTATAGCAGGTAGATTTGACGCAGGCCGCGGCATCCGCCCCAGCTAGATAAAAGTCGGTAATGCCGTGCTCCCCGATGAAAGCCGCAAATGCCTCGCTGGTCAGGGCGTTGCTTTTCGTCTTTGTGAAGATATGGTCGGACACGACTTTCAGCTCCGGCACCAGCTCCGCGCCGCGTGTACCGGGCTTGAAGGTCCTCGTCCCCGCGGACAGGTTGTTGTGCTGGATATAAACGACCCACAGCTCCTTTTGGACGGCCCAGTCAATGGCTCTGTTGACATTTTCCATGATCTCCTTGTAATTCTTCGTGATGTCATTCTGAAGGTCGATCACGACCAATGCGCTGTTTTTCATCTTACATCCCTCCATGATCTTCCTTTTCGTTTTTGCCTTCCCTAAATAGTAAACGCAGTACATGCCGTTTTTGTGGCATGCACTGCGTCTGAGCGTCTGGCATCTCGTGTTCTTCTTTTTCAAAAAACATAATAACCGATGCACATCATGCGATGTGCATCGGTTATTATATGCAGAGATGCCGTTTTTGTCAATAGGGAAATGTCCGGGCCAGGATCCGCTGCCGCATTCTTGCATCACCCCACGCGGCGTCGAAGGAAATGCTGCACAGTTTATCCTTACGCTCCACCGAGTAGATGGGCAGCTGGCGCTGGGTGGCCGCCGCCGTGCGGGAGGCGGGATACAGCGTCACATAGAAAATGCCCGCCGCCACCGCCAACGTACACAGCACCGCCAGCACCCGCCGGTGCAGCAGGAAGATCCGCACCCGTTTCTCTTTCATACGATCCCCGTCCTTTCTGGTGTCCAGCCTATGCGCCGCCGGGCGGAAAAATGCCGCGGCACGGTGGAGATCAGGCCGCAGCAAGCCAAAGAAAGGAACCCTCCGGTTTTCACCGGAGGGTTTGCTCTATACTTTCACTTTACAGGCCAAGGGTCTCTACCCACTTCTGCACGGAGGCGGCGCTCTCACGGCTGCTGAGACGCTTGCCGGGCAGCCACTTGGCCTCCTTGGAGCAGGCGGCCCTCAGGATATCCTCGCCGCCCATGCCGCTGCCGCCGGAGGTGGCAAAGGGGATGACGGTCTTGCCGGAGAAGTCGTAGCTTTCCAGGAACGTCTCGATGATGCGCGGGGCCTGATACCACCAGATGGGGAAGCCCACAAACACGGTGTCATACTGCGCCATGTCCGCCACCCTGCCCGCGATGGCGGGACGGCTCTCGGGGTCGTTCATTTCGATGGTACTGCGGCTCTTTTTGTCCATCCAGTCCAGATCGGCGGCGGTATAGGCCGTCTCCGGCGCGATCTCAAAGAGGTCGCCTCCGGTGACACCGGCGATGGTCTTTGCCAGCTTCGCGGTCTGTCCGCTGGTGGAAAAATAGGCGACTAACGCTTTCATATTCTGATTCCCCTTTGTTTATTTCAACTTGGCGTATTCCTCGTCCGTGACCAGCTCGCACCACTCGTTACTGGTGTTCTCACCGGGCACCTCCACCGCGATGTGGCTGAACCACGAATCGGCCTTTGCCCCGTGCCAGTGCTTTACCTCCGGCGGGATGGTAATGACCGGGCCGGGCGTCAGGCTGACGGCATCCTTGCCTGCCTCCTGATACCAGCCCTCACCGGCGGTGCAGATCAGCAGCTGGCCGCCGCCTT
>CAVHKA010000097.1:0-7330 GCA_963636325.1 Agathobacter sp. | reverse complement strand
GTGTCCGCCCTTGTCAATCAATGGTACCAACGAATAACGCAATAAGTTCAGCGGGCCGCTTTGGCGGCCCGCTTTTATTATTATAGTATGAACCCGCCGTCCACCGTCAGCACCTGGCCGGTGATGAAGTCCGCTTTCTCCGACGCCAGGAAGGCCGCCGCGTGGGCAATATCCTCCGGCGTGCCGAGACGGCGCAGGGGCGTTTCCTCCGCCAGCTGCGGCAGTACCTCCGGCGGCAGGGCGTCCAGCATGTCGGTCTTAACGACGCCGGGGGCGATGCAGTTGACCCGGATGTGGGTGGGAGCCAGCTCCGACGCCAGCGAACGGGTCAGTCCGATCAGCGCCGCCTTGGTGCAGGAATAGGTCACCTCACAGCTGGCGCCCCGCTGGCCCCAGATGGAGGAAATGTTGATGATGCAGCCCTCGTGGGCGTGGAGCATGGCGGGCAGCACCGCCTGAATGGCGTGGTACGCGCCGTCCACGTTGGTGGAGAAATACCTGTGCCACATCTCGTCGGTCACGTCCTGAAACAGGGCCTGTCCCGCCACGCCGGCGTTGTTCACCAGCAGCGACACCGGTCCCCACTTCTCCTCAATGGCCCGCACCATGGCCTGTACCTCCTGCCGCCGGGACACGTCCGCCTGATAGATCATGGCCTCGCGGCCCTCCGCCGCCAGCTCTGCGTCAAGGCTCTCGGCGCAGTCCTGCCGCACCCGGTAGTTGATGCAGACCCTCCAGCCCTGACGGCCCAGCTCACGGGCCACCGCCCGGCCGATGCCCCGGCTGGAGCCGGTGATGAGCGCGATCTTCTCCATTTCGCTTCCTCCTTGCGATGCTGTTGTATTTGTCTCCCATTTTACCCCAAAACCGCGCCCGACGCAAGGATACCGTTGCCTTTGGCAGCAGTTCTTGCTAAAATGGTAATATCTCATAAAATTCTTAGCGCTTTTTGTTACCCTGATACTGGATATTTCCGCAAAGGAGGCGACGGTATGCGTATTCTGGTGGCCGAGGACGAAAAGCACCTCAACCGCATCATCAGCGAAGCCCTCACCGACGAGGGGTACAGCGTGGACAGCTGCTTCAACGGGCAGGAGGTGCTGGAACACATGGCCTGCGCCCGGTATGACGTGCTGGTGCTGGACATCATGATGCCCCGGATGGATGGCCTTGAGGTGGTGCGCCGCCTGCGGGGCGAGGGCGACGCCACCCCGGTACTGTTCCTCACCTCCCGGGACAGCATAGAGGACAAGGTGACCGGACTGGAATCCGGCGGCGACTACTATCTCACCAAGCCCTTCGCCTTTCCGGAGCTGCTGGCGGTGGTGCGGGCCATGGCCCGGAAATACACCGGCAACCGCTCCAACACCTACACCGTGGCCGACCTGACGCTGGACAGCGCCGCCCACACCGTCACCCGCGGCGGCCGGGACATCAGGCTGACCGCCAAGGAGTTTGCCCTGCTGGAGTACATGGTGCGCAACAGGGGCGTGGTGCTGTCCCGGGAGATGATCGAAAACAACCTCTGGAACTACGACTATGAGGGCGGCACCAATGTGGTGGATGTGTATGTGGGCTACCTCCGCAAGAAGGTGGACGCCGGGGCGGAAAAGAAGCTGATCCACACCGTATGGGGCACCGGCTGGGTGCTGAAGGAGGAATGACCGATGTCCGCGAAGCTGAGACTGACCGCGTGGTTCACGCTGATGATGCTGCTGCTGTGCGCCGCCACGCTGACCTTTGTGTTCGTGGTGAACGGCGCTGCCGTGGCCGACGATCCCCAGAGCCAGCTGATCGACCGGGTGGACAAGAACGCCCGGGACGTGGAGTTCGAGAATGGCCGCTTTGAGTGGGAGGATCTGAAATTCTACCGCCGGGGCGTCAGCTGCTGGGTCTGCGACGAGGACGGCGCGTTTTTACAGGGCGTGCGGCCCGACGGCCTGCCGGAGCTGCCGCCGGAGGACGGCGCGCTGCGTACCGTTTCCGGCGGAGACGGACAATATTATATGTATGACGTGTATGTGGACATGGACTTGACGGGTCTGTGGGTACGGGGCGTTATCTCCACCGGGAGCCGCAGCGGCGTCATGCACACCATCAATATCCTGACGGCGGTGCTGCTGCCCTGCCTGCTGGTGGTGACGGTGGCCGGCGGCTGGGGCATCGCCCACCTGACCTTCCGCCCCATGGAGCAGATCATCGGCGCGGCGGACGCCATCAACGACGACCGGGATCTGTCCGCCCGCATCGGATTAAAGAAAGGCCCCGTTGAGATGCGGCGGCTGAGCCGCTCCTTTGACAGTCTGTTTGCCCGGCTGGAGAAATCCTTCCACGCCGAGCGGCAGTTCACTTCCGACGCCAGTCATGAGCTGCGCACACCCATCACCGTCATTCTGGCGGAGTGCGACCGGGCCAGACGGAAGTGCGAGACAAAGGAGGATTTCCTCCAGTCCATCGGCGTCATTGAGGAGCAGGGCCAGCATATGTCCCGGCTGGTGCAGGAGCTGCTGGGCCTGACCCGTCTACAGCAGGGCACCACCCGCTACCCCTTGCAGCGCGCCGATGTCAGCGGCTTCGTCACCGCCTGCTGCGAGGAGTTCCTGCCCGCCGACGACCGGGGCATCACCCTGACCACCGACATCCAGCCGGAGGTACAGGCCACCTTCAACCCCTCCCTCTTGCAGCGGGCCGTTTATAATCTGTTGCAGAACGCCTATAAGTACGGCAAGCCCGGCGGCCACATCACCGTGACGCTGCGAGAGGCCGGACACGGCGCGGCGCTGTCGGTGGCCGACGACGGCACCGGCATCGCGCCGGAGGATCAGGAGAAGATCTGGCAGCGGTTCTGGCAGGCCGACCCCTCACGGGGCGAGGACGGCGGCAGCGGACTGGGCCTGTCCATGGTGCAGGAGATCGCCGCCTTCCACGGCGGCCGGGCCACGGTGGACAGCACCCCCGGTGAGGGCAGCACCTTTACCATCACGCTGCCCAGACGGTAAATTTTTCCGCAGTTCAAAATTTATTTAAATTCCTTTCATACTTTTCTTAAAGTTTCCGGTTATGCTATACCCATAACAGGAAAACAACCAGAGCTTGAAAGGAGTTTTTACCATGAAAACGATGAACGATATGACCTCTCACGTGATCGATCCTCAGGTGGCCGTGGCCGCCGCCGTGCTGTACGGCAGCCTCCGCGACCGCGAGGTGCTGTCCGCCGACGTGTCCTTTGCCGACGGTCTGTATGAGGTGCTGCTGCACAGCGAGTGGATGGACTATGACTGCTATGTGGATGCCTCCAACGGCGAGGTGCTGGGCTTCCAGTCCCAGCCCGCGGAAGAGACCCTGGGCGCGTAAGCGCTTTCCAAAACGGTAAAAAAAGATCCTCTCCCACGGGAGAGGATCTTTTTTATGAGAATGTTTATGACGACAGGTGACGGCCGAAGTTGCCGCCCACCCGGACGCCCTCCTGCACTACATAAAATGCGTGGGGGTCCACCTCGTTGAGAGCCATCTGCACCGACGCCAGCTCGTACTTGTTCAGGCACACGCACATCACATGCACCTGCTCGTGGGAATAGCCGCCCCGGCCCTCCCACAGGGTGAAGCTGCGGTCCAGCTTTTCCAGAATGGTCTGGTTCAGCCGTTCGGGGTCCTCCTTGGTAAAGATGATCATCTGAACGGAGATGTTCTGCTGGTGCAGGCGATCCAGGAACAACGCCTGGAACACCACATAAATGGCGGAGTAGATGGCGGTGCCCAGGTCAAACAGCACGGCGCACAGCACATACAGCGCCGTATTGAAGGTGATGGAGAAGCGCCCCACGGTGAAGCCGGTGCCCTTCTTGCTGAGATACAGGCCCAGCACGTCCAGTCCGCCGGTGGAGCAGCCGCAGGTCAGGATCAGGCCGCAGGAGAAGCCGCTGAGAATACCGGCCACCAGACAGGAAGTCAGCTTGTCCGCGATGATGGGCGTGGCGGGAGACGGGATCACCGCCAGAGCGATGGAGTTGATGACGGTCACCACCGTCATGCGGATCAAAAAGCCCCGGCCCAGGGTGCGCCACGCCAGCCAAATCAGAGGCAGGTTTGCCAGCAGGTACAGCACACCGGCCAGATCAAAGGGGGTTGCCAGACCCAGCCGCTCCACGATCAGGGTACGGATCACCTGGCACAGGCCGTACAGGCCGCCGCTGTACATGCCCTGGGGCACCACAAACAGATTGATGGACACCGCCAGCAATATACCGCCCAGCACGCCCATGCCCAGACGCAGCCATTTATTCTGTTGTGCCTTTTGCAGCATACGTCACATCGCTTCCCTTCCGATATGTAAAATAGGGCTTGTCACTTTTGCGGGGCAATTATAATATATGACCCAGGGGTTGTCAAGTAATTTCCGCACTTTTACAGCGTAAAACGCAGCCGGTCATACAGCCGCTGCCTTGCCCGGCGCAGACACCGGGACACGGTGGATTTGTTGACCCCCAGCTGCCGGGAGATGTCGGTGACGGACAGCTCCTGCTCATATTGCAGACGCAGCATTTCCCGCTGCCGGGGCGTCAGCTCCGCCAGCGCGTCGGGAAGCCGCCTGCGCAAACGGCGCAGCCGCTGGCTGTTGTCGCCGTCCCCCTGCCGCCACCGGGCCCATTCTGCATAATCAAACAGTATATCTTTCATCCCGGTAATAGCTCCTGTCATAGTATCCCGCCGCCAGACGCTGGATATGGCGGCACTGCTGCAGCATGGGCTGCAGGTCCAGAATCCGCCGGTGCAGCATAAAGCGCTCGTCCGCCCCCTCCGCGGCGGCCTCCTCCCGCCGCAGCTGGGCGATCCGGCGGGACAGCAGCTCCGCCGAATAGGCGTATTCCTGGGACAATTGTAAAAGTGTCATGTGTTCCCTCCCCTTCTTCGGTAGATATGGTCAAAAAAGTGTGATTTTTCTCCGTCATTTTGTGAAAGTTTTTGTTGACAAATGAAGGGACTTCTGCTAATATAATCTTCGCTGGTAGCATGCTGGTGTAGCTCAGCTGGTAGAGCAGCTGATTTGTAATCAGCAGGTCGGGGGTTCGAATCCGTCCACCAGCTCCAATTCCATATTGTATATGGGGGATTTCCCGAGTGGCCAAAGGGGACAGACTGTAAATCTGCTGGCAACGCCTTCGGTGGTTCGAATCCACCATCCCCCACCAAAAATACCGATTACCCGTCAGGGTGGTCGGTATTTTTATTGGGTGGTGCGGTGGAGTCGAAGTTTATGCCCCGAACGGGGTAAATCCACCATCCCCCACCAGAAAAACCGTCTTGCTTTGCAAGGCGGTTTTTCAATTAAATCCGCCACATCAAAGGCCCCCTTGTGTAAAGGGGAAGAGAGCCGTGCGCTGCCAGTTCCGACAGGGCCGACAGAGTCGCCGGCCCCTACAGCCACTCTATTAGCACCTATTCCGTAGGGGCGGCCCTTGCGGCCGCCCGCATGATAAAGCCGCTGTTTCGGGCGACCGCAAGGGTCGCCCCTACACATCGTTTATTACACGGCTCTATGTACTCCACCGGTATCCCCTCCCTTCTTTTTCCTCGTGCGCACAAGTTTCTTGTGATGGTCTCTACCATATCACAAGATTCTTGTTATGTCAAGTGCGATTTAACAAGTTTCTTGTTTTTTCTCCTTGACATATTCCGCAAATACCAGTAAAATGGAATCAAGATAACAAGAATCTTGTTTTGGAGGGTGTGCTATGAGCTTTGGTGAACAGCTGCGGAAGCGGCGGGAGGAGCTGGGCATGAGCCGGGACGCGCTGGCGGAACTGCTGGGCGTCAGCCGCAGCGCCGTCGGCAACTATGAGACCGGCGTCAGCGTTCCCAAGGAGGATGTACTGCTGCGGCTGTTCGACGCCCTTCAGGTGGACCCCAACTACCTGTACCGGGGCGCGTTCCGCCACGCCTTCACCTGCTCCGGCGAGGAACAGCGGATGGTGGAGAAATACCGCGCCCTGCCGCTGGCCGGGCGGCAGATGGTGCATGCCGTGCTGGACGGCCTGTCGGACTTGCAGGAGCAATGGCGGCAGGAGGCTCCGGCGGACAACATCCGCACCATCCCGCTGTACGCCTCCCCCGCCGCCGCGGGCTTCGCCGCGCCGGTATTTCTGGAGGACTACGAGCTGATCCCCGTCACGGGCGACGTGCCCATGGGCGCGGAGCTGGCGGTACGGATCCAGGGCGACTCCATGGCGCCGTGGATCGACGACGGATCGGTGGTCTATGTGAACCACGATCCCCTGCAAAACGGCGACGTGGGCATTTTCTGCGTGGACGGCGACATGCTGTGCAAGCAGTATTACCGCGACCCGCTGGGCATGGTGTACCTGTTCTCTCTGAACCGGAAGCGCGCCGACATGGACGTGGTGTTCCATCAGGGCAGCGGCCGCAGCCTTACCTGCTTCGGGCGGGTGATGATGCACGGCCTGCCCCTGCCGGAATAATATCCCATTGAAGCGGACATAATGCAGTCATTCCATATTGAATAAAGGAGTGTGCTGCTATGTACGCAAACGTGAACCAGAAGGCCTGCATCCAGTGCGGCCTGTGCCCCAGCATCTGTCCGGAGGTTTTCTCGCTGGATGACGGCGCGCCTGCCCGCGCCATCACCGATCCCGTGCCGGAGGACTGCCGCCTGACAGCCCAGGAGGCCGCCGACAGCTGCCCCACGGGGGCCATCGAGGTGCGAGGGTAAAGCAAAAGCTTTGCGGCGCAATCAAAGGCCCCCTTGTGTAAAGGGGGCTGTCAGCCGCAAAGCTGACTGGGGGATTGTCGGTTACCGGACAACCCCTCCGTCGGGGCGTTAAGAAAACATGCCGGTGGCATGTTTTTAGCCTCCGATCTCGGCGGCTATGCCGCCGTAGCTGCCACCTCCCCTTACACAGGGGAGGCTTTGTTTTTATACTCCCAAAAATCCTCCCAATTCCCGCAAAATAATACTTTACAACCTTGATTTTCTGTGGTATGCTAATCAAGCATGTTCATGTGCATGATTATGGCCGCCCGGCTTCGTTATGCGGATCATTCACCTGTCCCACGACGCAGCGGCGCGGCAAAATTCAAGAAAGGTGGAAACACACTATGATGCTGAAAGACCAGAAGACCGCTATTATCGAGAACAACCGTACCCACGCTGCCGACACCGGCTCCCCCGAGGTACAGGTCGCCATTCTGACCGAGCGTATCAGCCAGCTGACCGCTCACCTGAAGGTGCATCCCCATGACTTCCACAGCCGCCGCGGTATGCAGATGATGATCGGTAAGCGCCGCCGTCTGCTGGACTACCTGGCCAAGAAGG
>CAVHKA010000096.1:0-7349 GCA_963636325.1 Agathobacter sp. | reverse complement strand
GCGAGATCGACTTCGTAGCCGTTCGGCAAAATGAAAAACTCTATGTGCAGGTGACGCAGGAGCTTCGTTCTCCGAAAACAGAAAAACGGGAGTATGACCGTTTGCTGGAGATCCACGACAACTACCCAAAGTATGTTCTTACAACGGATGAATTCTCAGGTGGAAATTACGAGGGCATCAAGACGATGCACGTAGCGGACTTTCTGCTTGGCGCAGAATACTAAAAGAAGAAACGGTGCAACTCCGCAAATGGGGGTTATGCACGTTATCATCCTGCATCACGGCCAGCATTTTATCTTGCAGTGTCATATGATCCACCCTCCTTACGCGGCTGCCGGTGCTTCATCCTGACGGTACTATAGTTTTTTTGGGGGGGGCAGCGTATTGACCAGCAAGATCGTGGAGGGTGACCTAAAGAAAACAGAACTGACTGTGTTTTCCATCGGCTTGATATCGGCGACATTATTCTTCCTGTCCGCTGTGGCTGGCCTCGGCACCGTACTCAGCAGCTTTCTGCCGGATGCGGCATCCAAAGGACTGAACATTCTGGTAGAACTGTTGATTATCTTCTTTGAAGTAAAAATGCTGATCAAGAAAGAAAAGTGATATGCCGAGGAAATTGCTATATATAGGAACATATGACAAATGCAACGGGCCTCCCGATTTGGGAGACCCGTTGCATTTGTTGTGCTCGGTCGATATGAAAGAAGATCGAATGGTTTTATGCCATGTAGGGCTTAATGACGTCCAGAGAGTGGGCAAAGACCTCGATGGCCTTGTCGATCTCCGCTTCGGTCATAACCGTGGAAATCACGAACAGACCGCGGTGTGCCGGGAAGATACCGCCGTTGAGCATCTCCAGATACCACAGGGCTGCCACCGGCGTCTTCTTGTCGGCGTAAGCCGTCTCGTAGTCATAGGGGGCTTCCTTTGAGAAGTGGATGTTCAGCAGGGAGCCTTCGCGGGTGACGGACATATTCATGTCGCGCTCGGCGATGGCCTTCTCCATGCCATCCTGCAGCCGCTTGCCCAGGGTATCCAGCTTTTCAAAGGCCGCCTCGTCCAGCAGCTTCATGGCAGCGATGCCGCCAGCCATGGTGGGACGGTTGCCGTTGAAGGTGCCGCTCTGCTGCAGGGGGAACTCGTTGTTGTAGTGGTCATACAGCTTCATGATGTCGGCACGGCCGCCGAAGGCGCCCACGGCCAGACCGCCGCCGATGATCTTGCCGAAGGAGCACAGGTCGGCACGGACACCGAACTTTTTCTGAGCGCCGCCGGTGGACAGGCGGAAGCCCTGCACCTCGTCGATGATCAGCAGCACGCCGTACTTGTTGGCCAGCTCACGCAGCCCCTTCAGATAGCCGGGCTTGGCGGGGATCATGCCGGTGGTGCCCAGGAACGGCTCCACCAGGATGCAGGCGATCTTCTCGGTGTTCTCCTTGAGGATGTTCTCCACGTCCTCCAGACTGTTGTAGCGGGCAATATACACGGTCTCGCCGGAAACGCTGGGAACGCCGGGCTCGTTGGCGATGGGCTTCAACAGATCCATGCCGGGGACGATCTTGGGGCTGACATTAAACTCCACCACGTCATGGGTGCCGTGGTAGCCGCCCAGCATCTTGATGACGCCGTCGCGCTTCATGTAGGCGCGGGCAGCACGGACGGCGAACATGGTGGCCTCGGTGCCGGAGTTGCAGAAGCGGATCAGATCCACATGCTCCATACGGCTGGTGATGATCTTGGCCAGCTCCACCTGCTCAGGAATACCAGCGGGGCAGGCAGTACCCTTGGCGGCAGCCTCGGCAATGGCCGTGGTCAGCGCAGGATGGGCGTGGCCGTGGATAAGAGAGGTGTAGTTGTTCAGGAAGTCGATGTACACGTTGCCGTCCAGATCGTGGATGCGGCAGCCCTCGCCGTATTCAACGGTAAAGGGGTAGGGGTCGAAGCAGGCGATAGAACGGCACTCACCGCCAGCCATGTACTGCCGTGCCTCCTCAAAGGCAGCCTTGGACTTGGGGGTGCGGGTCATGTATACCTCGCGGGACTTCTGCAATGCGTCTTGATATGTCATGGTAATACGTCCTTTCTGGGTTCAAATGATTGATCAAAATAGGGAAATGGGCGTCAGGATGCCTTTTTAGAGAACATGCTGGGAGCATTGTACTGCTCCACATCCAGATCCTTTTCCGTGGCGGAGACCACAACGGCAGTCACCAGGTCGCCGGTGCAGTTGGTAGAGGTCTCGGCCTGATCGATCAGACGGTACATACCGGTGACGATCAGCAGCGGCTCGGAGGGGACGCCCATACCGGCCAGCAGGCCCACCGACAGCACCAGCGCTGCGTTGGGGATGGCCGCGCAGCCCACGGACATCAGCACCGCCGTCAGCAGCATGGAGATCTGGGAGGACAGGGGCATATTGATGTCATAGATCTGAGCCACGAACATGACCACCGTGGCGAAGTAGATGCAGGAGCCGTTCATGTTGGCCGTAGCGCCCAGCGGACAGATGAAAGAGGCTGTCTCACGGGGAACGCCCATATCCTCGGCCACCTCCAGCGTTACAGGCAGCGTGGCGGAGGAGGAGCACAGGGAGAAGGCCACGATCCAGGAACGGAACGCCTTCTTGGCAAACTTAAGGGGACTGACATGGCCGATGCCCCGCAGCAGCAGGGGATAGCAGATGAACATGTGCAGGAACACGGACAGATACATGCAGAACAGGAATTTGCCCATGGGCAGCAGCACCGCGCCGCCAAAGGAACCGGTGACCTGTGCCATGATGCAGAAAATGGCGTAGGGGCTGACCTGCATGACCCACGCGGTGATCTTATACATGGCGTTGGCGCACACGTCAATAGCCTTGACCACCGGCTTGGCTACATCGCCCAAGGCCAGCAACGCCACACCGAAGAAGATGGCGAAGCAGATGATCTGCAGCATGTCGGCGTTAGCCATGGCTTCAATAATATTGG
Organism: Agathobacter sp.; assembly: GCA_963636325.1. GTDB lineage: Bacteria > Bacillota > Clostridia > Oscillospirales > Oscillospiraceae > Vescimonas. The sequence goes on along the minus strand of CAVHKA010000096.1, from coordinate 4,374 downwards.
TGGGGACGGCTTCCACCACCATATCCACAAAGTTGGGGATTTCACCGCCGGTCATGGTGCCCTCGGGGATCTCCATGCCGAAGTTGGCGCCGGGCTTGATGATGTTCACCAGGATCAGGCCGATGGCGCCGGCAATGGCGGAGGAGCCCAGGAACAGCACCACCGTTTTGATGCCGATGCGCCGCAGCTTGGCAGCGGAGGCCAGACTGGCAACGCCGCCGATCAGGGAGAAGAACACCACCGGCACAATGACCATTTTCATCAGGCGAAGGAAGATATCGCCTACGGGACTCAGCACACTCATGCGTTCGCCGAAAATCAGGCCGCAGGCAATGCCCAGGCCCAGGCCAATAAAGATTTGAATGTACAGTGAGAGTCCGGTCCATTTTTTCAGTATCTTTTTCACAAAATCCCTCCATTTTCACAATAGGCTTGGCTCTCTTACGCAAACATAACAAACAATCGCGAATTGTTTTACAATCACGATTATAATACATGTTGCGATTATTGCAAGTAAAAAATAATCGCAGTTTTTTGTATAGATTGTATAAATTGAAATGAAAGTGCGAAAATACATTGACAAAAATGCGAAAATAATATAATTTTGAAATAAATCGTAGTTATTTTTTAGACAAAATCAAGAAAAGGAGAACGGATATGAAGATATACAAGCAGGGCGGACGTCTTCTCTTTACGCCGGAAGAGGAGACGCGGCAGCTGGTTTCGCGGCTTTTACTGGATTTTGAGCGGGGCGGAATGGACGCCATCCGTAAATGGATCACCCAGCGACACGGCGCCTGCCCAGAGAGATTCGAGCTAACGCCGCAGGAGATCGCTCAGGCGGCCGACATGGTCAGCCAACAGACGAAGGAGGATATCGCTTACAGCCAATGGAATGTCCGCGCCTTTGCCAAAGCGGGCATGGCGGCCTTTACGCCCATTGAGGTGGAGGTCCGTCCCGGCCTGACGCTGGGCTACCGTCATGATCCGGTGAATTGCGTGGGCGCGTATGTGCCGGGCGGCACCTATCCCTTGTTCGGTTCGGCCCAGATGGCGATCATTCCGCCGAAGGTGGCTGGGGTAAAAACGGTGGTGGCCTGTACACCGCCCATGCGCCGGGATGACAGCGGCCTTTCCTACTATCCGGAAACTGCCTATGCCATGCAGCAGGCGGGCGCTGACCGCATTTTCCTGCTGGGCGGGATCCCGGCCTTTGCCATGATGGCCTTCGGTATGGGCGTTGTGCCGCCGGCGGACATCCTTTGCGGCGCGGGCAATCAATACGTGGAGGAGGCCAAGCGCCAGCTCTATGGCCGGTGTGGCATCGACCTGCTGGCCGGACCCAGTGAGATCCTGGTGATCGCGGATGACAGCGTTTCCCCCGCTGTGACGGCCTGCGACGTGCTGTCTCAGGCGGAGCACGATACCGACGCGGGTCTGTGCATCATCTGCTTTAGCGAGGACTATTCCGCCGCCTGTGAGCAGGAGATCGAGCGGCAGCTTCAGACGCTGCCCACGGCGGCGATCGCCTCCGTCTCCTGGAAGAACAATGGCCGTATCTTGATCGCGGATGACCGGCAGGAGGCGGCGGCGCTGGCAAACGATTATGCGCCGGAGCATCTGGAACTTCTGGTGCGGGCGGAGGAGCAGGCGTACTATCTGGAGCATCTGACCAGCTATGGCGAGCTGTACATCGGTGCGGATGTGACAGTGGCCTACGGCGACAAGTCCTCCGGGACGAACCACATCCTGCCTACGGGCCGCTGTGCGCGGTTTACCGGCGGCGTGTGGGTGGGTACATTCCTGAAAACGCATACCTATCAGAGGGTCAGCCGGACGTTGTCGCCGGAGCTGGGCCGGATCGTGGAGCGCCTGTGCGTAACAGAGCAGATGCCGGGTCACGCGCTGGCGGCACGCCTGCGGGTGGAAGGCAAGGTATAAAAAGAAACGGTCAGAGCAAATTTTACCATTTGCTCTGACCGTTTATCAACAAAAAACGAATCACGCCATATTTTCCAGCACGGGTACAGGGGCGCTATCTCGCAGCTTCATTTTACGCAGGAGATAGAGCAAACAGTCCTCATATCGCTGGGACTGTCCTTCCGCCGTAACGCCCTCCTTGTGTTCGCACAATTCACGAAGGAAGAATTCGTGGGCGTAAATGGCGATCTCCGCCAAATGGCGGGAATCCTCTCTGGTGATGAAGCCCTCCCGCCAGATGGGATCGGTGATGTAGTATTCCCGCTCGAAGATATCGCCGCAGCGCAGCATGCTGGTCACAGCGTCGTCATAGCCGCCCCATTCATCTGGGAACAGCTTGTAGTAATCCGATAGAATCTCACCCAGGTTTTTGCCGTGCTTTCCGTAGAACATGTTGTAGTAGATCTCCGGTCTGGCAAAGGTGTGCTTGCAGAAGATCCGGAACACGCAGATATAGCGCTCGACCGCATTCATGGAGCTGTCCAGCCGGGAGGAAAGCTCCCAGTTATAGTTTTTCAGCATCTTGACGGAGGAGTACAGCAGCAGCTCGTTGAGATCCTTAAAGTAGTTATAGATCGTGGCGGTATTGTAACCGGTCTCATCGCCGATCTTGCGCAGCGTTACTGCCTGAAAGCCCTCGTCCTGAATCAGATCCTCCGTGGCCTCGATCAGGTATTTTCGCATACGGGCAATCTTTTTTTCTTTTTTTGGCGTTACTTCTACCATATATATCCATCTCCCTTATAGAAGATAAGCAATCACAATTATATTTTAACACGAATTTCATATCACGTCAACTGATCTTATACAGTAGTGATGGAAAAAACGGGCCCCTGCCTTTGCGGCAAGGACCCGTTTTTTTGGTAATACGCTTCACGGTGTGATCGAAGTGCTGCATCAGTATCAAAAGGAGAAGTAAGAGAGGGCAGAGAAAACAGCACCGGCCGAAAAAACGATTACTTTCCGATACGATAGGCACGACCCATGGCATCCGCCGCCAGCAGGGCGTCGGCCACCATGTCGACAGTGACCTCAAAGGGTAGATTATGAATGGTAGAGCCGGGAACGCAGGCCTTTTCCGCTGCCTGACGGACAGCCTCCGCGTCCACTGTTTCATAGCCAAGATCGGCAAAGCAGACCGGCAGTCCCACGCTCAGGCAGAAGTCCAGCACGGAGCGGATCTCTTCGGTAGGCGCATTCTCCAGAATCAACTGGGTCAGAGTGCAGAAGGCCACCTTTTCGCCGTGGTACGCCTTGTGCAGCTCCGGGATCACGGTAAAGCCCTTCTGGATGCCATGCGCCGCGGCCAGGCCGCCGCTTTCGAAACCCACGCCGGAGAGGTAGGTGTTGACCTCGATGATGTTCTCCAGCGCCGGAGTGACCACATCGGCCTCCACAGCCATCTTAGCCTTTACGCCGTCGGCCTGAAGGTACTTCCAGGTCAGCGCCGCCATTTCGGTGGCGGTGCGGGTGGGCTTGGCGGCCACCTGGTTGTTGCTACCGGAGGCACGGCAGGCCCGGGCCTCGAAATAGGTGGCCATAGCGTCGCCCATTCCGGCCACCAGCAGGCGGGCCGGGGCCCTGGCGATGATCTCGCTGTCCACAATGACCACATTGGGGCAGTTATCCAGGAAGAGGTAGGCATCAAATACCCCCTCATCGGTATACATAACGCTCAAAGATGAGCAGGGTGCGTCGGTGGCGCACACAGTGGGCACGATCACCATGGGCAGGCCCGTGTAGTAGGCGATGCCCTTGGCGGTGTCCAGTACCTTGCCGCCGCCGATGCCGATCACAGCAGTCACGCCGTCGCGTTTGCACTGGGCGCCCCAAGCTTCGATTTTGGCGCGGGTACATTCGCCGGAAAACACTTCGTAATCTACGATAAAGTCCTTGCCTTGGAAGCAGTTGTCCAGCATAGCTTTGTTGCGGCGTATGCCGCCTGTCGTCTGTAGGATCATCAGGTGATTGCCCAATCCCTGCAAATAGCGATCCAGCTCCTTGAGCACGCCCTTGCCCTGCACATAGCGGGCGGGGCTTTTCAGTATCTGGCTCATGTCGACCTCCTTTATTACTTGGCAGCCTTGGCGGCCTTGATGGACTCGATCAGCTCGGGAACGACCTTGAACAGGTCGCCGGTGATGCCGTAATCGGCAACCTCGAAGATGGGAGCGGTCTCGTTCTTGTTGACGGCGATGATGCACTCGGAATCCTGCATACCAGCCTTGTGCTGGATAGCGCCGGAGATACCCAGAGCGATGTAGACCTTGGGGTGGACAGTCTTGCCGGTCTGGCCGACCTGATGGTCAGCGGAGATCCAGCCGGCGTCCACGCAGGCACGGGAGGAACCCACGACGCCGCCCAGAACCTCAGCCAGCTCCTCGGCCAGCTTGA
>CAVHKA010000095.1:0-7460 GCA_963636325.1 Agathobacter sp. | reverse complement strand
ACGACTAAAACGCCAGCTCTCGCATAACGAGAACTGGCGTTCTTTGACAGACTGAGCCCTGACCTAATGGTCAGGGCTTTTTCATCTTGCCATTTGGGAAATAGTCTGCTATACTTTGGATAGCTTTCTAAGTAAGGAGAAACTACTATGGCGGAAATCATCATGGCCTTTGCGCCCCTTGTGTTTCTGATCGTCTATGCCCTCAAGACCCGGAAGATGGCCGAGTCCATGATCCTGGCCTCGCTGCTGGCCATGGTGCTGCTGCACCGGCAGCATTTCCTCACCGGCACTATCGACGCCATCTATGGCGCACTGTCCAATTCCTCGTATCAGTTCGTGCTGTGCATCATCATTGGCTTCGGCGGCATGATCACGCTGTTTCAGGAGTCCGGCGCTCTGATGGGCTTCCGTGATCTGCTGCTGAAGATCGCCACCGGCCCCAGGCGCACGCTGCTGCTGGCGTGGCTCATGTCCGTCATCATGTTCGTGGACGAATACCTCAACGCACTGACGGTGTCCTTTTCCATGCGGGAGATCACCGATAAGAACCGCATCCCGCGGGAGCATCTGGCGTTACAGGCCAATATCATGGCCTGCTGCCTGTGCATGACCATTCCGTTTTCCAGCTGGACGGCCTTCAGCGTAGGGCTGGTATCAGAGTACGGCCTGGGCTTTCAGGATTATCTGCGGGCCATCCCGTACATGTTCTATCCGCTGGCGATGATGCTGCTGTGTCTGCTGCTGGCGCTGGGCGTATTCCCGAAGCTCGGTGTGCTGAAGCAGGCTTATCAGCGGGTGCGCAGCGGCGGCCCGGCCTTTGAAAAGGACGAAAAGGCCGAGAAGCTGGTGGGCATCGACGATGTGGACGAGAGCAAGGTGTCCTCCGCCTGGAACGCCATCGTGCCGCTGGCGGTGCTGGTGGGCGGCACCATCCTGTTTGGCAATGACCTGATCCACGGCATGGTGCTGGCCATCATCGCGCAGTTCCTGCTGTACACCCTCCAGCGGATCATGACGGTGGGGCAGTTTTTTGAGCATTTCTTCAATGGCGCCAAGGGCATGGCCTCCCTGGCCATCGTGGTATGCTTCGGCTTTATGCTCAGCGAGGCCAACCGTGAGCTGGGCCTGTTCGACATTCTCATCAACGGCATCGGCAGCACGGTGCCCGCGTTTCTGGTGCCGCCGCTGGCCTTTCTGCTGGTGGGGCTGACGGTGTTCGCCGTGGGCGGCTGCTGGGTAGTCATGACTATTGCCATTCCGGTGTTCGTACCGCTGGCGCTGTCCATGGGCGTGGCAGCTCCCGTCATTATCGCCGCCGTTATGAGCGGTATCGCGCTGGGGTACAGCACCTGCTTCTATGCCGACGCGGTGTTCATGACTACCGCCGGCACCGGCGTGTCCAACATCACCGTCATCAAGTCCACGCTGCCCTACGCCATCGGCGTATCGGTGCTGACCATCATCGGCTTTCTGCTGTGCGGGCTGCTGTGAAATCACGAAAAAGAGACCTTCCGCCGCGGCGGAAGGTCTCTTTTTTGTTCGTCAATCGCTTCGCTTTCGGAAAACCGCGCGCCAGTCCATCTCCATCACCAGCAGGCTCAGCAGCATCAGCGCCGCGCCGATGTAGCCGCGGGGCAGCAGCTTCTCATTGGCGAAGAAAAAGGCCACGATGGCGGAGAATACCGGTTCCAGCGTGAAGATCACGCCCACATGGCTGGCGGTGGTGTACTGCTGGGCCACCGCCTGGATCACGAAGGCGATGCCGGAGCAGAACAGGCCCAGAAAGATGGCCGCGCCCCAGATCGTGGGGGACTGGGGCAGCCGGGGCTGCTCCGTGACGGCGGATACCAGCAGCATCAGCACGCCCGCCACACCCAGCTGGCACACGCCCAGCGTCAGGGCATCCACCTCCGGCTGCTTGACGGCCTTTTCCGTCACCAGCATGTCGGCGGCGTAGCATACGGCGCAGACAAGGCAGATCAGGTCGCCCTTGGCGGGGCGGAACTGCTCGTTCAGCGTCAGCAGGGCAAGGCCCACCGTGCAGAGGATCAGCGCGACGCCCAGTCTCTTATCGGGTCTGTTGCGGTTGAACAGAAGATCCAGCAGCGGCGTGAACACCACCGGCAGGGCGCAGATGAAGCCCGCGTTGGAGATGGAGGTGTTGGCCACGCCGAAGGTGGCCCCGGCGTACACGCCCACCAGCAGCGTGCCGATAATGGCGCTGTATTTCAGCGTGGCGCGGTTGATATGCCGCAGCTTCTTCCAGAAGATGGGCGCCAGCACCAGAAACGCCAGCAGAAAGCGGAAGGCGTTCAGGTTCATGGGCTGCAATTCATCCAGACACAAATCTACCAGATAGTAGGATACGCCCCAGAACAGGGTGACCAGCACCAGCGCCAGATCGGCCTTGCGCTGCTTCGACATAAAAACGCCTCCTCTCACAGTCTCTGAGAAGGCAGTATATCACAGGTCTCGCCCAAAAGCAATCATTTCCACAGGTGGAGATAGCCGCCGTCGTGGAGCTGCTTTATCAGCAGCAGCAGGATCGGGCCCAGGATCATGCCCGCCACACCCATGGCGCAGAAGCCGATATACATGGCGGCCAGCGCGGGCAGCGGCGGCAGTCCGGCGCTCTGCGCCATCAGCTTCGGCTCCATGACGCTGCGCACCAGCCAGATCACCAGATACAGCGCCGTCAGGGCGATGCCCTTGGGAAAACTGCCTGCCAGACAGCACAGCACCGCCCACGGCAGCAGCACCGTGCCGGTGCCGAACACCGGCAGCGCGTCGATGAACGCGATGACTGCCGAAAGCAGCAGGGCATAGGGCTGCCGGATCAGCAGCAAGCCCGCCAGCAGCTGACAGAAGGTGATGATGATCAGCACGCACTGGGCCTTGACCCACTTGCCGATGGTGGTGATGAGGCTGGCCTTGATGCCCCGTGCGGTCTCCCGCCACGCGGGCGGCAGCTGCCGCCGCAGAAAGGCCATCAGCTGGGGATAGGCGGCGGAGGTGAAGAACAGGGCCAGCGCCGTGGTGGCGCAGAACAGCATTACCTGGGGCAGCGCGCTTACAAGACCGGTCAGCAGCCGCAGCAGGGTGGAGGAGAGACTGCCCAGCGCCTCGGAGAGCGTCTGTTCGGTGGTGTTCAGCAGCTGGGTCAGCCATTGCTGCACGCCGTCGGGACAGTCGGCGCAGAAGCTGCGGAGCCGGGCGGTGATGCGATCCGCCAGCACGGGAAGCCCCGCCAGCAGCTCCGGCAGCCGCTCCATCAGGTCAGTGGCCTGCCGGACCAATTGACCCACCAGCACCACGCCCAGCGTGATCACCAGCGCCAGCAGCGCCAGCGTGAATACCGCCGCCAGAAAGCCCCGCTTCAGGCGCAGCTTCCGCCGCGCCAGCGCGATCACCGGCTCCATCAGCGCCGCGAAGCCCAGCGCCAGCAGAAATGGCAGCAACCATACCAGCGCGTAGCGCAGCACCAGCCAACAGACGGCCAACACCGCCGCCCAGTAGGCTGCCTTAATGAGAAATGCTTTTTCCCGCTGCAAATGATCACCTGACTCTCAACTTTTCCTTGTAAAATGGGGTTGGATGTGCTACCATAGAAATACAGATGTATATCCAGAGGGATACCGGGACGGGAGGAGCAAGCTATGGAGAAGAAAAAATACTTTATCGTATCCGCTGACGCGCTGCCTGAGGTGTTCGTAAAAGTGGCCGAGGCCAAGCGCATGCTGCAGGTGGGCGAGGCGGCGACCGTGGGACAGGCGGCGGCCATGGTGGGCATCAGCCGCAGCGCCTTTTATAAGTACAAGGACGCGGTGCAGCCCTTCCAGAACATGAAGGCGGGCCACATCATCACCTTGTACGCCCTGCTGCGGGACAATCCCGGCGTGCTGTCCAACTATCTGTCCATTTTTGCCGCCTCCGGCGCCAATATTCTGACCATCAACCAGACCATCCCCACCAACGGCTGCGCCGGCGTTACCGTCAGCGCCGAGACCAGCGACATGACCGAGACCATGGACGAGATGTTCTCCCATCTGGCCACGGCAGAGGGCGTGCTGCGGTTCGAGATCATGGCGGGCTGAGGCTCCATCGGATATACTATAAACAGAAAACGCAAAAAATATGAGCGTACCGCTTCGGCAGTACGCTTATTTTCATATTATCGGCTGTATTTCTCTTTTGCCAGCGCCAGCAGGGCGGCGCGGTCATTGTCTGCTTCGCCGTCCATAACAGCCTCCAGCAGCGCTTGCAGCGCCTGACCGATGGCGGGGCCTTCCAGTCCTAGCGCCGCCATGTCCCGGCCGTTGACTGCCAGCTGTTTCAGACTGAAGCAGGCGTCCTTCGCCAGCAGGGCGTCCATGATGGCCTCGCCCTCGTCGATCTCCCGCTGGCGGCTGCGGTAGTCCGGATGCTGGGCCAGATTGTCCGCCCGCTTCACGGCGCACAGCTGCCGCAGGCCCTCTACGCCCAGCTGGTTCATAGCCCGGCGGATGGCCTTCTCCGTCAGGGGGATGGGCCGGTCATGATACCGCACCAGCATACAGATGCGCTGGGCGGTGGCCTTGTCGAACCGCAGACGGCGGCAGATGGTCTCCGCCATCTCCGCGCTGGGCCGGTGGTGGCCGTGGAAGTGGCCTACGCCCTGTTCGTCCATCGTGAAGCATTGGGGCTTTCCAAGATCGTGCAGCAGCATGGCCCACCGCAGCACCGGATCGGGCGGCGCGGCGGCCACCGCGTGGGCTGCATGGCCCCACACGTCATAGCAGTGGTGGCGGTTGTGCTGGTCAAAGCCCACGCAGGGCAGTATCTCCGGCAGCACCACGCCCAGCACCTGGGGGTCATCCAGCAGGACACGCAGTACGTCCGCGCCGCACAGCAGCTTCGTCAGCTCCTCCCGCACACGCTCCGCCGCCACATACCGCAGGTCGCCGCACTGCGCCCGCAAGGCTTGGTGTGTGTCCTCCTCAATGGCAAAGCCCAGGGTGGCGGAGAACCGCAGCGTCCGCAGGATACGCAGGGCGTCCTCCTGAAAGCGGCGCTCCGGCTCACCCACGCACCGCAGAGTGCGGCGGCGGATGTCCGCCTGACCGTCAAAGGGATCGTGGAGCGTGCCCCGCATGTCCATGGCCATGGCGTTCACCGTCAGGTCGCGGCGGGCCAGATCCTCCCGCAGACTACGGGTAAAGGTGACGGCGGCAGGGTGCCGGTGGTCGGGATAGTCCCCGTCGGTGCGGAAGGTGGTGACCTCGCAGGACAGCTCCCCGCTGCGGACGGTCACCGTGCCGTGCTGTAATCCGGTGGGGATGGCGAAATGATCGAAAAGTGCCATGGTCTCCTGCGGCAGCGCCGAGGTGGTCACATCCCAGTCGTGGGGCGTTTTGCCCATCCGCATATCCCGGACGCAGCCGCCCACGGCATACGCCTCATATCCGGCCCGCTCCAATGTCTGCAGCACCGCGCAAACCTCCTGTGGGATCATGGTTTCCACCTCTTTTCGCCTGTTTTCCGCCGAATTTGAGCAACAATGACGGTTGCACTTTGCCTACAGGTGTATTATAATATTTTTTCAGGAAAAATACAAGCGGCGGCTGCAAAGCCGCCCTTTTGGAGGAATCAATATGATGCATCCCACTGAGGATATCCGGCATTTTCTGCACAGCGGCGTCCGCGTCCATATGGCGGGCATCGGCGGCGTGTCCATGTGCGCCCTGGCCGAGGTGCTCAAGGGCATGGGCCTGAGCGTACAGGGCTCCGACATGACCGACAGCGACACGGTGAAGCACCTGCGCAGCGTGGGCATCCCCGTTGCCATCGGCCACAGCGCCGAGAATCTGCAGAACTGCGATCTGGTGATCCGCACCGCCGCCATTCACGACAGCAATCCCGAGATCGCCGGGGCCGTTGCCCGGGGCATCCCCGTTTATGAGCGGGCCCAGGGCTGGGGCGCCATCATGCAGGCGTACCGCAACGCCCTGTGTATCTCCGGCACCCACGGCAAGACCACCACCACCTCCATGGCCACCCATATCTTCATGGCGGCCCAGAAGGATCCCACCGTCATGATCGGCGGCACCCTGCCTCTGCTGGGCAAGGGCTATCGGGTGGGCAAGGGCGACACCATCATTCTGGAGAGCTGCGAATACTGCAACTCCTTCCTGAATTTCCTCCCCACCGTGGCGGTGATTTTGAACGTGGCGGCGGATCATCTGGACTTCTTCAAGGATCTGTCCGATATCGAGCATTCCTTCCGGCAGTTCGCCTGCCTGACGCCGGAGACCGGCGTCATCATCGCCAACGGTGACGACGAGGGCGCGCGGACGGCGCTGGCGGGTATTGACCGTCCGGTGCGTTGGTTCAGCGTGAAGGATCACAGCGCAAGCATATACGCCGACAATGTGGCGTTTTTCGACGGCTTCCCCTGCTTCGACGTGGTGGCCGACGGCAAGCGCTACACCCATGTGGAACTGCATGTTCCCGGCAAGCACAACATCTCCAACGCGTTGGCCGCGGCTGCCGCCGCCTATGTGCTGGGCATCGACGGCAGGGCGGTGGAGGAGGGGCTGGCCTCCTTCGGCGGAGCCGAGCGGCGCTTCCAGTACAAGGGTGAGTTCAACGGGGCCAGAGTGTACGACGATTACGCCCATCATCCCGACGAGCTGCACGCCCTGCTGGACATGGCCCGCAGCCTGCCCCACCAGCGGCTGATCTGCGCTTTCCAGCCCCATACCTACACCCGCACCAAAGCGCTGTTTGACGATTTCGTCCGGGAGCTGCGCACCGTGGACGTGGCGGTGCTGGCGGAGATCTACGCCGCCCGCGAGACCAACGACGTGGGGGTGTCCTCCCGCGACCTGTGCGCTCAGATCCCCGGCAGCGTCTATTGCGCCACCCTGAAGGAGACGGCGGAGACGCTGCGCGAGATCGCCCAACCCGGCGACATGATCCTGACCGTGGGCGCGGGCGACATCTACCGTGTGGGCGACATGCTGGTGGGAAAGGAGTAAGCCATGGAGGTATACAACGGCGCTCCGGCGGAAAGCCGCAGCGATGTGGAAAACCGGGTGTACGCGGCGCTTGCCCGGCTGGATATCCCCTTTACCCGCGTGGATCATGACGCGGCCTTTACCATGGAGGACTGTGTGGCCATCGGTGAGGCGCTGAACGTTCACATCTGCAAGAACCTGCTGCTGACGCCCCGGAACCGCAGCGCCTTCTATCTGCTGTGCATGCCGGGGGATAAGCCCTTTTCCACCAAGGATTTTTCCAAGCTCATCGGCTCATCCCGCCTGAGCTTCGCTACGGAGGAGGATCTGGTGGCGCTGCTGGGCTGCCACACCGGTTCCGCGTCCATTCTGGGCCTGATGAACGACACGGAGCACCGGGTCACCCTGGCTATCGACCGCGCGGTGGCCGGGGATGAGTGGTTTGGCTGCCATCCCTGCAAGAAT
>CAVHKA010000094.1:6393-7473 GCA_963636325.1 Agathobacter sp. | reverse complement strand
GATGTGTTTTAATATATATCGAGAAGTTTTGCGTAGATTTGGGGCGTTTGTTGGAAGGATCGTTGAAAAGTGACTTGTGTTAACCAAAACGTGACATAACAGGAAAGCCATTGCCTGAAAGCACATTTCCAGTGATTGGTACGTCTATTTCCTCCTCGAGAGCGAGTCTCGGTAATGCAAGTCTACCGGCCATAAATGATACTCGTAGCTCACAACAGAAAACATATTCCATGGAAATAGGCGTTCTGTCACCACTTCCATGTCGCGCTACGCAGGTAAGAAAACAGGGAAAAAGATTGCCGACGAAGAAACGGCGCAGAAAATCATCGCTGCACTGGAAAATGAGAGCATCAAGTATGAGACATACTTCAAGCTTATCATTGCCACGGGGATGTGGCGCGGCGAGTGCTGCGCCCTGCAACGGCGGGATATCGACCGAGAGCAGCTCAATATCCACAGCCTGCGCCACACCGCTGCCAGCCTGATGATCGCGGGCGGTGCGGATATGGCAACGGTAGCGGGTATCCTCGGCCACAGCCAGCTCTCCGCCACGCTGGATATCTATACCCACGCAAGAACAAAAAAGCCGCCAGCGCGGAGTTGCAAGGAATGCTGGAGATATAGAGTACACCAACAAAAAGCAGGCTCGATTCGCATGCGCTGATATGCTCCCTCCACGATTGACAGTCTATTCTTTCGCTGTCTCTCATAGAGGGAGCATATACGATGCACGACTTTCGAAGTTCTTCGCAGTAGTAGCCAAATAACCGTCCGGGCGGGTCACAGAATAACTGATTGCTGTAGCTGCCACAATAGGCTCGTCAAAAGGCTTTTATGCTACAATGCGGTACCCACCGACTGGTCTTCATTCTTCCACCTCAACGATCATCTCCGCCTCAATGGGAATGTTAAACGGCAGTTGCGGAACAGCCACGGCAGTACGAGCGTGCTTGCCTTTTTCGCCGAATACCTCCACAAACAGGTCGGAGACACCGTTCATCACAGCGGGTTGAGCCATGAAGTCTGGTGCGGATGCCACAAATGCCTGCACCTTTACAAACTGCTTAATGCGATCCAGAT
>CAVHKA010000094.1:2302-6383 GCA_963636325.1 Agathobacter sp. | reverse complement strand
GTGCAATCAGGTTCAAGCCAGTCAGCCGTGCGGCGGCATAGCCCTGTTCTTGGGTCAGTTCGTCGCCAACTTTGCCGAACACTACGGGCTTGCCTGCCTCAAAGGGACCAGCGCCGGAGAAAAACAGCAGGTTTCCCACTTGACGGCAGGTGACGTAATTGGCCATGGGCGTGGGCGCTGCGGGCAGCGTCAAGCCCAGTTCTTCCAGTTTTGCTTCGATCTTCATGGTTCGTTCCTCCTATTTTTATTTGCGGGCGATGCCGTTTTTCCACACCTGTACCGGTGGGACATACATGGCGGAGAGGTCCGCCGCAGGGTCGCCCGCCACCAGGATCAGGTCCGCCTTCATACCGGCCTTGATCTCACCCACATCGGGAAGCCCCGCAATGAGGGCGCTGTTTTTTGTAGCCTGCAGCAGAATGTCCATATTTTCCATGCCGCAGTACTCCCTGCGGAAGCGGAACTCTACGCCGGTATCGTACTGGGGAGACATAGGTGCAGAATCTGTGCCAAAACCAATCAGTGCCCCGGCGCGATAGGCATAGCCGATGGTCTTAGCGCAATCCTCCAGCATGGGGGTGAGACGAGACAGCCAGAAGGAGCGCTCCTGAGGATCCGTCTGACTGACATACATGGCTGCCAGCGTGGGCACCAGATAGGAGTCCTCCGATGCCAGCAGCAGATCCGTGGTGGCCTCGCTGAGATAGGTGGCGTGCTCAATGGTGCGGACACCTGCCTGCACGCAGTCACGGATGGCACTATCAGCATGGCAGTGCGCCGCCACATAGAGGCCATTAGCACGCGCTGTATTCACAGCTGCCCGGATCTCTTCAATGGTCATGATAGGGTGCTTGGGCACGCCGGTAGGGGAAAAAGCAGAGCCGGATGCGTAGATTTTGATAAAATCTGCCTGCGCAGCCACTTCCTCCCGTACCGCCTTGCGATACTCCTCCGCGCCGTCGCAGTAATGGGTGATGTCGCCCACGCCGGTGCTGGCGGTGACGCTGGGCATCAGCGTCTGGCCGCAGGCCAGAATATCCGGTCCTGCCATGAGCCTGCGGTCAATGAGCTGCCTGACATAGTTGGCGCTGCGGCGGATACTGCCGCAGTCACGGATGGTGGTAAAGCCATGACGCAGGTAGCGGTCAGCCTGTGCGGCCGCCTCCACTACCAGCTGCATGGGGTCGTGGGCCTGCGCCACGCCTACGTTCCGCAGGAAGGTAATGTGGGTATGCAGGTCGATCAGACCCGGCAGCAGCGTCTGGCCGCCGCAGTCGAAGGCCTCCGCCGTATCGGGGCGGGCGGGACCCACTGCCGTGATTTTTCCACCGTCCAACTCCACGCAGCAGTCCTCGCCGGCAAATCCACCGGACAGCGGTGCATAAAGTCTACAATGGTTCAATAGCATGGTACATTCCTCCTTACTCCCGGATAAACTGTCGGATATCCTTCGTCAAAGCTTCCACCATGCCCGTGCCCACATAGGAGGCATGGCCGGAGGGCAACACCGTCTGACGTATCCGATCGCTGGGCAGATCGAAGCGGGACAGGTAGTAGGTCACAAAGTCAAAGGTGGACTGCAGGTCGTAATAACCGTTGACAAACATCATCCGCAGGGCGGGCCGCCGCTGCATCAGCTCCACCGGCAGGGTCAAAGTGTCCTTTTCGTACCCGCGGTAGTCCCACCGGCGGGCGATGGACAGCATGTCCTCCGCTGCCTCCCGCTGAGGCGGGCACAGCTCGTCCGCCGCGTACATGGCTAGCGCGTGGTCGTACACCGGCCCCACCGCCGCCATGAAAGCGTCCTGATTCATGTCCGGTTCGATGATACCGGCGCTTTCCATACTGTTTTCGCTGTATCGCTCGTTCTGTCTTGGACGGTACAGCAGCCGCGCATCGTATGTACTGACCACAGCCCCCGGGCAGCAGCCCAGCAGGAAGTCCACCTCTCCAAAACGCAGATCGTGTTTGTCCAGAAAATCATGATCCATGCCTGTGAACCGACTAAGCCGCTCCAGCACACTCTCCCGTTCTGCCTCGTTCAATCGGTTCCCCAACAGCAGAGCGCGGGCGTAGTCGCCGTAGGCAAAGTCCATGGCCTGTGCCACGAACTCCTCACGGCTGCACTCATCCTGATGGTGGTGATACCAGCACACGGCGGCGTTGGCACCCAGACGGCGGACGTTGGGCTCTACCAGCAGGGTAGTCCGCGCTCCCACGTTCAGGGACGTGCCCACGTGAATGATGCCCCGTAAGTCCACCGTCTCCGGCAGCACATCAGCCAGCGCCACGTTGCGGATGGTGCCGTAGCTCTCGCCCAGCAGATAGACCGGTGCGTGCTGGCGGCCGTTCTCCGCCAGCCACGCACAGATGAAGTCGGAGAAATCGCGGGCGTCACCGGCGGTGGAGTAATGGCGCTTCGCGGTGCTCTCATCCAGCAGACGGGCCCAGCCGGTGCCCACCGGATCGATGAGCACGATGTCACACTGATCCAGCAGGAGGTCGGGGTTGGGCGTCAGCTCAAACCGCGCCGGATGGCTCAGCCCGTCAGGATACTCGGGCAACTGCGCCAGCACGGGACCCAGCAGACCCATGTGCAGCCAGGCGCTGGCGGCTCCGGGGCCGCCGTTGTAGGCAAATACCACCGGCCGCCGCGAGCCGCCGCCCTGACCGAGATAGGACCAGCTGAACATGGTAGCCGCAGCCTTTCCATCGGGGCCAGTGAGAACGTGATCCGCCAGCCGCACCCGATAGCGCAAGCCACTGGGTGCGATCTTTTCTGCCTCCCAGCGATAGGGACTGAACTCGCTCATGTCTTTACCTCCCCACCGCTTCAAACACAGAGAAGAAGCGGTCGATATCCTGTGTGTTGTTATAAAGGTGGAAGCTCAGACGCATGCCCCGCTCCCCGTTCTCGTCGGGGGACTCGAAGTGGGCGAACACGCCTGCCTTTTCCAGCGTCTCATCGGTGACGGGACAGCCCGCCGCAACCTTGATATACACGATCTGGCAGCGGTTCTCCGCAGGGAAGTCGTAGGCCAGACGCAGCCACGGGGTCTGGGCCAGCCTGGCGGTGAAATAGTCCGCCAGACCACAGACGTACCGCTCCACCTCTACCCCGCTCAGCATGTCGTACTGCGCGGCCATCAAACCCAACCCATAGATGCCGTCGGCATGGGGGTAGCCGATTTCAAACCGGCCCGCGTCCTCCCGCAGGGTCAGATGGGCCTTGCCGGTGTTGAACCGGTCGTCGTCGGACATCCAGCCCGCGCCCCAATGGCGGATCAGGGGCTGCAGCCGCCGACTGATATAGGCGTAGCCGGTACCGCAGAAGTTCATCATCCACTTGTAGTCATTGCCTACCAGCAGATCCACACCCCAGCGCTCCACATCCATCTGCAGTGCGCCCAGCGCCTGCACGCCGTCCACGAACAGCAGCAGGCCTCTTTTGCGGCACATCTGGCTCAGGCGGTCCATGTCGATGCGGTAGCCGGTCTTGCTCTCCACCAGATTCACGGTGACGGCGCGGGTGTGTTCGTCGCACAGAGTCATCAGCTGCTCCGGCGTGACGGCACCGTTTTCCGGCACGGCGTACCGCACCTCCAGCCCCTCATCCTGCCTCTTCTGCCAGGCAAAGCGGTTGCCAATCCAGCCGCGATCCACCGCCACCACGTTGTCCTCGGGGCCGTACTCCACGGCCTCCGTCACCATGGTGAACAGCTGCGTGGAGCTCTGGCCGAAGGTGATGCGATCCGGTGCGCCGTGGATCATCTCTCCCAGCGCCGCCTTAGAGCGCTGCATCATCTCCAGCGTTTCAACAGAGGTGCCGGGAAACTCCCACACCGAGTTGCCGCCTATGTGATACCGGGCATCCATATAGCGGCGCACACCATCATATACAAAGTCCGGTACCAGACCGGTGCTGGCCGTCTCGAAATACGCCCACTGCTGTGTCACCGGCACGCGGGCACGCAGTTCCGGAATGGACTTCACAAAATCAACCATGGCGTCCCTCTCAGTTGTAGGACTTTTCCTTGTCCTCCCACGGCTGGTAGGGAGCCTTCATCTCGGCGATCAGATC
>CAVHKA010000094.1:0-2278 GCA_963636325.1 Agathobacter sp. | reverse complement strand
TGACGCGGAAGAAGAAGTACACATAGCCCACCACGAACACGGCCAGGATACCGGCCACAGCGCCGCCGCTGAGAGTAGCAGCCATCTGCACGCACAAATAGGCACACACGATAAATGTAAGGACAGACAGCACATAGGCGACCTTCCGGTTCATATGTACGGAGGAGTTGTCGCAGCACTTGGGATACTTCTTATAGGCGAACATGGGACTCAGCGTATTGGGCAACTCCGCCAGGGTATTGCAGAAGGAGAAGATGGTCATGACCACACCGACGGTCGCACCGGTAGCACAGATGGCGATGGCGATGCCCATGACGATAAAAAGGCTCCAGTAAGCCACGCCGTACTTGTTTTGCTTTGCCAACACCTCGGGAAACACCTTGTTTTTAGCGGAAGTCTCTACCAGAGCCACACAGGCCAGCGCCACGGGAATTAGAGATGTGATAATACCGCAGATGGGACCGCCTACGATGAAGAAGGTCAGCAGTGCCGGAGACATAAACTGCGCCGCCACATCGGACAGCGAAGTGACCTCTGCTGCCGGGATCACGCCGATGGTAACAACAGCCATCAGGATATAAATCACCGCTACAATAGCCGGGCACAGCACCAAAGCCAGCGGCACCGTTTTACCTGGATTCTTTACATCATCGGCCACCTGTGCCACCGAACTGGCACCGGACAAAGAGGATGTCAGCACACCCACGGCAGCTGCCAGCGTACTGATGGATACACCCGGGCGTACAATCTGGCCAAAGGTCACATTGGCCGTGTCGATATGAGGCAAGCCGAGGAAAATATACAGGGCAATGGCGATGAGCAGCAGCACGACCATCACATTTCCCGTATTGATCGTCGTCTTATTGCCGAACCAAGCCACTACCGCAAATACCACCAGCAGTGCCACGGCGGCTACAGTGCCATTGATCTCCGTATTGGGAAACAGGGGCTGGAGATACATACCGAACAGCACGCCAAACAGCGATACCATAGTAGGCATCAGCAGTGTGGAAAATGAAACAAACGCGCCTGCAATGGGATGCATCAGTTTGGCGGCCCACAGGAACTGCGACCCGCTGGCAGGAAGTGCAGCAGAGGAATATGTCGATGCCAGTGCGCGCAGGACAACCACTGCTGCCGCACCAATCAGCGCCCAGACAACGCCGGCACCATACTCATTTGCCACCGTGGGTAAGGTACCAAAGATGCCAGAGCCAACAATGCAACCGATGCCCATTAGAATGGCACCCAGTAGACCAATTTTCTTCTTCTCCATAAGTATCTCGCTCCTTTTTTGATGATTTCACTGATAATATCAGCGTCCTACATGAATAATACCACTGATATTACCAGATGTCAATCACATTTTTCCTCGAACATGTAAAACCGCGGTCAAACAACTCGACCGCGGTTTTGCTTACCCTTCATACATCTGCGATATCCGTTATAATCCAATATTTCGCCTGCTCTTGATCCCGTGCCAGCAGTGCATCAATGATGTGGTGGAAATTACTGTAGTCTGGTCTGCGCCTGATTTGGGTCATGGAAGCAATGTTCACCAGTTTCTCCAATGTTTTTACCAGCACGGGGTTGCCCGATATGCCAGCCAATCCCATATGAAAACGATAATTGACAGTTTGTTCTGGTCTTTCGCTCATATCCGCTCCGATGGTAGTATCTCGCAGCCGTCCAATTTCCTCGTCCGTGGCATTTTCAATGGCTAGCTGGACACAAAGTGTCTCTAAGCAGCGGCGGATCTGCTGGATTTGATTAACTTCCTCGTTGGTGAAGGTATTCACCATATAGCCCTTACGAGGATAGCTAACCAAATACCCCTGATCCGCCAGCAGGTGCAGGGCATCCTTCACAGGTGCCTTGCTCACGCCATATCGCTCAGCAATCTCGCTTTCGCTAATAAAATCCCGCGCGGTGTACTTCCCCGCGATAATATCGCCGCGCAGCTGCGCAAAAATCTTCTCTGACAGTTTTTCTTTCATACTGATGATCTCCTCTGATATGTTCTCTGCACATTTCATTCTACCGGATAATTTTCAGATGTCAAGACCCTCTGCCTCTACATTGTCAATATCAAGCGGATCTGCGTCTGCAGGAGCAACAACAAGCGTTCCAATATATCGCCTAGACCTACAGCGAACAGGTATTAGCTGCAGCCATTTTCCTGTTCCACCGGCAGGGCACACACCTGCTCATAATGCCCAGCCCTCTATCACTCTGGATATCTATACCCACGCAAGAGCAAAAAAGCCGCCAGCGCAGG
>CAVHKA010000093.1:0-7593 GCA_963636325.1 Agathobacter sp. | reverse complement strand
GAAGTACTTCATCGCTCGGAAGGGTCCCAAGGCCTATATGCCCGACCCCATCCATGTGGAGGATCAGTCCATCACCACCGCCGGCACCCAGAAGCTGTATCTGGGCCGGGATGACGCGGACCTGATCCGGGGCAAGCGCATCGTCCTGATGGACGACGTGATCTCCACCGGCGGCAGCCTGAAGGCCATGGAGGCCCTGGTGGCCCTGGCCGGAGGCACCGTAGTGGCACGCATCGCTGTTCTGGCCGAGGGCGACGCCGCCAAGCGCCATGACATCAGGTTCCTGGCTCCCCTGCCCCTGTTCAATCCGGACGGTTCCGTGAAATAAGACATCTGCTTCCAAAAAAGGCAGCCGATCGCAGGATCGGCTGCCTTTTGTTACTCTTTTTCGGCTCAGTCCTGCTGCCAGTTGTGCCACACGTTCTGGACGTCCTCGTTGTCCTCCAGCATATCAATGAGCTTGTTCATGCTCTTGACGTCGTCCTCGCCGGTCATGGTGACGTAGTTCTGGGGCACCATCTCGATCTCGGCGCTTTCAAAGGTGTAGCCCTTGTCCTCCAGGGCCTTGACCACGTCGTTGAAGCTGTCGGGATCGGTGGTGATCTCGAACACGGGGCCGTCGGCCTCCATATCCTCCGCGCCGGCATCCAGCGCGTCCATCATGACGGCATCCTCGTCCAGCTCACCCTCTTCATTGTCGATGACGATGACGCCCTTGCGGTCGAAGGACCAGCTGACGCAGCCCTGTGCGCCCATGCCCTTGCCGAACTTATCGAAATAGTGGCGGATCTCAGGGGCGGTACGCTGGCGGTTATCGGTCAGCGCCTCCACGATGACAGCCACGCCGCAGGGGCCGTAGCCCTCGTAGGTGACGGACTCGTAGTTGTCGGTGTTGCCGGCGCCCAGCGCCTTGTCGATGGTGCGCTTGATGTTGTCGTTGGGCATGTTGGCCGCCTTGGCCTTGGCCACCACGGTGGCCAGACGAGAGTTATTGTTGGGGTCGCCGCTGCCGCCCTGCTTGACGGCCACGATGATCTCCTTGGCGATCTTGGTAAACGCGGCGCTGCGCTTGGCGTCAGCCGCGCCCTTGGTCTTTTGGATATTGTGCCACTTGGAATGTCCGGACATAGTTTACTTCTCCTTCTTTATGCAATATTGTATGATCTCTCGGTCATGGGCGGCCGACAGGGCCACCGTTATGTGCGGAAAGGCCGCCTGCAGACGCTCCGCCAGCACGGGACAAACCACATTCTCTGTGGGGAAGTGCCCCGCGTCGATCAGGTTCAGCCCCTTCGTGTCCAGAAACTCATGATAACTGAGATCCGAGGTCACAAAGGTGTCGCAGCCCAGCGCGATGGCCTGGCCGATATAGTCGCCGCAGGCGCCGCCGCCCACCGCCACGCGGTGCACCGCTTTGCCGCCGTCTACATACCGCAGGCCGTTACAGCCCAAATATTTTATCACATCTTGTAGGAACTCTACAAGGGGTTTTTCACAATTTAGCGTTCCAAACCGGCCAATTTTTTCATCCGTCAGGGGTTTTGCGTCATGAAGGCCCAGTTTTTCCGCCAGAACGTCGTTGACGCCGCCCTCCGCCGCGTCCAGATTGGTGTGCATGCAGATGGCGGACACGCCGTTTTTCAGCAGCGTGGTAATGGTGCGGCCCTGCGCGTCGCCGGTGGTCACATGCTGCACCTTGTGCCATGCGCAGTTCATCAGCGGATGGTGGGCCACGATCAGATCCGCGTCCATGGCCACGGCCTCCGCCGCCACCGCCTCCGTCACATCCAGCGCTACCAGCACCTTGTGTACCTCCGCCGCGCCGTCGCCTACCAGCAGGCCCACATTGTCCCATTCCATGGCAAGATCACGGGGCGCCCAGCCGTACAGGAAGCTCTCGATATCACAAACTCTTGTCACAGCGTTTCCCTCTTTTCTCTCAATGCTCGGCATATCTCCGACAAGGCTTCTGCCTTTACAGCGTTCTCCGGTGCTGCGGAGCGGCGCAGGCCGTCGATGGCCTTTTGCAGCTTGCTCATCCGCTCGTCCAGATAGTCGGCATACAGCGAATCGCCATCCAGCAGAACGCCGCCATACTGCTGGGCCAGTGTCAGGGGCGGCTGCGTCCCCCCCCGGACAGCAAACACCGGATAGAGGTAGCTCTTATCGAAAACCAGCCGTTCCTCTGTAAAACGATATCCGTTGTCAACCAGCCATTTCCGCAGGTATTCCACCTTCGTCATCGGCTGAAGCAGCAGCAAATGCTCCCCTTTCGCCGTCCAGGGCGCAGCTTCTAGGATCGTCTGGATGGTCTCTCCGCCCATACCGGCAATGACGATGGTATCCGCCTCCTCCGGTGCGATGGCGTCAAGCCCCGGACACAGGCGGAAGTCGATGCCGTTCACCTCATACTCCGCCGCCGTCTGCCGGGCATGCCGCAATGGCTCCGCGCCGATGTCCGACGCGATGGCGGCGGCAATGCGCCCTCTTTGCAGCAGCCAGACGGGGATATATCCGTGATCCGTTCCCACGTCGGCCAGACGGCTGCCCGGCGGCACCATATCCGCCAGCAGCTGCAAACGGGGCTGTAATTGCAATTCTCTCATCTTCATATATAAATTATCATATATCATAAATTAGGATATAAACAGGATAAAACGCATACGGCACGCCGTATGCGTTTTATTGGATCGTGCCAGTTACTCGGCCTTGCCGTTGGCAGCCTCGTTGACCACGGCCAGCAGCTTGTCAACGTCCACACCGTGGACGGCGCAGGCCTCCTCCACGGTCTCGCCGCGGGAAGAGGGGCAGCCCAGGCAATGCATGCCGATGGAGAGGAAGATGGGCGCTGTCTGGGGCGCGATGTCCAGAATATCACCGATAATGGTATCTTTGGTAATTTCGATCATGTTTTTGACCTCCAAGAGTATTTAAAGATAGTATACCCCAAAAGTCCGCATTTTTCAACACTGAAATTGCGGAAAATCTTTTTACAGGAATTTGTCCAGCTCACGCTCCACCTGGGGCAGCTTTTTCACCGCCGGGTGGTCGATGCGCCAGCCGTCCTTGATGACCATGTCCAGCTTCCGCAACGCCGTCAGATCCTCCAGCGGGTTCCTGTCGCAGACGATCAGGTCGGCGGCCTTCCCCTTCTCAACGGAGCCGGTCAGGTGGTCGATGCCCGCCAATCTGGCGTTCAGCAGCGTGGCGCTATAAAGGGCGAAGGCCGGGGTCACATCGCAGAACTTCACGAAGTAGCATAGCTCCCGCCACATGTCATAGTGGGTGATGAAGGGGCAGCCGGTGTCGGTGCCCAGTCCCACGGGGATACCGGCGGCAAGGCACGCCTTCGCCAGCGCCACGATGCCGTCGAACACCACCTTGCCGTTCTCCTGCTGCTCGTAGGTGGCGTGGGAGATGCTGCGGTCAAAGAGGGCGTAAGGCACCGCGGGTGAGATGGTGGACACCTGAAACGCGCCCCGCTCCCTGAAAAGCCGCATGATCTCCTCATCTGGCTTCGCGCCGTGCTCAATGGAGTCCACGCCGTTTTCCAGCGCCACACGGACGCCCTCCGGGCTCTCCACATGGGCGGCCACCTTCATGCCCAGCTCATGGGCGCGGTCACAGGCGGCCTTCACCAGCTCCGGCTGCATCCGCAGCACACCCGGCTCGCCCACCACCTCGGCGTCCATGACGCCGCCGGTGATCATCAGCTTGATAAGGTCGGGCTTCTCCGCCGCGATGGTGGTCACATAGGCGGCAGCCTCCTCCGGCGTTTTGGCCTCATAGGCCAGCGAACCGGCCATATGGCCGCCGGGAACGGACACCGCCATATTGGAGGCCACCACACGGGGCGACAGGATCTTTCCCTCCGCCGCCTGATCCCGGATGATGGTATCGAAATCCGCCACGCCGCCCACGGTGCGGATGGTGGTCACGCCGCTGAGCAGCTCCGTTCTGGCGTAGCCCTCGCACAGCTTGACACCGACGCTGCGGGTGACGCTGTTGGTGGTGATCAGCTTCACCAGCTTCCTGGGGTCGGAGGGCTTTTTCCGGGGCTTGCCGGAGGCCGGCAGATGCACATGCAGGTTGATGAGGCCCGGCAGCAGATACTTGCCGTTCAGATCCACCCGCTCATAGCCTGCGGCGATCTGGCTCTCGTCCCCGATATCCACGATCCTGCTGCCGCTGATATAGACGGTCCTGCCGGTCTGGGGTGTCATATGCTCCGTGCCGTCCAGCAGCACGCAGTTGGTCAGGGCGTAGCGTTTCTTGTTTTGGTACATGGCGTCTCCTCCCATCTGATCGTTAAGTCAAGATTATAAGCGGCAAGAGGGGAAAACGCAAGCGTTTTCCCCTCTTGTTTCCTATAACTGTCGTATCTGCCCCTGTATCAGCTTACTGACCGCGTCGGCAAACCAGCCGATGGTCGGGATGCGGGTCAGCGCCTTGCCGTAGATCTTGCGGCCGCCCTCCAGCTCCAGGTCGCTGCCGGTAAAGACGCACACCGGCGTGATGCCCTGATGCCGCAGGATGCCCGCCTCGGCGGCGGTATCCTCGATGCCCCGCTTGCCGCTGTATACATAGCCGCCCAGGGGCAGCGCCCCGATGGGGATGCGCTGGTCGTCATTGGGGCTGGCGTCGGACAGGATGATCAGCAGCCGGTGGTCGGCCCTGCCCCGCCGCATCAGCCAGCCCATGGCCCGCAGGGCCAGACCGTCCCGGTTCCACCCGGCGGCCACATAGTCGAAGATGGCGTCGTTCTTCCCCGTCTGGTCATAATCCCGCAGAATGCGCAGCACCGTGCAGCCGCTGACGGAGCAGAAGGCCGTCACCCGCACGGGGATGCGGCAGCGCTCCAGACTTTCCGCGATGAGATACGCCTGAGTGGACAGCTTCTCCTGCTGCTGGTTCTGGGAGGCGGAGCCATCCAGCAGGATGTCCACCGTCAGGTCGCCCATCTCGCTCTGCTGCCGCTGGACGAACACCTTTTCCTCGTCCAGCACGGCGCTGCGCCACACCACGGGAGCGTACAGCTGTCCCGCACGGGCCAGCATGGAGGACACGTCGCTTTGCAGCAGGATGGTATTCTGCAGCTTCTGGGTCAGCTGGGCGATGATGAGCTTGTTCTCCACCAGATGGGCCTGATAGTAGGCGCGGTTCTTCTCCCGCTGCTGGTGAAAGGTGGCTACGTCCCACGCGGTCTCCCGGCTCAGTTCATGCTTGACGGGAACGCCCCTGGTGAAGTGGAGACGGCAGTTCTTATGCACGCCGGTGCACAGCTCACGCTCCACCTGCGCCAGCTCCGGCGGCGTCAGCATGGACACGCCGAAGCAGTCCTCCACATAGCGCCGCAGAATGGGCTCCGGTGTCCTGCCCTGCAAAAAAGACAAGGGGTGGGGCCGCTTCTTCCCGGTCTCCTCCTCGTTGGGGCCGCCGCCGGACTGCTCCAGACGGCGCAGGGCGTTGGGCCGCACGAAACGGCTGGTCTTTCTGCCCCGGCCGCCGATGGAGCGCCCCACCCACATGCTCCACTGCCGGTCGGTGACGCTGCGGCGGGCGCGCTGGAAATAGCGGAACAGCAGCGCTTCCATTTTGTCCATCAGCTGCTGCTCGTCCCACGCGGGATCAAAGGTCAGGGCATCCAGCACTTCCTTCTGCCAGGCATCCTCCTGTGGCTCATGCAGCACCCGGCGGAACCACGCCGCCCGCAAACCCTCCGCGCTGCGGGGATCGGCGGCGTGGGACTGGGCCAGCATCCGACGGGCATACTCCTGCCGCAGCTCCTCCAGTACGGGACGTTCTTCCAACGCTTTTTCGTAGGCCACGCCCTCCAGTCCCAGCCAGAACAGGTCGCTGTACAGCTCGCCCTTCTGCTGATGCTGAAAGGCGTGGAACAGGGGCTTGAATTTATCGAATTGATAGCACCGGTACACAAGACCGATGATGGTATTCATGTAGAGCTGGGCCTCGCCGTCGGCATCGTAGGCCTGAAACTCCGGGCGCACGTCGTAGTTCTCCGCGCCGTTCCACACCTGATTTGCCGCGCGGCGGCTTTGGATATCTTCTCTGTCCATATCAGTTGCCAAACAGCTTCGACCGGTCGGCGTCCTTGGGGATGCGGCTCCACACCGCGTCCGCCACCAGCTGCCGCTCGAAGGGATCAAAAGCCTTGTTGATGATGCCCAGCTTCAGCGCCTCACCGGAGGTGATGCCCTTTTCGATCAGGTGCAGGGACGACAGAAGACCGCGCAGGTCAAGGGCCTTGGTGGAGATCTCGCCGTTGTCGCACTTCTGCCGCAGGTCGCGGAACAGGGCGGAGAACTGCTGGATCCACTTGTCACTCAGGCCGGGGAAGCCGCGGCGCAGCAGCTTCTGCAAATTTTCCTCGGAAATGACCGGCATATCCAGCACCACGAAGCGGGACACCAGCGCCTCGTTCAGCTCGCGGGTGCCGGCATAGCCATAGTTCATGGTGCCAATGAAGCGGGTGGCAGGGTCCAGCTCAATACGCTCATAGCCGGGCACGTCGATGACATGACGGAAGTCCAGCGTGGCATGCAGCACCGCCAGCGCCTCGTTCTTCGCCATGTTCACCTCATCCAGCACGCCGAAGCCGCCCATGCGGGCGCACTGGCAGATGGGGCCCTCCCGGAACACCACCTTGCCGTCCTTCAGCGTGTCCGCGCCGATGAGGGACGCGGCGTCCACGTTCACATACATGGACACATCCCAGTTGGGACGGCCGAACACGGCGGCCAGATTCTCCGCCAGCACGTTCTTGCCGGTGGCCTTAGGGCCCGCCAGCAGCAGATGCTCGCCGCACAGCAGCGCCGCCGCGGCGCTCTCCCAGATCTCCTTGCCGTAGTATAAAAAGCGCGGTACCGGGATCCGTGCCGCCGCCTCCGGCGCGGCAGGATGCTCCGCGCGGAACTGCCGTATCTCGTCCAGCAGCGCCTTGTCGATACCCTCGTCCTGAAGCTCTTTCCAAATATCCATGATCATACCGCCTTCTGCCTTTGGCATATTCTTTTTTGATGGCATATTATACGCCCGTATGCCGTTAACGGAACGTTAAGGATATGTCAGAAACTGACATTTTTCGCAGAAAAATACCGGGGCCGTTTCCACGGCCCCGGTGGGGTAGTTTCTTATAGCTTTTTTTCCAGACAGACCAGCTGTACGCCGGGAATGCCGTTAAAGACGCAGGGCATGATGCCCGCCTCCCAGTAGCCGAGACCGGCGTACATTTTTCGGGCCGTCTGATTGCGGGCGTTGGTGTCCATCCGCAGATAGGGGCAGCCGTTTTCACGGGCGTAGTCCTCATAGAACTTCACGAACGCCGTGCCGTACCCCTTTCCGGAGCAGGCAGGCTCCACCACCAGCGTGTGCAGCACCATCACCTGTTCATCCGGCACGTCCGGATAGCGCCAGGGTACATCGGTGTACACCGGCACCTGGATCTTGTTGATGCGGGCCGCCGCCACCACCGCGCCGTTTTCCTCCATCACGAACAGGTCACCGTCCTCCAAGGCCGTGCGGGCCGTATCCGCCGTGGGGTATACGCCGCGGATCCAGCCTACGGTGGACTTG
>CAVHKA010000092.1:0-7606 GCA_963636325.1 Agathobacter sp. | reverse complement strand
GGCGAGCGGATCGACCAACAGGTGATGGACTGCTTCCGGTATTATGGCATCACCCATTGCGCGGTGGTGAAAGCATAATGACCCTCCGAAAGCCGTGGCACTGTGCTGCGGCTTTTGATTGTTAAAATTGCTAAATTGCGAAGGACTTAATTTGTGCTTTTTTCACAAAAAGACTACTTGACTTTCCAGCGCTGCAAGCTTATAATCTCACAGCAAAAATGAAATCCCGGAAGCAGGTGGATCACATTATGGCACAGGCAAACGCAAAACGGCATATTTCGTCACTCTTTCATCCCGTTGACCTGACACAGGGGACATGCTGGAAAACCATTCTGGTATTCTCGCTGCCCATTATTCTATCCTACCTTTTGCAGCAGGTGTATTCCATCAGCGACGCGGCCATCGTAGGCCAGACCCTGATGGCGCAGGAGGTGGCGGGCGTCAACGATACCACGTCGCTGGTGTTCATCTTCTTGCAGTTTGCCTTCGGTGTCAGCGCGGGCTTCTGTGTCATCACTTCGTGCAGCGTAGGCTGTCACGATCAGCAGGGCGTCCGCCGGTCATTGGCGACGCAGATCGTGCTGTCCGCTGCGCTGACGGTGCTGCTGACGGCGTTGGCGCTGGTGCTGCTGGATCCCATGCTGGCGTGGATCAACGTGACGCCGGATAATCCGGAGGTATACCGGGCGGCCTATACCTACTGCGCCATCATCTTTGCTGGGATCGGTGCGCAGCTGTTCTATAATTTCATCTGCTCCTTCCTGCGCAGTCTGGGCGACTCCGTGACGCCGCTGCTGTTTCTGTTGTTCTCCACGGTGCTGAATGTGGGCCTGGATCTGCTGTTCATCATTGTGTTCCGCTGGGGCGTGGCAGGTGCGGCCATTGCTACGGTGCTGGCGCAGCTGATCAGCACCGTCGGGTGTTTTCTCTACGCCTTTGCCCGCTATCCTGATATCCGCTTGCGGCGGGAGGACTGGCATGTTACATGGTGGGATATCCGCCGCCACATGATCCAGGGCGTACCGCTGGGACTGCAATTCTCCGTGCTGGCTGTGGGCATCATCGTGATGCAGAGCATGGTGGTGCGGTTCGACATGCTGGATGGCGTGATGGTCTCCAACGCGGCACAGAATGGCTTTGGCGCGGCCAACAAGCTCAACAATCTGATGATGACGCCTATGAACGGCCTTGGCGCGGCCATGACCAGCTTTACCGCCCAGAATCTTGGCGCGGGGAAGCCGGAACGCATCCGGAAGGGAACGCTTCAGGCACTGGGAATGATGGTCGTGCTGGCGGCCGGCGCGGTGGGTATCGGGCTACTGCTGACCCGCGGCGGCTTTTACCTACAGGTGTTTCTCAGCGCCGATAAGGTCACGGCAGAGACGATCCGCTATGGAGATACGCTTCTATATGTAGATTTTGCCATGTACCTGTTTCTGGGCTTTATCTTCGTGGTGCGCAACTGCGTACAGGGAATCGGCAGATCATCCTTTGTTTTGGGGGCAGGTGCGGCGGAGCTGGTGGCCCGCATCGTGGTGAGCCTGATTCTGCCGCCGCTTCTGGCCGGAGGAGCCGTAGACGCTCAGTCTGCACCGTTGGCATTCTATGCGTTGTGCGCCGCTGATCCCTGTGCCTGGATCGCATCGGACACTGTTCTGCTGACGCCCTTTGTTCGCAACATCCTGAAAAAGGATTACCGCTATATGTATAAGCATAATACTCATCATTACGATCTGGAAAGCGAGAGGAGCTGACCCATGACAAGGATCCTGTTTGTGTGCCTGGGCAACATCTGCCGCAGCCCCATGGCGGAATTCATCATGAAGGACATGGTGAAGAAGGCCGGTCTGGCCGACCGGTTCGAGATCGCATCCGCCGCCACCAGCCGGGAGGAGATCGGCAATCCCGTGTATCCGCCTGCCCGGCAGAAGCTGGCCCAGCACGGCATCGGCTGCAAGGGAAAGGTGGCCCGCCAGCTGTCCGCGGAGGATTACGGCTATTATGACCTGCTGATCGGCATGGAGGAGGCCAACCTGCGGAACATGCGCCGCATCTGCGGTGGCGATCCGGAGGGGAAGATGCACCTGATACTGGAGGGCACCACCCATCCCAGTGATGTGGCAGACCCCTGGTACACGGGGAACTTCGACACGGCGTGGCGGGATATCGAGGATGGCTGCCGCGCGCTGCTGGCGCGTCTGACACAGAAGTAAATATGAAAACGGGGCGGGCGGAAAGAAGAGGATTTTCCGCCCGTTTTCCTGTCAAATCGTCTTGACGATACCGTCATGTTACGGTACACTTACACTGTGACAAGGAACAAATCCACAAGGGAAGGATACATATATGGAAGTAAGGCGAGAGAAAAAAATGATGCTGGACAAGCTGGAGATCGGCCAGTCGGCCCGGATCACGGCAGTGGGCGGAGAGGGCGCCCTGCGCCAGCATTTTCTGGACATGGGGCTGATCCCCGGCGCGGAGGTGACGCTGGTAAAATTCGCGCCCATGGGCGACCCCATGGAGCTGCGGATACACGGCTATGAGCTGACGCTGCGGCTGGCGGACGCCGGGAAGATCGAGATCACACCGGTGGACGCTATCCGCCGGACGTCCGCCCCAGCGGCGAACTGCCTTGACTGTGAGCATCCCGGTCTGGGTGAGGGAGGCAGGTTTCATGTCAAGGAAGATGAGCACCCTCTGCCGGAGGAGACCACGCTGACCTTTGCGTTGGCAGGCAATCAGAACTGCGGCAAGACCACGCTGTTCAACCAGCTGACCGGCTCCAATCAGCATGTGGGCAATTTCCCCGGCGTGACGGTGGACCGCAAGAGCGGCGCCATCCGGGATTACCCCAATACTGAGATCACAGACCTGCCGGGCATTTACTCCATGTCGCCTTATACCAGCGAGGAGATCGTCACCCGGCAATTCATCATCAATGAAAAGCCCACCGGCATCATCAACATCGTGGACGCCACCAACATCGAGCGGAATCTCTATCTGACCATGCAGCTTCTGGAGCTGGATGTGCCTATGGTGCTGGCCCTGAATATGATGGACGAGGTGCGGGGCAACGGCGGCTCCATCCGCATCAACGAGATGGAGGCCATGCTGGGCATCCCGGTGGTGCCCATCTCCGCCGCTCGGAACGAGGGTGTGGATGAGCTGGTGCGCCACGCGGTGCATGTGGCCAAATATCAGGAGAAGCCGGGCCGCACCGATTTCTGCGGCATGAACGATCACGGCGGCGCGGTGCATCGATGTCTCCACGCCATCATGCACCTGATCGCCGACCATGCCGAAGCGGCGGGGATCCCTGTCCGCTTCGCCGCCACCAAGCTGGTGGAGGGCGACCCGCGTGTGCTGGAGGCGCTGGCGCTGGATCAGAACGAGCGGGAGATGTTGGAGCATATCATTCTGCAAATGGAGACGGAGCGGGGACTTGACCGCTCTGCCGCCATCGCGGACATGCGGTTTTCCTTCATTCAGGAGCTGGTGGACGCCACGGTGGTGAAGCCCCACGAGAGCCGTGAGCATCTCCGGAGCCAGAAAATCGACCGATTCCTGACGGGAAAATACACCGCCATCCCGGCCTTTATCGGCATTATGGGGCTGGTGTTCTTCCTGACCTTCAACGTCATCGGCGCATGGCTGCAAGGACTGCTGGAGGAGGGCATTGCGTGGCTGACGGAGCTGGTGAACACCGCTTTGATCTCCTGGGAGGTGAACGACGCGGTGCGCTCGCTGGTGGTGGACGGCGTGTTTACCGGCGTGGGCAGTGTGCTGAGCTTCCTGCCCATCATCGTGACGCTGTTCTTCTTCCTGTCCCTTCTGGAGGACACCGGCTATATGGCCCGTGTGGCCTTCGTCATGGACAAGCTGCTGCGGAAGATCGGCCTGTCCGGCCGCAGCATCGTCCCCATGCTGATCGGCTTCGGCTGTACGGTGCCCGGCGTCATGGCCAGCCGTACTCTGCCGTCGGAGCGTGACCGGAAAATGACCATTCTGCTGACGCCCTTTATGAGCTGCTCGGCCAAGCTGCCCATCTATGGCTTCTTTACCGCCGCCTTTTTCCCCGGACGGGGCGGCCTTGTGATGGTGGGGCTTTATTTCCTGGGCATCGTCATTGGAATTCTGGTGGCGCTGCTGTTCAAAAACACCCTGTTCCGGGGTGAGGCGGTGCCCTTCGTCATGGAGCTGCCCAATTACCGTATGCCGGGATTGAAGAACGTAGGCCAGCTGCTGTGGGATAAGGCCAAGGACTTTTTGCAGCGGGCCTTTACGGTGATCTTTCTGGCCACCATCGTCATCTGGTTTTTGCAGACCTTCGACCTGCGCCTTCAGATCGTGCAGGACTCCCAGAACAGTATTCTGGCGCTGGTGTCCAGCTATATCGCGCCCATCTTCAAGCCCCTGGGCTTTGGCGACTGGCGCATCTCCACGGCGCTGATCACCGGTTTCATTGCCAAGGAGAGCGTGGTCTCCACCCTGATGGTGCTGGTGGGCGACGGCATCACCTCACTGCTGACGGTGGGGACTGCCGTGCCGCTGCTGGTGTTCTGTCTGCTGTATACGCCCTGCGTGGCGGCCATCGCTTCGGTGCGCCGTGAGCTGGGCGGCAGATGGGCGCTGGGCATGGTGGCGATGCAGTGCGGCATCGCCTGGGTCTGCGCCTGCCTGACGCGGACGGTGCTGCTGTTGGCGGGGGTGGTCTGATGAATCTGGCCACGATACTGGTTCTGCTGACGCTGGCCGCCGCTGTGACAGCCGCGATCCGGGTCTACCGGAAGCAGGGAAAGTCCGATTGCTGCCGCGGCGGCTGCGGCAGCTGCGATACATGTTGGAAAGAGAAGATGTAACCATGCTGCGTTCTGCGATTTTTGATTTGGACGGTCTGCTGATCGACAGCGAGACTGTCGCCTATCACGTTGACCGGGATATCCTGCGGTATTACGGCCACGATTTCACGCTGGCCCACTATGCGGAGAAGTACAGCGGCCGGACGATCCTGCGGAATATGACGGACTTCATCCAGGAGTACGCCCTGCCCATCACGGTGGAGGAGGGCATCCGCCAATACGAGGAATGGGAGGCCGAATATGTCCGGCGGGGCATCCCGCTGAAAACAGGCGCGCGGGAGCTGCTGGTCTGGCTGAAGGCGCGGGGCTGCCTGATCTCGCTGGCAAGCTCCAGCATCGAATCCAGAGCAAAAACGATCCTGGAACAGCGTTACCGGTTATTTTGACTACTTTACCTTTGGCCCGGAGGTGAAGAACGGCAAGCCCGCGCCGGATATCTTCCTGAAAGCTTTGGAAAAGTCCGGCGCTGCGGCAGAGGATTCGCTGGTGCTGGAGGACAGCGACGCCGGTGTGCGTGCTGCCGTGGCGGCGGGAATTCCGGTGGCCTGTGTGCCGGATGTGGCCCGTCCCAGCGAAGAGCCGCTGCAAATGGCGGCGGGTGTGTTCGATTCGCTGCTGCAGGTCATGGAATGGCTCAAAACAAGATAAAAAATTGCCTGCTTGTGAAAAGCAGGCGATTTTTTATGCAATCATTCTTCCATAAACGGGGCGAATTTTTCGGCAAACAGCCTGTCGCCGCAGTCGCGCAGCTCCTGACAGAACTGGTCATAGGCCGTCAGCAAAGCCTTGCCCTCCGGCGTCAGGACAGCGCCGCCGCCATGTCTGCCACCGGTGGTGGAAGCCAGCAGCTTGAAGCCCAGCGCATTCTCGGCATTTTTGATCACCGTCCACGCCTTGGAGTAGGCCATCTCCATCTCGGCCGCCGCGGCGCGCAGAGAATGGAGCCGCTCCACACGGTGCAGCAGCTGGGCAACGCCGGGGCCGAAGCATTTCGCGTCGGTGAACAGGCGGCAGGATAGATTGTAGCGTAATTCTTTCATGAGAATATTGTACCAGCCGGAGAGACAATCGTCAAGGTCACGATTGACTATCTCCGTGGGAAGTGTTATTCTCAAAAGAAAGAAACGGTAGGGAGGTGCGCCCATGCGCGTGTTGATCAGAGGAGCGGGAGATATTGCCACCGGCATTGCCCTGCGGCTTTACCGTGCCCGGATACAGGTGATCATGACGGATCTGCCCAAGCCCACGGCCATCCGCCGCACGGTCTGTTTTTCTCAGGCCATCGTCCATGGCGAGACAACGGTGGAGGGTGTCCGCGCCATTTTCGCGGAGAACGTCGCGGCAGCGGAGCAGATCGCGGCCCAAGAGCATATCCCGGTGCTGGCCGATCCTGAGTGTGCCTGCCGGGCGGAGCTGCGGCCCGACGCACTGGTGGATGCTATCCTTGCCAAGCGGAATCTTGGTACGAAGATCACGGACGCGCCCATCGTGGTGGGCATCGGCCCCGGCTTTACGGCGGGGGAGGACTGCCACGCGGTGGTGGAGACCATGCGTGGCCATACGCTGGGCCGGGTGATCTACAAGGGCAGCGCCCTGCCCAACACCAACATTCCCGGCCTGATCGGCGGCTACGCCGGTGAGCGGGTGCTGCGGGCTCCGGACGACGGCATTTTCCGCACGGTGCTGGATATCGGCGCGCAGGTCAAGTCCGGCGATGTGGCAGGCCAGGTGAACGGAAAGCCCATGCTCTGCACCATTGACGGCGTGCTGCGGGGCCTGCTGGCAGACGGTACGCCGGTTTTCAAGGGCATGAAGTCCGGCGACGTGGACCCTCGCTGCAAAGAGGAGTATTGCTATACCGCCTCCGATAAGGCGCTGGCGGTGGGTGGCGGCGTGCTGGAGGCTGTGCTGCATTTTTACGGATAGGATGAAAATCAGGCTCGTACAGAGCCTGATTTTTTGTTAGGATGTCTAAAGCATTGTAAGTTTTTTATACGGTTTGAACAATGGAATATCCGGAAAAGCTGTGGTATAATAGCAATGACCCTAAATGTGGGGGACATTCCATACAAGTGCGATAATTCACTATAAATGAAAAGGAGTATCTGCCATGATCGATCTGAAGAAGTACGGTATCACCGGTGTAAGCGAAATCGTCTACAATCCCTCTTATGAAGAACTCTTTGCAGAGGAGACCAAGAAGGAACTGACCGGCTATGAGGTCGGCCAGGTCACCGAGCTGGACGCCGTGAATGTCATGACCGGTATCTACACCGGCCGCTCTCCTAAGGACAAGTATATCGTCATGGACGACAATTCCAAGGACACCGTGTGGTGGACCACCGATGGCTATAAGAACGACAACCATCCCATGAGCGAGGATGTCTGGGCCAAGGTGAAGGCCATCGCCGTCAACGAACTGTGCAATAAGCGCCTGTTTGTGGTGGACGCTTTCTGCGGCGCCAACAAGGATACCCGCATGGCCGTCCGCTTTATCATGGAGGTGGCATGGCAGGCCCACTTCGTGGAGAATATGTTCATCAAGCCCACCGCCGAGGAACTGGCGAACTTCGAGCCTGACTTCGTGGTATACAACGCCTCCAAGGCCAAGGTGGAGAACTTTAAGGAACTGGGTCTGAACTCCGAGACCTGCGTGGCCTTCAACATCACCTCCCGTGAGCAGGTCATCATCAACACCTGGTACGGCGGCGAGATGAAGAAGGGCATGTTCTCCATGATGAACTACT
>CAVHKA010000091.1:0-7612 GCA_963636325.1 Agathobacter sp. | reverse complement strand
TAGCGGGCGATGGCGTCGGTGGCCACGGTGCAGTAGCTGTGGCCGATGTGCAGCTTGTCCGAGGGGTAGTAAATGGGTGTGGTGATATAGAAGGTTTTCTTTTCCATGGGGCTTATCTCTCCTTTTCCGCCGTCCCGAATGGAAGGACGGCCTAAAATTATTTTTTCCTGCTTTTTCTGAAAATATAAAACGCCCCTGACATAACGTCAAGGGCGACTTGAACCGGTCGCGGTACCACCTTGCTTCGCCCCGGCCTTGCGGCCGCGGCCTTACGGAGTGCCAGCACACTCCCGCGCGGTAACGGGCGCTCTCCCGTTCCGGCCTGACGGTTTTCCGCTTGACCGGACAGCTCCGGAGCCATGTTCGCCGGTTTCCTCCGCGCCCGCTTTCACCTTTCCGGGCTCTCTTGCGGCGGTATCTGCCGGTTACTCTCTCTTTCATCGCTTTTTCTGCATTTTACCATCGATTAACAAGGGCAAACACGCCTGACAGCGTGTCTTTCCGGCGCTTTTTGCCCTTTTCGCCTTGGCGGGCTTGCCGTATTGTCAAGGGGCTTGACGCAGTATGGGCGCATTTCTGCCCGCCAAAACCGCGTCTGACCTTGTCAATCGATGGTAGCATCATACTCTAAAATGTAGAGTTTGTCAACCGTTACGGCGGTTTTCTGTGTAAATTCACGCTTTACAGCGGAAGAAAAGTTTTGTATAATGTGGGTTGGAAATTTTTTTATGGTGGCGAATTACCATACACACAGGAGGAACAAAAAATGTCTTTCAAGATACTTGTTATCAATCCCGGTTCCACTTCCACCAAGATCGGTGTCTATGAGGACGAGACCCTGCTGTTTGACAAGACCCTGCGTCACAGCGCCGAGGAGATCGCCCAGTTCAACTCCATCCCCGCCCAGAAGGACTGGCGCTGCCAGCTGGTGCTGAAAGCCCTGCGGGAGGAGAATTTCGATATCAACACCCTGAGCGCCGTTTCCGGCCGCGGCGGTCTGCTGCGTCCCATCCGCGGCGGCACCTACGCCGTCAACGACAACATGGTCAAGGACTGCACCATCGGCGTGCAGGGACAGCACGCCTCCAATCTGGGCGGCCTGATCGCCCGCGAGATCGGCGACGAGCTGGGCATCCCCTCCTACATCGTTGACCCTGTGGTCATCGATGAGATGGCTGATGTGGCGCGCTATGCCGGTCATCCCCTGTTCCAGCGTGTCAGCATTTTCCACGCCCTGAACCAGAAGGCCGTGGCCAAGCGCTTCGCCAAGGAGCACGGCAAGAAGTACGAGGATCTGAACCTGATCGTCTGCCATCTGGGCGGCGGCGTCTCCGTCGGTGCCCACTGCCACGGCAGCGTCATTGATACCCAGAACGCCCTGGACGGCGACGGCCCCTTCTCCCCCGAGCGCTCCGGCTCCCTGCCCACCGGCCAGATGGTAAAGCTGTGCTACAGCGGCAAGTATACCGAGACCGAGCTGAACCGTATGCTGTCCGGCCGCGGCGGCCTGGTGGCCTACACCGGCTCCAACGACATGCGCTATCTGCTGGCCGAGGCCAAGAACGACAAGAAGGTCGCCGGTGTGGTGGACGCTTTCCACTATCAGATTGCCAAGGAAGTGGGCGCTATGGCCGTTGTCCTGAAGGGCAAGGTGGATCAGATCATTCTGACCGGCGGCATCGCCTACGGCAAGGAGACCGTGGACGCCATCAGCGAGATGGTGGACTGGATCGCTCCCATCACCGTGTATCCCGGCGAGGATGAGCTGCTGGCTCTGGCACAGGGCGCGCTGCGTGTCCTGCGCGGCGAGGAGAAGGCGCAGGAGTATCGCCGTCCCCGTCCCACCGAGGCGTAACCGACAACGTATTCTCTAAGGACGCCCGGCGGCTTTCACTGCCGGGCGCCTTTTCCCTTACTGTGAAAAGGAGGTCATTTTTCATGTTTATCAGCAACGATATCCGCTATATCGGTGTCAACGACCATCAGGTAACGCTGTTTGAGGGGCAGTACGACGTGCCGCTGGGCATGGCCTACAACTCCTATGTCATTCTGGACGAAAAGGTCGCCGTGATGGACACGGTGGACGCCCATTTCGGCGGCGAATGGATGGACAACCTGACGGCGGTGCTGGAGGGCCGCACGCCGGACTATCTGGTGGTGCAGCACATGGAGCCGGATCACAGCGCCAACATCGTGCGCTTTATGGACGCCTATCCCGCCGCCGTGGTGGTGGCGTCTCAGGCGGCGTTCCGCATGATGAAGCAGTTCTACGGCAGCGACTACGCCGCCCGCCGTCTGGTGGTGGGCGAGGGCGACACGCTGGCTCTGGGCCGCCACACCCTCACCTTCCTGACGGCCCCCATGGTCCACTGGCCGGAGGTGATCGTCACCTATGACGGCACGGACAAGGTGCTGTTCTCCGCCGACGGACTGGGCAAGTTCGGCGCGCTGGATGTGGAGGATCCCGAGGGCTGGGCCTGCGAGGCGCGGCGCTACTACTTCGGCATCGTGGGCAAGTTCGGCGCACAGGTGCAGGCGCTGCTGAAAAAGGCGGCGGCCGTGGACATCCAGACGGTGTGCCCTCTTCACGGCCCGGTGTTGACCGGCGCGGAGCTGGCGGAGGCCCTGCGGCTGTACGATATCTGGTCCCGCTATGATGTGGAAAGCGAGGGCGTCATGATCGCCTATGCCTCCATCTACGGCAACACGGAGAAGGCGGCGCAGCTGCTGGCGGAAAAGCTGAAGGAAAAGGGCTGCCCCAAGGTGGTGCTGACCTGCGTGCAGCGGGAGGACTGGGCCGAGGCGGTGGAGGATGCCTTCCGCTACGGCAAGCTGGTGGTGGCCGCGCCCACCTATAACGGCTTCCTGTTCCCGGCCATGCGGGAGTTCCTTGAGCACCTGGCCGAGCGGAACTATCAGAACCGGCAGGTGGCGTTCATCGAAAACGGCTCCTGGGCCCCTGCCGCCGCGCGGGAGATGAAAAAGCTGCTGGAGGGCTGCAAGAACGTGACCCTGGGCAGCACGGTGACCATCCGCTCCGCCATGACGGAGGAAAACAAGGCGCAGCTGGACGCGCTGGCGGCGGAGCTTCACTGAAATAACAGAAAGGACACCCCAACGGGTGTCCTTTCTGTTATTGCACAAGATAGCTTCCGCTCTCCGTCGGGGCGGCGACGATGGATACCAGCCGGGTATCGGCGTCGAACTTTTCCGGCAGCTGCTGCCGCAGGGCCGCGGCGTCCACGCCGGATCCCAGATAGATGCGGTCGAAGTGCTGGGCCAGCATCTCCGGCGACAGGCCGAAGTCGGCGGAGGGCTCGCCGCGCAGGACAATGCTGAGCTTCACGCCGTCCGGCAGGTTGGCCCGCAGGCTCCGGACAAAGTCCGTCAGCACCTGCACCTTATCCACGCCCTCCTGTCCCGCGATGGATTCCAGCCGTCCGGTGGTGGGATAGCTGAAGTAGTCCAGGGCGATCTCGTCAAAGCCCAGCTGGGCATACTCCTGGCACAGGGTGGTGATATACACCAGCACCTGGGGATTGCTGGGATCCAGCCAGGCCATGCTGGCGGCATCGTACCAATAGCCGCCGCTTTCCACGCGCATGGCCGCGTCGGGATAGGCCCGGACAAAATAGCTGTCGCAGAACACGGACATGCGGGCGATGGAATAGGCGTCATCTGCCAGCAATGCTTGCAGGTTGGCCATGGTGTCATACTGCGCCACGTCCACCTGCTCCGGCACCTCTACCGCCGTGGTATAGGTGATGGCGCCGTTGACCCGCTTGGTCTCCACGGCGAAGGCGCTCTCCGTCAAACCGTCCAGCACCGTCTGGGGGTCCTGCCGCAGCACATTGGCCTCCAGCATCTGGGCGTGGAGCGGCTCCAGATGAGGCGCGTAGCCGGTATCCACATAGTCGATGTTCACATCGTTGTCCGGGATGACGGGCTCCTGCGTATCCTGCTGCGGCTCCTCGGCACGGAAGGGCCAGTCGATATGGGCCTTGCCCGCGTCGTCATAGACGATGTAGTCCTGGATCACCAGAAAGGCCGCCGCCGCCAGGATCACCACCACCAGCACCACCGCCAGCGCGATCTGCTGGCGGCGCTTGCGGCCCCGGCCGCGATAGTTATGATACCCCTTGGTCATGGTCAGGGCTGGATATCATCCAGCAGGCCCACGCGGCGGGCGTGGCGGCCACCCTCGAACTCGGTGGTCAGGAACACCTCGGTGATCTTCTTGGCCATGTTGGGGCCGATGATGCCGGCGCCCATGGCCAGCACGTTGGCGTTGTTGTGGCGGCGGGTCATTTCGGCGCTGTAGCTGTCGCCGCACAGGGCGCAGCGGATGCCCTTGACCTTGTTGGCGGCCATGGACACGCCGATGCCGGTGGTGCAGATGACGATGCCCTTGTCACACTCGCCGTTGGCCACGGCACGGGCCACCTTTTCGGCATACACGGGATAATCCACGCTTTCGGTGTTGTAGCAGCCGAAATCCTCGAACTCGTAGTCGTGCTCCTCCAGCCAGATGAGAATGTCCTGCTTCAGCAGATAGCCGCCGTGGTCACAGCCGATGGCAATTTTCATGATGATGTTCCTCCTGATGGTTTTTTGTATATGTTTTTCAGAGTGTCCGGAAAGTAGGTTCCATGCGGTCAAAGGTGGTAAAGTACCGGAAGCCGCACTGCCGCAGCAGCTCCTGCCGCGCTTCGATGGCGCAGCCCAGATGCTCCGCCGCATGGGCGTCGGAGCCAAGGGTGATGATCTCGCCGCCCAATTGGCGGTACAGCGTCAGCACGTCGGCGTCCGGCAGCGGGGTATTTCCCCGGTTGGTGTTGCACTCGATGCCGATGCCTTTGGGGATGATGGTGTTGAGGATCTCCTCGATCTGGGCCATGTGGGGCCGGAAGGAGACGTTCTTATGCCGCATCTCATTGATGCAGCGCACCGGCAGGGTCAGATGGCCCAGCACACTGAACCGGCCCCATTTGGCCAGCTTCAGCTCCTCCTCCAGATAGGCGTCGATAACGGCGTGGTAATAAGCGTCGTCACGGTCGCCGTCGATATAAAACAGGTCGAACCAGCCGTTTTCGTCACGGGTCATATGGACGGAGCCGATGACGAAATCCAGCGGCGGCGCGGCGGCCATCTGCTTTTCGGCACAGTCGAAGCCCAGATACGCCTCGCCCAGCTCCGCGCCCAGCTTCAGCCGGATACGGCCGCCGTGCAGGGCAACAGCTTCCTCATACTGCTTCCGGGCCTTCTCCCAGTCGTAGCAGTCGGTGCGCAGATGGGTGCTGCCCCATTCGATGGTGTCCACATGGTCGGTGAAGCAGATCTCATCCAGCCCGCGGGCGATGCCCTGCCGGGCCATGTCCGCCATGGTCAGGCGGCCGTCCGGCGAGCAGGTGGAGTGCACATGATAATCAGCCAGATACATCAGTGTTTCTTACCAAAGAAGCTCCTGCGTTTTTCGTAGTTGCTCTCGCCCAGCAGGTCGCTGAATTTCTTCAGCGCTTCCTTTTGCTCCTTGTTCAGATTTTTCGGCGTCTCGATGGTGACGGTGACGTACTGGTCGCCGCGGCCCCGGCCATTGAGGACGGGGATGCCCTTGCCCCGCAGGCGGAACACGCTGCCGGTCTGGGTGCCCTCGGGGATGTCGTACTTCACCTTGCCGTCGATGGTGGGGATCTCCAGCGTGCCGCCCAGCACCGCCTGGGCGTAGGTGATGGGAGCCTCGCAGAACACAGAGGTGCCCTCCCGGCGGAAGATCTCATGGGGCTGCACCATCACGGTGATCAGCAGGTCGCCGCTGGGGCCACCGTTCTTTCCGGCGTGGCCCTGGCCCCGCAGGGAGATGGTCTGGCCGTCGTCGATACCGGCGGGGATATTGACCTTGATGGAGCGGCGCTTGCGGATGCGGCCCTGACCGTGACAGTCGGGACAGGGCTGGTGGATGATCCGGCCCGTGCCGCCGCACTTGGAGCAGGGGGAGGTGGAGGCGAACACGCCCATGGGCGTTTGCCGCCGGGTCTGGACGCTGCCGCTGCCGTGGCAGGTGGGGCATACCTCCGGGGTGGTGCCCGCGGCGCAGCCGTTGCCCTTACAGGTGGGGCACTGCTCGCTGCGCTCCACGGTGATCTCCTTCTCGCAGCCGAAGGCCGCCTCGGTAAAGGTGACGGTGACGGCGGCGCGGATGCTCTCGCCCCGCTGGGGCGCGTTGGGGTTGCGCCGCTGCTGCCCGCCGAAGCCGCCGCCGAAGAAGCTGCCGAAAATGTCGCCCAGATCACCGAAGTCGAAGCCCGCCGCGCCGTCGCCCCATCCGGGGCCGCCGGCACCCGCGCCGTAGCTGGGGTCCACGCCCGCAAAGCCGAACTGGTCGTACCGGGCCTTCTTATCGGGGTCGGACAGCACCTCGTTGGCCTCGTTGACCTCCTTGAACTTCTCCTCGGCCTCCTTGTCGCCGGGGTTCATGTCCGGGTGGTACTTGCGGGCCAGCTTTTTATATGCTTTTTTGATCTCGTCCTCCGACGCGCCCTTGCTGACGCCGAGGACCTCATAATAATCTCGTTTTTCCTGAGCCATGTGATATGTCTCCTGCTCTTGATCTCCTCTTTGCAGCCGGTGTTTTGCTGCGCAAAACCGGGCGGATGTGGGCATCCGCCCCTACAACAAAGGGGGAAAGCTTTTCGTAGGGGTCGATGCCCACATCGTCCCGCGACCCGCGTGCCGCATGACCGACAAGCCGCTTGCGGGGCGTCGGGGACGCCGCCCCCTACACTCAAAAGTGGTAGCTCCTGCACCAAAACAAGCCGCCGCAACGACGTATTGACACAAAAGACGCGCTTTTCCTAAACGCCACAACAAGGGACAGGTCGCCCTGCCCCTTATTGCGGGATACATTTACTTACTTGTTCTGATCGTCATCATCGACTACCTTGTAGTCGGCGTCATAGTACTGCTGGCCGCCGTTGGGGTCGCCGCCGGGCTGCTGGCCGCCCATGTTGGGGTCGCCCTGAGGTGCCTGCTGCTGGTACAGCTTCTCGCTCATCTTATAGAAGGCCTGGGTCAGCTCCTCGGTAGCGGCCTTGATGGCGTCGGTATCCTCGCCCTTCAGGGTCTCCTTCAGCTTCTCGATACCGGCCTTGATGGGTTCCTTCTCGCTTTCGGGGACCTTGTCGCCCACTTCGTTCAGGGTCTTTTCCGCCTGATAGACCATCTGGTCGGCCTGGTTGCGGACTTCCACCTTCTCCTTGATCTTGGCGTCCTCGGCGGCATACTGCTCGGCTTCCTTGACGGCCTTCTCGATGTCCTCCTTGGACATGTTGGAGGAGGAGGTGATGGTGATGTGCTGCTCCGTGCCGGTGCCCAGATCCTTGGCGCTGACGTTCACGATGCCGTTGGCGTCGATATCAAAGGTGACCTCGATCTGAGGCACGCCGCGGCGGGCCGGAGCGATGCCGTCCAGATGGAAGCGGCCCAGGCTCTTGTTGGCGGCGGCCATCTCACGCTCGCCCTGCAGCACGTTGACCTCCACGGAGGTCTGGTTGTCGGCGGCGGTGGAGAAGATCTGGCTCTTCTTGACGGGGATGGTGGTGTTGCGCTCGATCAG
>CAVHKA010000090.1:5638-7702 GCA_963636325.1 Agathobacter sp. | reverse complement strand
CTATCCCACCAACACCCCCGGCTGGTGGGGCGGCGCACATCCGTTCTCTTTGCTGGAATGGTCTGTGGTGCATAACGGCGAGATCTCATCTTATGACGCCAACCGCCGCTGCGTGGAGATGTTCGGCTATCAGTGCACGCTGCAAACGGATACGGAGGTCATGGCGTACATCGCGGATTACCTGCTGCGGCGGCAGGGACTGACGCTGGAGGAGACAGCCTCCGTGATGGCGGCTCCCTTCTGGAGCACCATCGAGCACATGGAGCCGCAGGAGGCGGAACGGCTGACATATCTCCGCAAGGTGTTTCCCAGCCTGCTGCTGACGGGACCGTTCTCCATCATCCTCGGCTTTTCCGGCGGGCTGATGGCGCTGAACGACCGGTTGAAGCTGCGGAGCATGGTGGTAGGCGAAAAGGATGACCGGGTGTTCATTTCCAGCGAG
The DNA here is from genome assembly GCA_963636325.1 of Agathobacter sp. GTDB lineage: Bacteria > Bacillota > Clostridia > Oscillospirales > Oscillospiraceae > Vescimonas. Next base: position 7,260 of record CAVHKA010000090.1, on the reverse strand, counting down.
GAGGCGGCCATCCGGGTCATGGAGCCTGACGCGGAGAATATATGGGCGCCCATGGGCGGTGAGCCGGTCATCGTCCGGTTGAAAGAAGGGACTTACTGATGAAAAATTTCTATGTGCCGCCGCAATTTGAAGTGGTGCGGGATCCGCAGCGCTGCGTCAACTGCAAGGTCTGCGTGGAGCAATGTCCCAACGGCGTTCACCGCTTTGACGAGACCCACGGCCGGATGCTGGCGGATGAGAGCAAATGTGTGGACTGCCAGCGGTGCGTGGCGTACTGTCCCACCCACGCTTTGAAGATCGAGAAAAACCGCTGCACCCTGCGGGAGAGCGCCAACTGGTCCTCCGATGCCGTGGAGGAGATCTGGAAGCAGGCCGCCACCGGCGGCGTGCTGCTGTCCTCCATGGGCAGCCCCAAGGAGCTGCCGGTCTATTGGGACCGCCTGCTGCTCAACGCCTCCCAGGTCACGAACCCGCCCATCGACCCGCTGCGGGAGCCGATGGAGACCCGGGTGTTTCTGGGCAAGAAGCCGGAGCGCATCCGGCGCGACGCGCAGGGGCGGCTGATCACGGAGCTGACGCCGCAGCTGGAGCTGTCCATGCCGGTGCTGTTCTCCGCCATGAGCTACGGCTCCATCAGCTTCAACGCCCACGAAAGTCTGGCAAGAGCGGCGGAGACACTGGGGATCTGCTACAACACCGGTGAGGGCGGACTCCACGAGGACCTTTACCGCTATGGGCGCAACACCATCACCCAGGTGGCCTCCGGACGATTCGGCGTTCACGAGGACTACCTGATGGCTGGCGCGGCCATTGAGATCAAAATGGGGCAGGGGGCCAAGCCGGGCATCGGCGGACACCTGCCGGGGGCGAAGATCGTAGGCGATGTTTCCCGCACCCGCATGATCCCGGAGGGATCCGACGCCATTTCCCCGGCGCCCCACCACGATATTTATTCCATCGAGGATCTCCGGCAGCTGATCTGCTCCTTAAAGGAGGCGACGCAGTACCGGAAACCGGTGATCGTCAAGGTAGCCGCGGTCCACAACATCGCGGCCATCGCCAGCGGCATTGCGCGGGGCGGCGCGGACATCATTGCCATCGACGGCTTCCGAGGCGGCACCGGCGCTGCGCCTACCCGAATCCGGGACAATGTGGGCATCCCCATTGAGCTGGCGCTGGCCGCCGTGGACCAGCGGCTGCGGGAGGAGGGCATCCGCAATCAGGTGTCCCTGATCGCGGGCGGCAGCATCCGTTCCTCTGCCGACGTGGTCAAGGCCGTGGCTCTGGGGGCAGACGCCTGCTATATCGGCACGGCGGCGCTGATCGCCATGGGCTGCCACCTCTGCCGCACCTGTCAGAGCGGCAGATGCGCGTGGGGCATCGCCACGCAGCGCCCGGAGCTGGTCAAGCGGCTGGACCCCGACGAGGGCACGGAACGCCTCATCAATCTGATGACGGCGTGGAAGCACGAGATCATGGAGATCATGGGCGGCATGGGGATCAATTCCATCGAGGCTTTGCGGGGCAACCGGCTGATGCTGCGGGCCGTGGGGCTGACGGAAAAGGAGCTGTCCATTCTGGGCGTGGCCCATGCCGGAGAGTAACCGGCAAAAAATCCCGAT
>CAVHKA010000090.1:0-5547 GCA_963636325.1 Agathobacter sp. | reverse complement strand
TGGGGCTGACGGAAAAGGAGCTGTCCATTCTGGGCGTGGCCCATGCGGGAGAGTAAGCGGCAAAAAAATCCCGATCCACCGGAAAAACAGCGGAGGTGTGATAGTTCATGGATATTCAAGCAAAGGGTCTGGATTACCGGGCCTTAAATGAGGCGATCCGGGCTGCCGGACCGTCATGCCGCATCACCGGCTGCCTCGGGCAGCGGTTTATCGGCGCGGGCATGAGCGGACGCCGGGTGGAGATCGACGGCATCCCCGGCAACGCCCTGGGCGCGTATCTGGGGGGCGGCTCCCTTACCGTCAACGGCAATGCGCAGGACGCCGTAGGCGATACGATGAACGGCGGCTCCATCGTGGTCCGCGGCAGCGTGGGCGACACGGCGGGCTATGCCATGCGGGGCGGCGAGATCTATGTCCAGGGCAACGCGGGCTATCGTGCCGGCATCCACATGAAGGCCTATCAGGACCAGCAGCCGGTGATCGTCATTGGCGGCCGGGCGGGGAGCTTTCTGGGGGAATATCAGGCAGGCGGCACGATCCTGGTGCTGGGACTGCATACGGACGGAAAGCCCGCCGCCGGTTATTTCCCCTGCACGGGACAGCACGGCGGGCGCGTGATTTTCAGAGGCGATGTTTCCGCCATCCGCTTCCCGGATCAGGTGACGCCCCATCCCCCCACGGAGGAGGAGACCGCCCTTCTGCGGCCGCTGGTGGAGCGCTGGTGCGCCCTGTTCGGCGGCGACGCGGAAGCATTGATGGACGGGCCTTTCACCGTGGTGACGCCGGACAGCAAAAACCCGTACCGGCAGATGTACGCGGCCAATTGACATTTTTGATCATTTTTATGCGCAGATGCGCAGGAGGAGCAGAACATGCAGAAGTTAGAACAGATCTACGAGGGCAAAGCAAAAAAAGTATTCAAAACCGATGATCCCGAGCTGCTCATCGTGGATTACAAGGATGACGCCACCGCGTTCAACGGCCTGAAAAAAGGCACCATCCTCGGCAAGGGCGTCATCAACAACCAGATGACCAACCGCCTGATGGCCAAAATGGAAAAGGCCGGCATCCCCACCCATTTTGTCAAGGAGCTGAGCCAGCGGGAAACGCTGGTGAAGCGGGTCTCTATCGTCCCTCTGGAGGTCATTGTCCGCAATATCTCCGCCGGTTCCTTCGCCAAGCGCTATGGCGTGGAGGAGGGCATCGTGTTCGATCAGCCCACCATCGAGTTTTCCTATAAGAATGACGCGCTGGGCGATCCTCTGCTGAACACCTATCACGCGTTGGCATTGAAATTGGCCACGGCAGAGGAGATCGATACCATCAAGAACTATGCCTTCGCTGTCAACGAGGTGCTGAAGGCGTTCTGGGCCGAGTGCGGCGTGACGCTGGTGGACTTCAAGCTGGAATTCGGCAAGGTGGCCGACGGGTCCATCGTGCTGGCTGACGAGATCAGCCCCGACACCTGCCGCCTGTGGGACGCCAAGACCCATGAAAAGCTGGATAAGGACCGTTTCCGCCGGGATCTGGGCGGCGTGGAGGACGCCTACGCCGAGATCATGAAGCGCCTGCTGAATCACGATGCCCAGTAAATCTATGGCGTGCACGGATCTTGATAAGGCGGCTCCGGCTGCCGGCGATGACCGCCACCTCCACGAGGAATGCGGCGTATTCGGCGTATGCTCCAATGTCACCGCCGATGTGGCCTCGTTAGCCTATTACGCTCTGTACGCCCTTCAGCACCGCGGGCAGGAAAGTGCCGGTATCGTTGTCAACGATGACGGCCTGTTCCGCTCCTGGCGGGACGTGGGGCTGGTCAGCGATGTGTTTCCCAAGGAGCGGCTCCGCTCTCTGGGGCTTGGCAACATCGCCGTCGGCCATGTGCGCTACGGCACCACCGGTTCGGACAACAAGCGCAACGTCCAGCCCATTCTGGTCAACCACTATAAGGGCCGCATGGCGCTGGCCCACAACGGCAACCTGACCAACTCCCAGGAGCTGCGTCTCCAGCTGGAGAGCCAGGGGTCGATCTTCCATACCACCACCGATTCCGAGGTCATCGCCTACATCATTGTGCAGGAGCGGCTGAAGCACGGCTCCATCGAGGAGGCGGTTTCCGCCGCCATGGACCGTCTGGTGGGGGCGTATTCTCTGGTCATTTCATCCCCCAGCAAGCTGATCGCCGTCCGGGACCCTCACGGCTTCCGGCCCCTGTGCATGGGGAGGCTGAAGGACGGCAGCGTGGTGTTCGCCTCTGAAAGCTGCGGACTGGACGCCGTGGGCGCCAGCTTTGAGCGGGATATTCTGCCCGGAGAGATCGTGGTGGCGGACAAAAACGGCGTCAAGTCCGACAGATCCCACTGCGGCATCGCGCCCCGGAGACTGTGCGTTTTTGAGTTCATCTACTTTGCCCGCCCCGACTCCGTGATCGACGGCAGCAGCGTTCATGTGGCCCGTCAGCGGGCCGGTGCGTTCCTCGCGCTGGAGCATCCCGTGCAGGCGGACATCGTCATCGGTGTGCCGGACTCCGGTCTGGACGCCGCTATGGGCTACGCCCGGCAGTCCGGGATCCCCTACGGCATGGGCTTTATCAAGAACAAATACATCGGCCGCACCTTCATTTCTCCCACGCAGGATATGCGGGAAAATGAGGTCAATATCAAGCTGAACCCCATCCGCTCCGTGGTGGAGGGCAAGCGCGTGGTGCTGATCGATGACTCCATCGTCCGCGGCACCACCTGCCGCCGCACCATCGACCTGCTGCGCAAGGCCGGCGCGAAGGAGATCCACATGCGGGTCAGCGCGCCGCCCTTTGTGTCCGAATGCTACTACGGCACGGATATTGACGACAAAAACAAGCTCATCGCCAACCACCACACGATTGCGGAGATCGCTGAAATCATCGGTGTGGATTCTCTCGGCTATCTCAGCCTCAGCGACGTGGTGAAGCTGGCCGACCATACGGAGAGCGGCTTCTGCACCGCCTGCTTCGGCGGCGGCTATCCCACCTCCATCCCGCAGGATTCCAACAAGGACCGCTTTGAATGTAAAATCAGCGAGCGGGAGAAGCAGGAATCTGTGTGATTGCGCCGGACGGGGCTTTTTCTCGTGGCGGGGCAGGGGGGATCTCCCATGCCGCTTCCCTCAGTCTGCTGTTTCTCTCCCCAAATGAAAGGATGACCCCCGGAGCAACAGGTCGATCAAGACCGGTTGCTCCGGGGGTTTTCTGACTTTTTCTGACGGAAACGGTCCGCCTTGCCGGGTCAGCCGACCTGCTCCAGCTCCATCACCGCGTCGATCAGCATTTGCTGGGCGACGGGGTAGGGCCAGACCCGGACGTCGATGCCCGCCAGCGCCTTTTCCGTAACGGCGGGCAGGTCCTCCGGTCTGGCGTGGATGTCCGCCAGATGGGTGGGCAGGCCGATGGAGCGGTTGAAGGCCAGCAGCCGGTCCCGCTCCGCGTACTGCTTGTCGGCGGTGAGCATGACCAGGATGCCGTAGGAGACCACCTCGCCGTGGAGATGGTGGTATTCCTCCGTGGTGGGCAGGATCGTGAAGCCGTTGTACATGGCGTGGGCCATGCCGGTGGTGTAGTCCACCTGAACGAAGTTGGAGACATAGCCGGTGGAGATGATGATGGCCTCGATGATCTCCGTCAGCTCCGGGGTGACCTTGTGGGCCTCGCAGTCCGCCATGGCCTGCTTGCCCCAGCGGAGGATGGGGGCGGCGCACATGGAGCTGAGGGCGATGCCCATAGCGTCGGAGTGGGCGGGGACGTCGTTGCGGGAGGAGATGGTGCACTCATAGTGCTTGGCCATGGTATCCCCCATGCCGGCCCACAGGTAGCGGGCCGGGGCGTTGGCGATGATCTCCGTGTTGATGAAAATGTGGTTGGGCGGGATCTTGGAGAAGGAGTACTCCCGCAGGCTGCCGTCAGGATGGTACACGATGCCAAGGCTGGTGCAGGAGGCGCAGGTGGAGGCGATGGTGGGGAAGGTGAAGAAGGGCCGGTTGGTCTCGTGGGCCAGCACCTTGCAGGTGTCGATGGCCTTGCCGCCGCCCACCGCGAAGATCATGTCGGCGTCCGCCACCTGAGGCCGGAGCATATCCATGTTTTCGCGGGAGGCCTCGCCGCCGTACCAGAAGGTGCCGGTGATCTCAATGCCGGAGCCTTCCACCGCCTTGCGGATCTGAGGCTCCGCGGCGGCCAGCGCCTTCCTGCCGCCGATGATGGCGGCCTTTTTGCCATAGGCAGAGCAGATATTGACAATATCCTCATAGGCGTCAGGGCCTACGGTATATCCCGGAAAAAGAGCTTTTTGCATAATAAACACCTCTTAAAAAACGCTTGGTTGATGAGACGGGCTCAGTCTGCGGTCACCGGATTGGCACGGACGCTGCTGCGAACGGCGGGAGCGGCTTCCTCCTCGGCGTTGGCATTGGCGAAGGCGTGCTCCTTGCAGTATTTACGGTTCTTGTATACGCCAACGGTCAGGAAGGGGACCACCACAACGGCGATGCCCAGATAGCCGCAGTAGCCGTAGCCGTACTTGATGATGTTGGTGAGGCCGGCCATGGAGATGGTCATGGAGAGGACGATGATGAACGCGGAAACGATGGCGCTGCGGACGGGGGCGGACTGGATGCCGCTGAACACGGGGAGCTTTTCAAACCGGGCCACAAAGCCGAAGATGGTGGTCACGCCGGTGGAGATGAGGCAGAGGAGCAGGCAGGTGCCGTAAACGGCCACCATAGCGGGGATGCCGATGATCTTGCAGACGGTGAGGGTGGGGATGGTGGAGCCGCCCTCCACGGCGGTGTAAACGCTCTGCCAGCTCATGAGCATGAACACGGAGAGGACCAGAGCGACGGCGTTCATCACAAAGGAGATCCACATGGCCTTGGCGCAGCCAGCCTTGTTCTTCATGGTGGTGCCGCAGGCGATCATGGTGGGGAGGGTCACGCACTGGAAGCCGGCGTAGGTAAAGGCGTTGAGGATGGCCTTGGGCATATTCATGAAGTCGGTGGTCTCAAAGTCGGCGGCGAGGACGGAGAAGATGCTGCTGTCGCTCTTGAAGATGCCGATGACATAGATGCTGATGGCGGTGACCAGAATGGCCATGCCCATGTAGGTGGAGGCGGCCCGGACGATGCCTGCGCCGAAGATGGTGAGCATCAGGACGATGACGCCGACGATGGCAACGCCGATGTAGTAGTTGATGGTGAAGTAGTTGTTCAGGGCGGAGGCTGCGCCGGAGATGGCGGCGGCGACGGCCATCAGCACCATGATGTAGAAGAATACCTCGAAGGCCCATTCGATCTTGTCAAAGGGATGGTACAGCGTTTCAAAAAGCTGCTTGTAGCTCGTCAGGCCACGGGAGTTGTACATGATCATGGCCTCCCGCATGGTAAGGGTCAAAAGCAGCATGGCCGCGATGGCGGAGATGATGCCGGTCCAGCCCAGACCCACGTAATAGGTGTTGGCCTGGTTGCCGGTGGCGAAGCCGCCGCCTGCGTGAGCAGAGAACAGGACCGCGCCCACGGAAA
>CAVHKA010000089.1:1816-7806 GCA_963636325.1 Agathobacter sp. | reverse complement strand
TCCACCTCGGCGTCGGACAGGGCGGTCAGGCAGTGGGGGCACCAGTTGATGATGCGGCTGCCCTTGTAGATCAGGCCCTTTTCATACAGCTCGCAGAAGGTCTCGCGGACGGCGCGGGAGCAGCCCTCGTCCATGGTGAAGCGGTCGCGGCTCCAGTCGCAGGAGGCGCCCATCTTCTTCTGCTGCTCCACGATGCGGCTGCCGTACTTCTCTTTCCAGGCCCAGACGCGCTCCAGGAACTTCTCGCGGCCCAGGTCGTGGCGGGTCAGGCCCTCGCTCTTCCGCAGCTCCTCCTCCACCTTGATCTGGGTGGCGATGCCGGCGTGGTCGCTGCCGGGCAGCCACAGGGCTTCGTATCCCTGCATGCGCTTGTAGCGGATCAGGATGTCCTGCAGCGTGCAGTCCATGGCGTGGCCCATATGGAGCTGGCCGGTGACGTTGGGGGGCGGCATGACGATGGAGAAGGGCTTCTTGTCGGGGTTGGGATCGGCGTGGAAGCAGTCGTTGTCCATCCACATCTGATAGATGCTGGACTCCACCTCACGGGGATCGTACACTTTCGGTAATTCCTTATGCATAGGGGGTTCTCCTTTCCGTATTTGGCAAAAAGGGCAACAAAAAATCGCTCCGTTTTGCCATAGCAAAACAGGGCGAACGATTGTCCGTGGTACCACCTGTATTCGGGATATTTCCCGCACTCATGCGGTGCTGTCACACCGCGCCCCGCTAACGGAGGGCAGCCGTTGCGGCCTACTTCACGTTCAGCCGAAAGCTCAGGGACGACTTGGGCGGGACTTCACGGGCGCTTACACCGACCGCGCCCTCTCTCGGCATCCGTTGACCGCCTACTGCTTCCCATCATCGCTGTTCAATATTGCAGACAGTATACTATATCCCGCGCCGGATGTCAACTGTATTTTCGCCGGCATGCCAGGCGCGGCTTCACGGTCAGAAAATGCCGTGGTTATATTTGATCTGACCGTACAAAATGAACGCCAGACCAACGACCAGCGCCGGAAGAATGATGAGATCGATCATTTCCTCGTTCCAGAGCGTAATGAAATACGCCAGAGCAAGTGCCGCGCCGATGATCAGCGTCCCCGTGCCGACAGTTCTTCCATATTTGGGAACGTCCTCCTCTTTCACCTTCCTGCGGTTGTAGGAATGGATGGTGCTGATGTTTCCTTTTATGTTCACGATGCCAAGAACCGACAGAAAAATACCCAAAACCAGCAGCAGTAAGTGTTCCATAACGGCCTCCTAAAAAAAGAATAATTCTTCAAACTTTTTATCCAGCGCGATGCAGAGGATCAACGCCAGTTTCGCGGTCGGATTAAACTGCCCCGTTTCAATGGAGCTGATGGTATTCCGCGATACGCCCACCATTTCCGCCAGCTGCGCCTGCGAGAGATTTTTTTCAGAACGGGCCTCCTTCAGCCTGTTTTGCAGCTTCAGTCCCTCGTTCATCCCTTCACCTCAGCAAGCCGCAGGAGAAACAGGACAAAGCACAGCAGGCACATGGCGAGATATAAAGCGGTGAGCGTCAAATCGGTTTTCCTCTTTACCCTTCTGAACTTCACCAGATAGTGTGTACCGAGGATGCTGAAATAGATGATCCACGGGCTGTACAGCAGCGTATTGGTCGCCCAAACAAAGATGACCGAGACAAGACAGCATACACCGGCGCCGACACGGCTTGCGATACTGCCCGCCTGCGCGGTGGTCTCCATCTCCGCCAAGTCCCTGTTTTGGTTCTCCCTGCGGCTGATGGCCAGAATATCCTCCTTGTTCATATCGGCACCTCCTTGCCAAGTTTTCTTGTCATTATTGTAGCATTGCCAAGTTTACTTGTCAATCGTAATATTAACTTTTTCAGTAGGGTTATGAGCACTTCTGCCCTTGACAACGTCTGCTCTTTTTGCTATATTTTACTTCAAATTTGAACTTTATCATTTTGGAGGAATATTCGATGAACCTCAGCATGGAGTTCTCACGGAAGGTGGCGCTGGCCTACGGCGCGGCCTGCAAGCCCCTGTGCCGGGAGCTGAACCTGCCCCAGACCGCCTTTGACATTCTGCTGTTTCTGGCCAACAACCCGGCGTACAGCACGGCGGCGGATATTGTGGAGATCCGGAAGATCAAGGCCAATCTGGTGTCGGTAAACGTGGACAAGCTGGCGCGGGACGGCTACCTGACCCGTCAGGCGGTGGCGGGCGACCGGCGCAAGACCCGGCTCTGCTGCACGGAGAAGGCACAGCCCATCATCCGGCAGGGACGGCAATTGCAGGAGGCGTTTCTGGAGCGGCTGTTCCGCGGCATCGACGCCGAGACCAAGGCGGCCTTTCTGAAAACGCTGACCATGATGAACGACAATCTGGACGAGCTGTTAAAAGGAGAATGAAGCATATGGAAGTGTTATTTACCGTCCTTGTGACCTTTTTCGCCGGGATGGGCGCGGGGCTTGGCACCGGCTTTGCCGGGATGAGCGCCGCCGCTGTCATCAGCCCCATGCTGATCACGTTTCTGGACATGGATCCCTATATGGCCGTGGGCATCGCCCTGTCCTCCGACGTGCTGGCCAGCGCCGTCTCCGCCTATACCTACGGCAAAAACAAGAATCTGGACGTGCGCAACGGCCTCATCATGATGGCCAGCGTGTTGGCCTTTACGGTGGTGGGCAGCTATATCGCCAGTCTGGTGCCCTCCACCACCATGGGCGGCTTTTCCGTGTTCATGACGTTCCTGCTGGGCGTCAAGTTCATCCTGCGGCCCGTCATGACCACCAAGGAGACCATGATGGCGGTGTCCGCCAGAAAGCGGGCCGTCCAGTCGGTGGTGTGCGGCATGCTGATCGGCTTCATCTGCGGCTTCGTGGGCGCGGGCGGCGGCATGATGATGCTGCTGATTTTAACCAGCGTACTGGGCTATGAGCTGAAAACCGCCGTGGGCACCAGCGTGTTCATCATGACCTTCACGGCCCTGACCGGCGCCATCTCCCACTTTGCCATCGGCGGCGCGCCGGACTGGACGGTGTTCTGGCTGTGCGTGGTATTCACGCTGGTGTGGGCGCGGATCGCCGCTGTGTTCGCCAACAAGGCCACGCCAAAAACGCTGAACCGGGCCACCGGCGTGGTGTTGGTGGTGCTGGGCGCGGTGGTGATGCTGTTCAAGCTGCTGACCTGAGAAAGCCCGTAACCCTGCCCGCGATTTCTTTACTTCCCTTTTGCGCCCGACTGTGGTACAATCGGGAAAGAGAAAAATCACGGGAGGAGCACTATGGATATTTTTGATATTCTCGGGCCGGTGATGGTCGGCCCCTCCAGCTCACATACGGCGGGCGCGGCCCGCATCGGCAGCATGGCCCGCACCCTGCTGGGCAGCAAGCCCACAAGGGCCGCCATCCACCTGTACGGCTCCTTTGCCGACACGGGACTGGGCCACGGCACCGACCGGGCGCTGGTGGCGGGACTGCTGGGCATGAAGCCGGATGACCTGCGCATCCCCTCCGCCTTCGAGGAAGCGAAGAAGGAGGGTCTCAGCTACACCATCGACACCATCGACCTGCGGGACGCCCACCCCAACACGGCGGTCATCGAAGCCTGGGGCGAAGGCGGCAAACATCTGGAGATGCAGGCCAGCAGTCTGGGCGGCGGCCGCATCATGGTGGATAAGCTGGACGGCATCAAGGTCAGCTTCACCGGCGAGTACAACACGCTGGTGATCCGCAATCTGGACTACTATTCCTCCGAGGCGGCGGTGACCACCATTCTCAGCCAGTTCCGCATCAACATCGCCAACATGAGCATGTGGCGGCACAAGCGGGGCGGCGAATCCCTGATGATCATTGAGATCGACCAGCATATCAAGCCGGAGCAGGTGGATTTCATCGGCCAGCTGCCGGGCATACTGTCCATTATCTACTACGATAAGGAGGAGGATGACGATGTCTCTGGATTCGATGAAGGAAATCTTTGACCTGATGGCCGAGAGGGGCAAGCCCTTCTGGGAGATCGTATTAGAGGACGACATGGAGACCCGGCAGGTGACCCGCAACCAGTCCATGGCCAAGATGCTGACCACATGGCAGGCCATGGTGGACGCGGCGGACAGCTACACGGGGCAGAAGCGCTCCGTCAGCGGTCTGGTGGGCGGCGATGGCATGAAGATGCGGCAGTACTGCATCCGGGGCGAGGCCATGTCCGGCGGCTACGTCAGCGAGGTCATTGCCGAGGCGCTGAGCATGGCGGAATCCAACGCCTGCATGCGGCGCATCGTGGCGGCCCCTACGGCGGGCGCCTGCGGCGTGCTTCCGGCGGTGCTGCTGCCCCTGTGCAAGTATGAGGAGCTGAGCCAGCACCAGATCCTGGAGGCTCTGTATGTGGCCAGCGGTATCGGCGCGGTGATCGCCTACCGGGCCTGTATCGCCGGTGCCTCCGGCGGCTGTCAGGCGGAGATCGGCACCGCCTCCGCCATGGCGGCGGGCGCGCTGGTGGCCCTGCGGGGCGGCACCGGCGCGCAGATCGGCCACGCGGTGGCCATGGCATTGAAAAACCTGCTGGGTCTGGTGTGCGACCCGGTGGCGGGTCTGGTGGAGGTCCCCTGCGTCAAGCGCAACGTCATCGGCGCGGTGAACGCCGTCAGTGTGGCGGATATGGCGCTGGCCGGTGTGGAGAGCCGCATCCCCGTGGACGAGGTCATCGACGCCATGGGCGAGGTGGGCCGCCGCATGCCGGTGGAGTTCCGTGAGACGGCGCTGGGCGGTCTGGCCGCCACGCCCACGGGCCGGGCCGTGAAAAAGCGGATGCACAAGCCCCAGTAATTCGCGCAGCACCTTATTTCATCTCAAGGAGTTTTCCTGTTCATGAAGAAAGCAAAATGGAAGGGCTATGCGCCGGTACTGGCCATGGCCTTGCTGGCCGTCGTGCTGGGCGTGCTGACCCTGTGCGGCGTGATCGACCTGGGGACGCTGCCCCAGCTGGTGGCAGACAAGCCGGCGCTGGCCGTGCTGGTGGCGCTGGGGCTTTACGCCTTGAAGGGCATCTCCGTGGCGGTGGTGTACCATGTGCTGGTGGTATCGGTGGCGCTGGTGTTTCCCCTGCCCGCGGCGCTGATCATCAACGCGGTGGGCCTGGCGGTGAGCCTGTCGGCCTCCTATTTGGTGGGCCGTCACACGGACCCCTCCGACCTGAACAGTCTGCTGGACCGCCATCCCCGGATCAAGCGGTTTTTCGACCCGTCCCAGGAGATGGGCTTTGCTTCCTGCTTCGTTATCCACTCGCTGGGTCTCAGCATGGAGGTGCTGGGCGTGCTGTTCGGCATGCTGCGCACCGGGTACGGGACATATCTGGTCAGCTCGTGGCTGGCCATCTATCCGGGCACCATCTGCTTCACCATTCTGGGAAACCGGCTGGACTTCCACTCCCCTGTTTTCTGGGCCTTCGCGGCGGTGAATGTGGTGATGCTGGGCTATGCCCTGCTGTACTGCAAGCGGCGGATGGCCGTTTCCCTTCCCGAAGAAGGCCATGACGGTGAAGTGTAACGTATCCTGCAACAAATAAAAAGCTGTTTTTTCTGATCGCCGCTGGCAGCCCGAAGGGCTGCCGCGGCCATGGTGTTGTAGTTGAAGATGATGTTGTAGTTGGTGTTGATGTTGGTGTTGGCATAGTTTGCATGCAAGCGATGCACATGGATGCTTCCGCTGGAAGAAAACGCCGCCGTCTGCATTAGGGACGATTTTCACAGTAGGAGCCTTAAAGCCTCCCCTGTGTAAGGGGAGGTGGCGCGAAGCGTTGACGGAGGGGTTGACGGTCAATCCCCCAGTCAGCCTTGTGGCTGACATGACCTGTTGCGGTGCCCAAAATTTCGCAGCGGCATTTATGCCGCCGAAATTTTGACCGCTGCCACTCGTTCGCCGTGCTTCATCTGCCACTGGCAGCGCACGGCTCTCTCCCCCTTTACACAAGGGGGCCTTTAACGAACCTCCTCTGGAC
>CAVHKA010000089.1:0-1806 GCA_963636325.1 Agathobacter sp. | reverse complement strand
CTCTTTTCACTGCATAAAAAGATCTCCGGTCTTGCGACCGGAGATCTTTTTGCTTTGTTTAGTTCTCGCTGCGGCGCTTGTAGGATTCGTACTTGATCTTGGCATCCTCTTCCGCCTCGGCAAACAGGGTCTTGGCGTTCTCGGGGAAGCTCAGTTCCAGAGAAGCGTAACGCACCTCGCCCTTCATGAAGTCGTACAGAGGCATGGTGGGCTCCTTGGAATCCAGGGTGAACTTCTTGGTGCTGGGATCGTAGCGATACAGATTCCAGTAACCGGAAGCGACGGCGTCCTTCATCTCCTGCTGGACATTGTTCATGCCCTTCTTGATGCCGTGGTTGATGCAGGGCGCGTAGCAGATCACCAGAGAGGGGCCCTTGTGGGCTTCGGCTTCCTTGATGGCCTTGATCAGCTGGTTGGGGTTGGCGCCCATGGAGCACTGGGCCACATAGACGTTGTCATAGGTCATCATCAACATGCCAAGGTCTTTCTTCTTGGTCTTTTTGCCGCTGGCCTGGAACTGGGCCACTGCGCCCACAGGCGTGGCCTTGGAGGACTGGCCGCCGGTGTTGGAGTAGACCTCGGTATCCACCAGCAGGACATTCACATCCTCGCCCATGGCGAACACGTGATCCAGACCGCCGTAGCCGATATCGTAGGCCCAGCCGTCGCCGCCGTACATCCACATGGTCTTCTTGGACAGATCCTTCTTGCGCTTGATGATCTCGTCCACGATCTTCTGCTCGCCGGCGGAGAACTTGCCGTTCTCCAGCACGGCCACCAGCGCGGCGGTGGCGGGCGTGGAGGCATCCAGATCGTCATAGGTCTCCAGATACTTGGCGATGGCGGCCTTGACAGCCTCATCCTTGGTCAGGGCGTCCAGTTCCTTCACATAGCCGGTGACGCAGTCGCGCAGCTGCTTGACAGCCAGGCACATACCATAGGAGAACTCGGCATTGTTCTCGAACAGGGAGTTGGACCATGCCACGCCCTTGCCCTCCTGGTTCTTGCAGTAGGGAACGCAGGGCATTGCCGCGCCCCAAGCCTGGGTGCAGCCGGTGGCGTTGGCCAGATACATCTTGTCGCCGAACAGCTGGGTCAACAGCTTGATATAGGGGGTCTCGCCGCAGCCGGCGCAGGCGCCGTTGAACTCCACCAGAGGCTGCTTGAACTGGCTGCCCTTCAGGCTGAACTTATCCACCTTGTCACCCTTGATGGGCAGGTTGAACAGGTACTCCCAGTTGGTCTGATCCAGAGATACCTCGTGAGTGGGCACCATCTTCAGGGCCTTGCCGCCCTTGGGGCAGGAGGAAACGCAGCTGCCGCAGCTGGTGCAGTCCAGGGTGGACACGCCCATGGCGTACTTCATACCTGTCAGCTGGGGACCCTTGGCGTCCACCATCACCAGACCCTCGGGGGCGTTGGCGGCTTCCTTCTCGTCCAGCAGGAAGGGACGGATGACAGCGTGGGGGCAGACGAAGGAGCACATGTTGCACTGCAGGCACTCGGTGGCGTCCCACACAGGCAGATGGGTGGCGATGCCGCGCTTCTCATAGCGGGAGGTGCCCAGCGGCATGGTGCCGTCCTCCATGCCCTTGAAGGCGGAGACAGGCAGGTCATCGCCCTTCTGGGCGTTGATGGGCACCAGAATATTCTTGATGACGTAGGGCAGGTCGGCGGCGGCGGGCTTGATGGCGGCGCCGGACAGGTTCTTCCACTCGGGCTTCACCTTCACCTCCACCAGGGCGTTGATACCGGCGTCCACGGCGGCGATGTTCATGTTGACGATCTTCTCGCCCTTCAGGCCGT
>CAVHKA010000088.1:2053-7908 GCA_963636325.1 Agathobacter sp. | reverse complement strand
GAGATGTCCGGCGGCACCATGGGCACCATGACCGCCAGCTGGACCTACTACGGCGCGGAGGATAACTCCACCATTCTCTACGGCGAGAAGGGCATCATGCGCATTTATGACGATCCCGCTCATTCCATCGTGGTGAAGCTGGCCGACGGCACGGAAAAGGTCTACGACGTGGAGCAGATCCAGACCAACGACAATCAGACCAAGTCCGGCGTGATCGACCTGTGGATGAATTGCCTGGAGACCAACACCCCGCCGGAGATCTCCGGCGAGGAAGCACTGTACGCCATGCGCGCCGTGTTTGCCTCTCTGGAATCCGCCAAGGCAGGCACTACGGTAGACATCCCCGAAAACCGCTGAATCAAGGAGGAGAAAAGCTATGATGAAATTCGGACTGCTGACCGCCATCCTGGATGGCTGGACGTATGAGGACGCGGTGGATATCGCCGCGGAGATGGGCTTCCGTTGTCTGGAGGTGGCCTGCTGGCCCGCCGGTAAGGCGGAGCGCCGCTATGCCGGCGTCAGCCATATCGACTGCGCCCACGTGCTGGAGGATGATGACTACGCCCGCCATGTGGTGGATTACGCGGCAGGGAAGGGACTGACCATTTCCTCTCTGGCCTTCTATCCCAACACCATGGATTCCGATCTGGAGAAGCGCGCCGCCGCCATCGACCATCTGAAAACGCTGATCCGCGCCAGCGAAAAGCTGGGCGTGGGCATGGTCACCACCTTCATCGGCCGCGACCAGCACAAGACCCGCGAGGAAAACTATCAGCTTTTTGACGAGATCTGGCCCCCCATCATCCGTCTGGCGGAGGAGTGCGGCGTCAAGGTCGCCATTGAGAACTGCCCCATGCTGTTCGGCGCTGACCAGTGGCCCGGCGGCCAGAACCTGATGTGCACGCCGGATATTTTCCGTGAGCTGTTCCGCCGTCTGCCCAGCCCCAACTTCGGCCTGAACTTCGACCCCAGCCACTATGTATGGCAGCAGATGGACTACGTCAAAACCGTCTATGAGTTCAAGGACAAGCTGTTCCACGTCCACTTCAAGGACATCAAGCTGTACCCCGAAAAGTTGGCGGAGTGCGGCGTGCTGGCCTATCCGCTGGACTACATGGTGCCCGTGATCCCCGGCCATGGCGACGTGAACTGGGCGGCCTTTATCGCGGCCCTCAACGACATCCGCTACGACGGCAACGCCGTGATTGAGGTGGAGGACAAGGCTTTCGAGGATACCCGCGAGGATATCCTGAATTCCATTCGCCTGTCCAAGCGGTATCTGGACAACTACATCATCTGAAAGGCAGGGGAACCCATGAGAAAAGAGCGCATCATCGCGGTAAACTCCAATTGCTACCACGGCTTTTCCATTGAGGAGGCCATCGCCGGTATCAAGAAGGCGGGCTTCCGCTATATCGAGCTGACCGCCACCAAGGGCTGGACGGAGCATGTATTCCCCGACCAGAGCTTCGCGCGGCTGCTGGAGGTCAAGGACATGCTGGACGAGGCCGGTCTGATCCCCTTTGCCATGAGCGGTCACACCAACCTGATGGACACAGAGCGCATCGGTGATTTCGTCCGCAACATTCGTCTGGCACATTTCTTCGGCTGCGACTACATCGTTTCCTCTATTGGAGAGGCCCATCTGGAGGATAAAGCGGTGGCCTCCAACGCCGTAGTGGCCCAGCACGTCCGCGATCTGGTGCCTTATCTGGAGGAATATGACATGACGCTGGTGCTGGAGACCCACGGCGAACACGGCACAGGCGCCATCCTGAAGGAGATCGTGGAGCTGGTGGATTCTCCCCGCGTCCTCATCAATTACGATACCGCCAACGCCATCTTCTACGGCGACGTAGATGTGACCAAGGACTTTCTGGCCTCCATGGATAAGATCGGCTATGTCCACCTGAAGGACAAGGCCGCCGGCCGTCAGGAGTGGAACTTCCCGGCACTGGGCAAGGGCTATATCGACTTCCCGACGCTGTTTGACGCGCTGGACGCCGACAACAACATGAGCCCCTTCTCCATTGAGATCGAATTCACTCAGGCAGGCCCCAGGAACCTGGCCGAGGTGGATCAGGCGGTGCAGGACAGCGCAGACTATCTGATCTCTCAGGGCTTCGTGCTGTAAGGAGGCTTCATGATCAAGATCGGACTGGTGGGGACCGGCGGTATGGGTCGGGTACACTACGCCAATTTCAAGGAGATCCCCGACTGCGCCGTCACGGCGCTGTGCGGTACCAGCGATAAGGCAAAGGCCGCCGCGGAGGAGTGGGGCCTGCCGCTATACGCCACCATTGATGAGATGGCGGCCCATGTGGATATCGTGGATATCTGCACGCCCACCTATACTCATCACGATATGGTGATGGAAAGCCTGCGCTGCGGCAGGGATACCATCGTGGAAAAGCCCATTGCCCTCAGCTCCGCCGACGCAAGGGAAATGCTGGATACGGCTCAGGCTAACGGCTGCCAGCTGTATGTGGCGCAGGTGCTGCAATTCACCAAGGAGGTGGAGATCCTCCGCCGCATCGTGAAGGACGGCACTTACGGCAAGCCGCTGGACGCGGTGTTTGAGCGGCTGTCCGCCTGCCCGCAATGGGTGCAGGGCGGCTGGCTGTTCGACAGGGATAGATCCGGCCTGCTGCCCTTTGACCTGCATATCCACGATCTGGATATCATCGTCTCGCTGTTCGGCACACCGGGCGGCGTATCGGTCACCTCCTGCGGCGGCGCGGATAAGGCCTACCGGGAGCAGTACCGCTTCCAGTATACCTTCGGCGGCCTGCACGTCTGTGCCGAGGCGGCGTGGTTCAACGCGCCCATTCCATGGACAGCACGCTGGCGCGTCTATTTTGAAAACGGCATGCTCATCAACGACGGACAGACGCTGACCGGCTATCAGTTCGGCAGGGAGCCGGAGGTGTTCGACACCGCCGACGCGGTCACCGTGTCCACCGGCATCAATGTGCCGCCCTGCGGCTGGTATTATAACGAGCTGAGCCATTTTCTGGACTGCGCCCGCCGCCATGAGCCGTCCCCCTATGTAACGCGCGAGCAGCTGCTGACGGTGGTCTCGCTGCTGGAGAAGATATCGGAGAATGAAAATGGATAAAGTAAAAGCCTATTTTGACCGCATTGGTCTGGAGATGCCGGAGCATATCGTGTGCGACGGCGCGCTGCTGAAGAAGATCCAGTATGCCCACTGCACCACCATCCCTTATGAGAATCTGGACATCATCCGCAATATCCCTCTTTCGCTGGAGGAGGATGACCTGTTTGAAAAGATCGTGATGAACCGTCGGGGCGGTTACTGCTTCGAACTAAATGGCCTGTACGGTTGGCTGCTGCGGCAGCTGGGCTACAAGGTCACCGACTGCTTTGCCCGCTATCTGCGGGGCGAGAGTACCATCCCCATGCGCCGCCACCGGGTATTGAAGGTAGAGGCCGTGGACGGCACCTACCTGTGCGATGTGGGCACCGGCGAGGTATGCCCCCGTGAGCCGCTGCGCATGGAGGAAGGGCTGGTGCAGGAGCAGTACGGCGAGACGTACCGGCTGGATAAGGATGATTTCCTTGGCTGGGTGGTGTTGGATCTCCACAACGGCGAGTGGCGGCAGTTCTACTCCTTCACCGAGGAGCCGCAGCTGATCTGCGATTTCTATGCTGTGACGTTCTTCTGCGAGAATCATCCCAGTTCCCCCTTCTTCCCGCAGGAGATGTTCTCCCTCAAGACCCCCACGGGCCGCATTACGCTGGACGGCCATCTCTACAAGGAGTTCGACGGCGACACTGTCACCGCACGGGAACTCCGTGATGATGAACTGGCCTGGGGCTATGCCCAGTTTGGCCTGACACTTTAAGAATAAGAAAACGAGGGTTAAATACCCTCGTTTTCTTATTCCCTGCGGAGTGTATCGCTGTCTATCACGCCGCCCAGCGCGTCACGATCCACCGGATGGTATTCGATCTTATCGGCGGAACAGTCCCGTAAGGCCACCCTTGTCCATGCGGTGGCGTCATAGGGCTGGAGATACAGCTCACGCCGGCGCAGATCGTACATCACCGTATACTGGGTATAGCCGTCGCGGCTGCCTGTGGGCATGCCTGCCGCATCCAGGGAGCGGTAGTGGTATACGCCCCGGCTGTGTGGCTCAAACACCGTGCGCATCAGCCCGCTGCCCAGCGGCAACATCTGCCCGTCGTCAATCCACTGTCCGTCATGGTTCAGGGCTTTCAGTACCGCCAGCCGCACAAAGCGATCATACGGCGCGTAGGACGCGGGAAGCACGCCGCTTTGCGTCAGATGCGGCGCGCTGGGATCGCCGGACAGCCGCACGCCCTCCCACGCCGGTTGCGTAATAGGGCAGTCGTCGCCGCCCCGGTGCAGCTCCGGCGATTGGGAAAGGAACCAGCGCAGATTATCCAACTGCTGGGGGTAGGGAGGGGAGTTGGTCATCACGCCGATGCTGTCGGCATGGTAAGCCTGCAGCTGTCCCGGATGCGCCGGGTCAGCCGCCTCCAGCACCACAGTACGGGCCGTTGCGTCAGCAAAGAAATAGTGCATCGTCGCAGGTACGCTGCCGCCCTCTATCGGCACATCTGTAACTTGGATCGTCTTGACCGTTTCGCACACCTCGGCAATATCCCGGCAAACGGCCAGCAGCGCCGTGACCAGCTCCATGCCCATTACGCCGGTATATCCGTCCTGCGGCCCGCTGACGCTGGTGCCCTCCTCCAGAAGCAGCAGACCACCTGTCAGGCCCTCGCCGTTGATGCCGTCCAGCAGCCAGCTGTCATACACATTATAGGTAATTCCGAGAATCGGATACCGTGTCCGCAGGGAGCCGCTACTTACGGGGATATCCGCCCCGGCAGGGAAGGACACCACATGCGCGCCCGCGTCCCACACGCTGGTGTTCAGGTCGCAGGTGCGGAACCAGTAGGGTAGGCCCTGCTTTGAGGTCAGCTTGACACAGGAACAAGCCGGGAACACCGGCAAGATCAGCTGTTTTTTCATTCCAACGTTCTCCTTTTTGCAGCAGTCGATTACAGACAGTATGCCCGACATCACCGCGTCTTATGGGATATTGTGCCGCACTGGATAATTTTCACTTGACAGAATCTGAATTACTCTTTATAATAAAAAAGCTTACGGGGTGTAGCGCAGTTGGTAGCGCGCTTGGTTCGGGACCAAGAGGCCGGGGGTTCAAGTCCCCCCACTCCGACCATAAACCGGAATTTGTCTTTAGGCAAGTTCCGGCTTTTCATTTTTGTGCTTTTGTGGTACAATATACAAATAAAACACTGACAGAAAATTTCAATCTATCAGGAGGAGAAAAATGAAACAGATAAGAGTATGTTTTCATCCAGATGAATCAGAATCTTATAAAGAAAAGACGATAAAGAAAATCGAAAAGCTCGGTTGGGTTCAAAACCCAAAGAAAGTTCGACTTATTCCTGCAAAGAATGATCCTAATCAAAATGTACGTGATATCACATTTTTCTTCGATTGGCCTCACGATTTTGAAGTTGTATATCCTGTAGACATTGAATTTGCAATTCTTCCATAATCTTTTTGCAAAAAAGCTCCATCCGTTTTGGATGGGGCTTTTTCGTTTCTTCCGTCTGGTGAAGCCGTTTTGCGTATATTCCACACGTCGGTCTGCATATAGTGGACGCAGGAGGTGTTGTCCCATGACGAAAGGAAAACGGGTACGGAGCAACAAGCTGCCGCCGCCACCGCCAAGACCTAGAGCGACAGGCGGCAGAACGCCGGGAAAGCGCCAGCAGCCACGGCCCGGCAGCACCCGCCGCATGCTGCAATTACTGGTCAGCGCCGCCGTACTGGT
>CAVHKA010000088.1:0-2043 GCA_963636325.1 Agathobacter sp. | reverse complement strand
CGCAGGAGGTGTTGTCCCATGACGAAAGGAAAACGTGTGCGGCCCACAAGCCTGCCGCCGGTTCCGCCGCGCTCCAGACGCACACCTGTCGGCGGGAAGTCGGGCAGACGGCAGCAGGCGGCTAAGCCCGGCAGCACCCGCCGCATGCTGCAATTACTGGTCAGCGCCGCCGTACTGGTGGTGGTCGTGACGGTAAAATTCACCATGCCGGATGTAGCCCGTCAGTACGGCGGCGAGGTGCTGCGCCTGATGGGCGAGGACACCGATTTTGTGGCGGCCTTTTCCGCGGCGGGACGTGCCATCGGCGGCGACGATCTGGCCGACGTCATCAACGATGCCTGCGTGGCGGTGTTCGGCACCCAGACATCGCAGATCAGCCATGAGCTGGACCGCAACGCCGTCATTTATGGCGACGGCACCACGCCGGAGATCGTGAATATGCTGCAGCAGGTGCTGGGATTTGACTATCAGAAGCCGGTGGAGGGTACAGTGACATCCGCCTTCGGCTTCCGTGACCACCCGGTGGAGGGCACGGAGCGGTTCCATTACGGCATGGACATCGGCTGTGAAAAAGGGGAGATCATCCGCTCCTTTGCTGACGGCACCGTTACCGCCATCGCGGAGAGCACGGAGTTGGGGAAGTATATTATTGTGACCCACGCAAGCGGCTATACCACGTTGTACGCCCATTGCAGCCGCATCAACGCCTCGTCGGGGCAGTCCGTCCGCATGGGCGATCCCATCGCTGAGGTAGGGAATACCGGAGACGCTACCGGTTACCATCTGCATTTTGAGCTGCATCAGGACAATATTTATCTGAATCCGGTCTATTATGTCACATAACTCGCCTGTAAAAATACATATCTCACCGTCAGCGCCGCTCTTGCTGGCGCTGTTTGTGATGCTGTCCTCACCGATGCTGCTTTCGGCACTGCTGCTGGCGGCGCTTTGCCACGAACTGGGGCACTATGGGATGCTGCGGCGGCTGCGCGCCAGAGTGACGGCGATCCACGTCACAGCGCTGGGAGCGGAGATACAGATGGCGGGACGGCTCTCCTACGGCGGCGAGCTGCTGGCAGCCGCCGCCGGGCCGGTGACGAACCTGCTGCTGGCGCTGCCGCTGGCCTACGGTGGACGGCTGTGGGAGGTGCTGTACCTGTTTGCGGGCGCACAGCTGGTGCTGGGTGTATTCAACTTGCTGCCCATCCTTCCGTTGGACGGCGGCAGTATGCTCTGGAACCTTCTGGCGTGGCTGACGGAGCCGTACACCGCGGACCGGATCACCGGCATTGTCAGCTTCGGTATGGCGGCGCTGTTGACGCTGGCGGCGGCCGCGGCACTGTGGAAGGGGGGAAGCCCCTTTCTGTTGCTGGCAGCGGCCGCACTGCTGTGGCACACCATCACGGTAAATAGGGGTTGCCAAACCGCCGCAAAGAAGGTAAAATAATAAGATGATTTTTTCAAGTATACAACAGGAGAACGACTGTGGACAAAAAACTGGAACGTATCCTGCCCAGAGTGCAGAAGCCTGCGCGCTATGTGGGCGGCGAATATAACGCGGTCATCAAGGATAAGGCGCAGGTGGATACCCGCATCGCCTTCTGCTTCCCGGATACCTATGAGATCGGCATGTCCAATCTGGGCATGCGGATCCTGTACGGCGTCATGAACAATATGGACGGCGTGTGGTGCGAGCGGGTCTTTGCTCCATGGGGCGACATGGAGGAGGAGATGCGCAGGGCGGGCATGCCCCTCTTTGCGCTGGAATCCGGTGACCCCATCACAAATTTTGATATCGTAGCCTTTTCGGTGGGGTATGAGATGGCTTTCACCGCCATCCTGAACATGCTGGATCTGGCGGGGATCCCTCTCCGCAGCGCCCAGCGTGACGGTCTGACCCCGCTGGTGATTGCCGGCGGCACCGCCATGTATAACGCCGAGCCTATCGCTGACTTTATCGATCTCGTCAGTCTGGGCGAGGGCGAGGACATCACCGTGGAGCTGGTGGAGCTGCACCGCAAGGCGCGGCGCGAGGGTTGGAGC
>CAVHKA010000087.1:0-7921 GCA_963636325.1 Agathobacter sp. | reverse complement strand
GTGGTCGCGCTGATCGTGATTGTGATGAATGTAGTCTTTTGGGGCATGAAGCCCCAGAAGAAAACAACCGATGAAGCCTCTAATGCCTGACCGGGCGGCAGCACGGAAATTGCTGTTTTTGCAAAAAACCGTCAATACAAAGTAAAAGCAGACCGAGAGAATTCTCTCTCGGTCTGCTTTTTTGTTTGCCCCGTACCGTCCGGTCTGCCCCATAGGTCACGTTGTGTACCTATAAACATGAACCGTTCGGATACCGGTCTTTTTTATCCATATTTCAGCTCTTTCCCCGGATTTCGTGGTGACACTTGGGACAGGTGATGACGATCTTGCCCTTGCCCACCGGCACGCGGCACACGGTCTTGCAGTTGGGACAGGTGAAGTACTTGTGTTCCTTATCCATCCGCTGCTGCCTGCCGCTGCTGAGCTTCCGCTTCAGCGGCCACCAGAACTTTTGCAGGAAGGCGGCGTTCTCGGCCCGGCGTTTTTCCAGATTCCGGGAGAATACCCGGAACAGCGCCCACAGCACCATCACCGTGGTGACAGCGCCGATGATGCCGGACAGCAGGGGGACCTTTTTCGTCAGCATGCTGACGATGTCCAGCAGGATGGCCGCCCAGATGATACACAGACCCAGTTGGTCGGCGCCGTTGCGGCCGTACATGAACCGGCTCAGTCCATTGCGCAGACGTTGAAAGAAACTCATAGCTCCGCCTCGATTTCCTAGAGAGTATCAACACAACACGTTATTTTAGCGGAAAATACCGAAAAGGTAAAGGGTACATCAGGAAAATTAACAAATTGGTCAAAATTTTGTTGGCTTTGACGGGGAGAGCGGGAACTCTTTATTGCAATCCCACGGAGAAATTGGTATAATAAATCAGTTAAAAGCACAATAGTGGCTAAAAGCACAATGGAGGCCGGCAGGAGGTATCCCACCGGCCCCCTATCTGAAAAGCGGCCCTTCAGCGCCGCACAGGACAGAAGCGCGCCGCGCGGGAGAGCGCCGGCGCTGCGCCGCTTACTGTATCATATGCCGCGCCGCCGGGACCGGTGCGGTGAAAGGAGCGCCACCATGATCAAGATCGCACCCTCTATCCTGTCGGCGGATTTCGCCAACCTCCAGCGGGATATCGAACGCATTTCCACCGCCGATTACGTCCATGTGGACGTGATGGACGGTCTGTTCGTACCCAATATCTCCATCGGCATCCCCGTGGTGAAGTCCATCCGCCCCACCACCAGCCTGCCGCTGGACGTTCATCTGATGATCGAGCGGCCTGTGCGCTATGTGGAGCGGTTCTGCGACGCTGGCGGCGATATCATCACCTGCCATGTGGAGGCGGACACGGAGGAGAACATCCATGAGGCCCTGCGCCGCATCCATGCCAGGGGAAAGAAGGCAGGCGTGGTGGTGAAGCCCAAGACTCCCGCCAGCGCCGTGCTGCCCTTTATCAGCGAGTGCGACATCATTCTGGTGATGACGGTGGAGCCGGGCTTCGGCGGCCAGAAGTTCATGGCCGACATGATGCCCAAGGTGCAGACCATCCGTGGCTATATCGACGCCATGAATCCCGCCTGCGAGCTGGAGGTGGACGGCGGCGTGGACGCCAATACCTGCCATCAGTGCATCCATGCCGGGGCCAACGTGCTGGTGGCCGGCAGCGCCGTGTATAAGGCGGAGGATATCCCCCAGCGCATCAAAGAACTGAGAGGTTAAGACCCATGGAATACTTTCCCGCGCCCCTTGAAAAGCTGGTGGAGCAGTTTGCCTGCCTGCCCGGCATCGGCGGCAAATCCGCCCAGCGTCTGGCCTTCCATGTGCTGAACCTGCCTATGGAGGAGGCGGAGGCCTTTGCCCACGCCATCGTGGACGCCAAGCGCAGCGTGACGCTGTGCCCCGTGTGCCGCAATCTGACGGCGGGCGGCCTTTGCCCCATCTGCGCCGATCCCCGCCGGGACGAGACGGTCATCTGCGTGGTGGCCGATCCCCGCGATGTGCTGGCCATCGAGCGGAGCCGGGAGTTCAGCGGCCATTACCATGTACTCCACGGCGTGCTGTCTCCCATGAACCATGTGGGGCCGGACGATCTGCAGATCAAGTCGCTGCTGGACCGCGTGGCCAAAGGCGGTATTCAGGAGGTCATTATGGCCACCAACCCCGACACCGAGGGCGAGGCCACGGCCCTGTACATCGCCCGGCTTCTGAAGCCCTTCGGCGTGAAGGTGACGCGGCTGGCCTACGGCATCCCCGTGGGCGGCCATCTGGAATTTGCCGACGACGCCACGCTGATGCGGGCGCTGGAAGGGCGGCGCGAGCTATGAAGAAGCTGACCTGCCTGCTGCTGGCCTGCCTGCTGGCGCTTTCGCTGACGGCCTGCGGCGCGCCCAAGACCGAGACGCTGGACATCTTCGCCATGGACACCTACATGTCCCTTGTGGCGGTGGGCGACGGCGCGTTCGATGTGCTGCAGCAGACCGCCAACGAGATTAATACGCTGGAGCAGCGGCTCAGCCGCACCGTCGACACCAGCGACGTGGCCCGGCTGAACGCCGACGGCACCGCGGTGCTGAGCGATGACACGGCGGCGCTGCTGCGGTCGGCGCTGGAATACAGCGCCGAAACCAACGGAGCCTTCGATGTGACCATCGCGCCGCTGGTGGCGCTGTGGGGCATCACCACCGACAGTCCCCGCGTCCCCTCTCAGGAGGAGATCGACGCGCTGTTGCCGCTGGTGGGCAGCGGTCATGTCCGGCTGGAGGGCGATACCGCCGCGCTGGATGAGGGCTGCGCCATCGACCTGGGCGGCATCGGCAAGGGCTACGCCTCCGACAAGGCGGCGGCGCTGTTTGTCGGAAGCGGCATTTCCGGCGGCTTTGTGAGCCTGGGCGGCAATGTCTACGTTCATGGTACCACCGCCGAGGGAAAGCCCTGGAACGTGGCCATCCAGGACCCGAAGAATACAGAGAGCTTTGCCTGCACATTGCACCTGTCGGACGCCTTTGTGGTGACCTCCGGCGGCTATCAGCGCTATTTCACCGCGCCGGACGGCACGGTGTATCAGCATATCATCGACCCCGCCACCGGCTGGCCGGTGCAGAACGGACTTCTGAGCGTCTCCATCGTCGCCCGCCGCGCTGACGGCGGCACCGGCACCATGGCCGACGCCTATTCCACCGCCCTGTATGTCATGGGCGAGGACGGCGCGGTGGAATTCTGGCGGCAGCAGGGCACCTTTGACATGGTGCTGGTGACGGCGGACGGCCGGGTGCTGTATACGCCCGGTTTGCAGGACTGCTTCAGCGAGACGGAGGGAAGCGGCTATGACTACCAACTCCTCGCGGCCTGAATTGAAATTCAACCGCTATGACGCCATCGTAGCGGCCATTGTGGCGCTGCTGACGGTGGCTGTGGCGCTGTGGTTCTATCTGCCCAGGACACAGATGGGCGAGGTGACGGTGGTGATTTCCGTGGGCGGAGCGGAAACACAGCGGGTGAAGCTGAGCGGCTTCGCCGGGACTACCGTTGCCCATAACGGCTACACCCTGACCATCGCCGCCGACGGGGACAGCGTGTGGATCGCGGGCAGCGACTGCCCCACCCAGGACTGCGTCCACACCGGCCATATCCGCCGGGCGGGACAGTCCATCGTCTGTTTGCCCGCGCAGGTGGTGATCCATCTGGAGGGCGCGGCTTCCGCCGACGCGCCGGACGTGATCGTGGGGTGACGGCATGAAATGGACGACGAAAAACCTTGCCCTGTGCGCCGTGCTGACAGCGCTGGCGCTGGGCCTGAGCACGCTGGAGAACCTGTTTCCCGTGTCGCTGGTGGTGCCGCTGCCGGGCGTGAAGCTGGGCCTTGCCAACATCGTCACGGTGTTTGCCCTGTATGAGCTGGGGACGGCCCCGGCGCTGGTGATCCTGCTGGCCCGGTGCGGCCTGGGCAGTCTGTTTGCCGGGAATGTGTCGGCGCTGCTGTTCTCCCTGCTGGGGGGGCTCACCGCCATGCTGGTGATGATCGGCCTGAAGCATTGCCGCCGTCTCAGCATTTATGGCGTGTCCATCGGCGGCGCGGCGGCCCACAACGTGGGCCAGATGGCGGCGGCGGTCATTACGCTGGGCAATACCATGGTACTGGGCTATCTGCCGTTTCTGCTGGCGGTGTCGCTGGTGACGGGAACGCTGACGGGCTTTGTGTCGGCGCTTCTCTTCCGGGCCATGGCCCATGTAAAACTTTCAAAATAAGTAGGGGTCGATGCCCACATCGACCCGTTCAAAGCACTCCACATCAGGAGGTATCAGAATGGATCAGAAAGATAAGATCATCCTGCAGCAGCTGGATGTGATCCGCTCCATGACGGAGAACGGCATCAAGCGGATGAACAGCGACTTCTGGGGCGCGCCCGCTGCGCCGCAGGCCCCTGCCGCGCCCAAAGCGCCCTCCGGCGGCGAAAGCGAGAAGAAGGCCGCCGTATCCACCGGCCAGAAGGAGGCGGAGCCCAAGGAAGAACTGCCGCCGCCGGAGAAGATGGAGGATCTTCTCTCGGAGCTGGACAGCTACATCGGCCTTGACGTGGTGAAGGATGAGGTGCGCAGCCTCATCAACATGGTGCAGGTCTACAAGCTGCGCCGTGAGCATGATTTGCCCACCACTGATATGTCCCTCCACATGGTGTTCACCGGCAATCCCGGCACCGGCAAGACGATGATGGCCCGCATGATGGCCCGCATCTACCGCTCCCTCGGCATCCTCAGCAAGGGCCAGCTGGTGGAGGTGGACCGCAGCGGCCTGGTGGCGGGCTATGTGGGCCAGACGGCCATCAAGACCCAGAAGGCCATCGAAAAGGCCATGGGCGGCGTGCTGTTCATCGACGAGGCCTACGCCCTCAATGGCAAGTCAGAGAACGATTTCGGCCAGGAGGCCATCGACACGGTGCTGAAGGCCATGGAGGATCACCGGGATGATCTGGTGGTGATCGTGGCAGGCTATACCGACCTGATGGAGAAGTTCATCCACTCCAACCCCGGCCTGGAGAGCCGCTTCAACCGCTTCCTGCTGTTCCCCGACTACACGGTGGACGAGATGATGGCCATCTTCAAGATGCGCTGCGGCAAGGGCTATGTGCTGACCGCCGAGGCCGAGCCGCTGGTGCGGGACTACATCGCGGAAGAAAGCGCCGCCGGAGACAGCTTCGGCAACGCCCGCGGCGTACGGAACATCTTCGAGCATATTCTGGTGGCACAGAACAACCGCCTTGCCAAGATGGAGAACGTCACCCGCGACGACCTGATGGCCCTGACGGCGGACGACGTACTCCACGCAAGAGGAAAGATCGACGAATAACACCCCTTTTACAACGCAAAAAAGCACCCTTTAAGGGTGCTTTTTTGTGCCTCTTTTTGTGTTATTTTTCGGTTTCCGGTTCATGCAGCGCTTCAAACACAGCAAGCACACCCTCCAGCTTGCGCACACAGGCCGCGTCACTCAGATCCGGATCGGACAGGATGGCTTTGATCTGCTCCAGTGCCTGATAGCATTTCTGGGATACGATTTGCCGCACGACCTCCGGACTGACCGTTATCTCCACCGGGATACGGCCGCTGTTGATCTGCGCAGACAGAATATCCTTGTACAATTCCATGTGATCACTCCTTGTTTTTTGATAATTTTACTATGCTTTGATAGTAAAGTCAATACTATCTTTTGATAGTACATATAATGCTCTTGAGGTGATCGCTTTGTATATCCCGAGACTGCGAGATCTGCGTGAGGATCACGATCTGGCGCAAAAACAGGTGGCGGCTCTGCTGGGGATCGATCAGCGGGTGTATAGTAATTATGAATTGGGGAAGCGGGTGCTCCCTTTGCGCCACCTGCTGGCGCTGGCTGAGTATTATAAGGTTTCCACGGATTACATTTTGGGGCGCACGGATGAGCCGCGGCCCTATCCGCCCGCGAGGCAAAAATAAAGCAGTTGATGGAGCGTTCCATCAACTGCTTTTTTCTTATGTCCACTCGAAGGCCACACGGGGCGTGCCGTCCGCCACATGGATGACGCCGCAGTAGGTGAAGCCCTCCCGCAGGATGCAGCGCCGCATGACCTGATTGTCGGCATGGGTGTCCACCCGCAGGTGGGCGATCTGCCGGGCCGCCCACTCCACACACTCGTGCAGCACGCCCTGGTGGGTGCCGTCGCTGCCGATGCGGTGGATGGTGCCGTAGGGGGTGGCGGTGTCCCGCCATGCGCCGTCGATCACGGCATAGGTGGGATCGTCGCCGATGACCAGCGCAAAGGCGCAGTAGACACCGCCCTCGTCCTCCATCACATACAGGTCGCCGTTGGCAATATCCTGCCGCAGCAGCGGCTCCGAGGGGTAGCCGTTGACCCACTGCACCATGTTGCCGCTTTGCCGCATGAACTGCCGGGCGATGTCGTAGATCTCCAGAATACGGGGCAGATCGTTTTCCGTCGCGTGTCGTATCATGGCGCGGCCCTCAGTTCTTCAGGCTTTGCAGCGGGGCGGGGATGCGGCCACCCCGGGCGATGAAGTCGGCGCTGGACTCGGTGTGCACCGGCATCAGCGGCGCGCTGCCCAGCAATCCGCCCATTTCCACCACGTCGCCCACGGTCTTGCCCTCCACGGGGATGATGCGGACGGCGGTGGTCTTGCTGTTGACCATGCCCACCGCCGCCTCGTCGGCGATGATGGCGGAGATGGTCTCGGCGCTGGTGTCGCCGGGGACGGCGATCATGTCAAGGCCCACGGAGCAAACGCAGGTCATGGCCTCCAGCTTGTCGATGGTCAGGGTGCCCTGCTGGGCGGCGGCGATCATGCCCTCGTCCTCCGACACGGGGATGAACGCGCCGGACAGGCCGCCCACATGGCTGCTGGCCATAACGCCGCCCTTCTTCACCGCGTCGTTCAGCAGCGCCAGCGCGGCGGTGGTGCCGTGGGTGCCGCAGACGGCAAGGCCCATCTCCTCCAGAATACGGGCCACGCTGTCGCCAATGGCAGGGGTGGGAGCCAGAGACAGATCCACGATGCCAAAGGGGGTGTCCAGACGGCGGGATGCCTCGGTGGCCACCATCTGGCCCATGCGGGTGATCTGGAAGGCGGTCTTTTTGATGGTCTCCGCCACCACGTCAAAGGGTTCACCCTTGCACTTCTGCAGGGCGTGATACACCACGCCGGGGCCGGAGACACCCACGTTGATGACGCTGTCGGCCTCGCCCACGCCGTGGAAGGCGCCCGCCATGAAGGGATTGTCCTCCACGGCGTTGCAGAACACCACCAGCTTGGCGCAGCCAAGACCGTCCTTGTCCCTCGTGAGATGGGCGGTCTCCTTGATGATGCGGCCCATGCGGGCCACGGCGTCCATGTTGATGCCGGCCTTTGTGCTGCCCACATTGACGCTGGAGCACACCAGATCGGTCTGGGCCAGCGCCTGGGGGATGGAGCGCAGCAGCAGCTCGTCGCCCTTGCTGAAGCCCTTCTGCACCAGCGCGGAGTAGCCGCCCAGGAAGTCCACGCCGCAGGTCTTGCCCGCCCGGTCAAGGGTCAGGGCGAAGGGGACATAGTCCTCGGTGTCGCAGCTGCCCGCCACCAGCGCCATGGGGGTGACGGAGATGCGCTTGTTGACGATGGGGATGCCGAATTCGCTTTCGATATCCCGGCCCGTCTGCACCAGTTTTTCCGCCCGGCGGCAGATCTTGTCGTAAATTTTGTCACAGCAGCGCTTGGGATCCTCGCTGACGCAGTCCAGCAGGGAGATGCCCATGGTGATGGTGCGGATGTCCAGATGCTGCTTGTCGATCATGTCGATGGTGTCAAAGATGTTTTGCAGATTCAGCATGGTTCCGCCTCCGCTTACAGCTTGTGCATGGCGTCGAAGATGTCCTCCCGCTGGATGCGGATGGACAG
>CAVHKA010000086.1:0-7945 GCA_963636325.1 Agathobacter sp. | reverse complement strand
AGGCCCAGAGCGCACGCCATACCAATAAATTCGATACTCATAATTGATCTCCTATTCGTTTATTTCTTGATTTTATCGCGTTTTCTGAAGGGATCGTAGGCGATACCGGCCCACTCCATACCCAGCTGCCCGGAGAACTCCAGCAGGTTCAGCCGCACGCCGTGAACCACCACGGACAGCAGGCCCATGACGATGTTCAGCCCGTGGCCGATCAGCAGGATCAGGATGGCGGCGATGACCAGCGGGCCCTTGAAGCCGAAGGCCATATTGTTGAAGCTCTGGGCGATGGCCAAAGACGCCATGCCCACGGCAAACAGCCGGATATAGCTCATGATGTTGCCGAAGGCGCTGATGGTGTTGAGGAACACCGTAAAGGCGTCGCCAAGGCCCGCTTTCAGTCCCTGACCAAAGGTCTTGTCCGGCGCCATGCCGCCGAAGCACACCACCAGCAGGAAGCCCGCAATGACCACACAGGCCACGGGGATCAGGTCCACCTGCTGGCCGATGACCAGATACAGCACCAC
This sequence comes from Agathobacter sp., assembly GCA_963636325.1. Lineage (GTDB taxonomy): Bacteria > Bacillota > Clostridia > Oscillospirales > Oscillospiraceae > Vescimonas. Next base: position 7,421 of record CAVHKA010000086.1, on the reverse strand, counting down.
GAAATACAGCGCGTCGATGGCGGCCAGCCAGCCCAGATCGGCCACCCAGCTGAGATCACGCTCCTTCAGCTTGCGGCGGATGTTCATGACGCAGGCAAGGGACAGCTGCACCGTACCCAGAATGAAGCAGAATTTCATGATGGTGTTCTGCTGGGTGGTGGTGGAGACGTTGAAGTACGCCGGATAGTTGGCAAAGGTGGGGATCACCAGCCGTTTCAGGAAGGGTACGTTCATGGCCTGCTCCAGACCGAACCATGTGCCGGTCAGCGTGCCCCATATGATGGTGGCGATGGACAGCACCCACAGAAGCTGCACGGCGGTGGAAGCCTTCTTATTCTTCACCGTCAGTGCCAGCGCCGCCAGCAGGAACAGGCAGCCGTATCCGGCGTCACCGATGATCATGGCGAAGAACAGGGTAAAGAACCCCAGAAACCAGAAGGAAATGTCGTACTCCCGATAGCCGGGGACGGTGCCCAGAATGTCGAACACCGGGATCATCAGACGGGTGACCTTGTTGTACTTCACCTTGGTGGGCACCTTGTCATCGTCTGCGTCCGGATCCTCCATGGCCCAGGCCCAATGGGCCTCGGCAGCGGCCTTTTTGAAGCCGTCCGCCTCCGCCGCCGGAAGATAACCGGATAGCCACACCAGCCCGTCCTGACTCTGGGAAGTGTTGCTGACGGCGGAGTATTCGGCGGCGTTCTGCGTCTTGAGCGTCTGGTCGTGGATGCTGGGCAGATGGGCCGCCGCCTGAGTCAGGAAGCTCTCGCAGTCCGCAAGTTCCTGTGCGCAGTCCCGCTGCTCCTGTTCCAGCTCGTCCAGTCCCTTGTTGGGGATGGGAAACTCTGTGGCGGCGTATCCGGCAGGCAGCGGGGCGAAGGCTGCCAGCGTGGGCATCTTGCCCACCGGAGCCAGCCGTACGAACCGGACGTTCGGGTCAGCCTCCAGCGCGGCCATAGTCTTTTTGTCGGTGCGGTAGATGTGGATATCCCAGCCCTGTTCTTTCAGCGCCCGCAGCTCCGCCGGAGCGAAGCGGCCCCATTCGGCCAGCTTTTCCGCGGCGGCATGGGCGGCTGTCTGCTGCTCCAGCAGCGCCTTTTTGCGGCTCATGCAGTCAGACAGCTGCTGATAGAAGGCTTCAAACGCACTGTCGGACAGCACCGAAGTCTCCTGCGGGGTCTTGGGATACTCCTGTAACGTCATTGCCATCCGGGACAGCTGGGCGAAGCGCTCCAGATGCCGCTGGTCGGCGCCGGCCTTCTCCGCGAAGTGGACGATACCCAGCTCACGGAGCTTATCCAGCAACGCGGCCTTTTCCGAGGCGGCCGCCACGATGTGGACGACCTTCATTTTTTCGATCATCGGCCCACCTCCTGCAGCTTCTTCTTGGCGATCTTGCCCCGCACCACGGCGGAGGTCTGCTGGTCGCCCAGATAGATGCCGATGACCCGGATGTTCTCCTTGGCCTCGGGGATCTTCACCTTTTCAAACAGGTTCACCCGCTGTGCCGTGGAGCGCAGCTCCCGCTCCAGCAGCTCCACCTGACGGCGCAGCGTCTTTTCCAGCGCGTCCAGCCGCGCGATCTCCCGCAGGCGCACCGCCGCGGTATCCACCCAAAGGGGATAGTCCGCCACGTCGTATTGGATGTCCTCGAAGCTCAGCTCCTGAAACACCGGCACTACCACGCCGGCGATGTTCTGCTCTCCGCAGAACACATGCCTGGGGCGGATGAGGGTCTCCAGGCGTTTCTCCGCCGGGAAGCTGTCGTTTTCCGAAAAGACGGCCACCCAGTCGTCAAGACCCGCCACGGCGGCCTGACGCTCCCGCGCCACCTGCTCCAGCTGAGCGGTGACCTGCATCACCACGGATTGCAGCTGCTGCTTCTTCAATTGCAGCGTTGGGAGATACCGCTGGAACTGCTTCAGGCGATCCTTCTGCACCTTTAATTCGTTTTTTGTCAGCTTGACAGCCATAGGCGCCTCCTTACTCCGCAGCGGCGCCCTTGGGCCATCTCTCCTGAATGAGACTGGATTTCAGGCCCGTCTCGTTGGGCTCGAAGCATTCGGCAAGGATCTCCCAGCCCAGATCCAGCGCCTCCTCCAGGGGGATGTTCACGCTCAGATCCATCAGCTTCGTCTCAAAGAGGTGGCCGTATTTCAGCAGCTTTTCGTCCCACTCGGACATCATGAAGCCCATGGACTTCTTTTCCAGACTCTCCTTATAGGCGCTGTATAGGCGGATCATGCCGTCCATCAGGGCCCGGTGGTCACTTCTGGTCTTGCCGTTGACGTTCTGCTTCAGGCGGGACAGGGAGCCGAAGGGCTCGATGTGGCCGTTTTTCAGGTAGTACTGGCCCTCGGTGATATAGCCGGTGTTGTCGGGGACGGGGTGGGTCACATCGTCGCCGGGCATGGTGGTCACGCCCAGAATGGTAATGGAGCCCGCGTCACCGAAGTCCACGGCCTTTTCATAGCGGGCCGCCAGGCAGCTGTACAGGTCGCCGGGATAGCCGCGGTTGGAGGGCACCTGCTCCATGGTGATGGCCATTTCCTTCTGGGCGTCGGCGTAGTTGGTCATGTCCGTCAGCAGCACCAGCACCCGCTTTCCGGCCAGTGCGAACTGCTCCGCCACGGCCAGCGCCATATCCGGTACCAGCGTACATTCCACGGTGGGGTCGGAGGCGGTGTGGATGAACATCACCGTGCGGCCCATGGCACCGCTCTTTTCCAGCGTGTCCCGGAAATAGAGATAGTCGTCATATTTCAGGCCCATGCCGCCCAGCACGATCACGTCCACCTGCGCCTGCATGGCGATGCGGGACAGCAGCTGGTTATACGGCTCGCCGGACACGGAGAAAATGGGCAGCTTCTGGCTCTCCACCAGCGTGTTGAACACGTCGATCATGGGGATGCCGGTGCGGATCATCTTGTTGGGGACGATACGCTTGGAGGGGTTCACGGAGGGGCCGCCGATGGGGATCATGTTCTCCGTCAGGGCCGGGCCGTTGTCGCGGGGGACGCCCGCGCCGTCAAAGACGCGGCCTAGCAGGTGGTCGGAGAAGGACACCATCATGGGGCGGCCCAGAAAACGGACGGGGTCCGTGGTGCTGACGCCCTGGGTGCCGCTGAACACCTGCAAGGTCACCAGATCCTTGTCCAGCTTGATGACGTTGGCGTAGCTGTCGCCCACCAGCGCCAGGTCGCCGTTACGGACGCCGGAGGCCCGGACGGTCACCACGTTGCCCACGATGGATTCGATTTTCGTGTAAACTTTCTGCATATTGACTCACCTCTCAAAGCACTGCCTTGCTCAGGTAAAAGTCCTTGAGCCGTTTTTCCTGCGCCTCGAACTCCGGCGTTTGGAACTCGGTGTTGTGCCAGTCCAGGAACTCCTGCCGGAGTTGGTTGAAGAAGGCGCGGATCTCTTTCTTATCGCTGAGCTTGAAATTGCAGGTCAGCACATCGTACAGCACATCGAACTCATGGCGCTGGCGGCCGGGGCCGCAGGCCGCGTCGATGGGGTCGAAGGAGTTCTGCTGGAGATATACCGCGTCCAGCAGCTCGCCCTTCTGATAGACGATATAGTCCTCAGCGGAGGTGCCCTCCTCACCGATGACCTTCATCATCTGGTTGATCTCATTGCTGCGCTTGAGGATAGCGCGGGCCTGATCCACCCGCTCCATATCCACCACGCCCTGATACTTGGACCAGGAGTCGATGGGGTGGATGGCGGGGTACTTGCGGGCGTCGGAGCGCTCGCGGGACAGGCCGTGGAACGCGCCCACCACCTTCAGCGTGGCCTGGGTCACAGGTTCCTCGAAGTTGCCGCCTGCGGGGGATACGGTGCCGCCGATGGTGACGGAGGCCACACTGCCGTCCTTCAAGCGCACCTTACCGGCCCGCTCGTAGAAGGCGGCGATGACGGATTCCAGATAGGCGGGGAAAGCCTCCTCGCCGGGGATCTCCTCCAGACGGCCGCTCATCTCACGCATGGCCTGTGCCCAGCGGCTGGTGGAGTCCGCCAGCAGCAGCACATCCAGCCCCATCTGGCGGTAGTACTCCGCCATGGTGACGGCGGTATACACCGATGCCTCACGGGCGGCCACAGGCATGGAGGAGGTGTTGCAGATGATGATGGTGCGCTCCATCAGGGAGCGTCCGGTGCGGGGGTCGGTCAGCTCGGGGAACTCCGTCAGCACCTCCACCACCTCGCCGGCGCGCTCGCCGCAGGCGGCCACGATGACGATGTCCACGTCGGCGTTCTTGGCCTCCATGTGCTGCAGCACCGTCTTGCCCGCGCCGAAGGGGCCGGGCACGCAGAAGGTGCCGCCCTTGGCCACCGGCAGGAAGGTGTCCACGCAGCGCAGCTGGGTCACCAGCGTCTCGTCGGGGCGCAGACGCTCCTCATAGCAGCGGATGGGCTGCTTCACGGGCCAGGAGAACACCATGGACAGCTCCTGTTCCTCGCCCTGCTCATTTTCCACCACCGCCACGGTGTCACGGACGTTATACACGCCCTTCTCCCGGACGGACTTCACCTTCCACTCGCCCTTCAGGCCGAAGGGCACCATGATGAGGTGGGTGAACAATCCCTCCGGCACACTGCCCACCGCGTCGCCGGCGGTGACGGTGTCGCCGGGCTTTACCCGGGGCGTGAACTCCCAGTCCTTATTGGGAATGGGATCCAGATACACGCCCCGCTCCAGGAAGTAGCCGCACTTTTCTGCCAACTCCGGCAGGGGGTTCTGCAGGCCGTCGAACACCTGGGTCAGCAGGCCGGGGCCAAGCTCCACGCTCATCAGTTCGCCGGAGAGCTCCACCTTGTCGCCCACCTGGATGCCATTGGTCATTTCATAGATCTGCATACTGGCCGTGTCGCCGTTGACGCGGATGACCTCGCCTTTCAGGCGGTCGTCCCCCACCAGTACATAGCCCACTTCATTTTTACGCACGGAGCCGGAAAAGCTGGCGGACACCAGGTTCCCGTTCACTCCGGTCACATATCCTGTCACTTTGTCCATTTTGATTCTCCTGTTTTATGATAGGCTGGCGACCTGCTGCCGGATGTTGGCCATCAGGCCGTCAAAGGCCCGCTTGCCGGTCTCGTACCGGAAGCCCTGCTGCCGTTCCAGCAGCCGCAGCTTCATGGCGTAGCCGTACAGGGCGTGGTCGTCGAAATTATGCAGCCCGACCATATCGTCCAGGCGGCGGAATTCCAGCTCCAGCAAAAGCCGCTCGCCCTCCAGCGGGTTTTCGGCGTTCACCGCCGCCGTCACCGTCTGTACGATGGCGGCGTCCCGGTCGGCGGGAATGGGGCAGGGACGGCCCAGCTTCACGCTGCGCTGATAGGTCAGCTCACGGGACAGGGCCTTGTAAAAGGCGGCCCATTCCGACAGCAGCGGCCCCTTGTCCGATTCCACCGTCAGCGTCTCCAGCGTCTGATATACCCCGCTGCCTACCGCCGTCTTGCACATGGCGAGGAACGCGGCGTAGTCCATAGGCGGCTCGCCCTGGGTTTTCAGCATGGGCAGGCTGGAGATCAGATAGTAATAGGAAGCCACAGCGGCACCCCCTTACAGGCGCGTGTCCCGGAAGAAGGGCATCAGCATGTCCGCGATCTCCTGCTCCGAGCAGTCGAAATAGCCGGAGCCGTCCTTGGCGGCCAGCCGGAAGCCCGCGCCTACCTTTCGGGAGGGTCGGATTTCAAGCCCTGCCTTCAGCTCCTGGGCCAGCTCCTGACGGATGCCGTCCGTCACCTGACCGACCTCCACGGCGTAGGCGGAGACGTCCTCGCCCTGCAAGGCGGCCTGAATGAGCTTTGCCAGCGCCTGCTGATCCAGCGCCTTGCCCACATCAGCGGCCAGCAGCTTTTCAAACTCCTTCTGGACCTCCTGCCGGAAGGCCAGTACCGCGTCCCGCTTGGCCTGCTCGGCGTTCAGCTGGGCGCTGTTTTTGAACACCTCGATCTCCGCTTTGGCGTCGCTGCGCAGCTTGTCCGCTTCCACCTTCGCGTCAGCCACGATGGCGTCCGCCTGTTTTCTGGCGTCGGCCACAATGGCGGCGGCTTCCCTGTTGGCACTGTCGATGCCGTCCTTTTTGATGGAAGAAACGAGATCCTGAATCTGAAGTTCCATACAAATTCACCTTCTTCACAAAAATTCATAGATAATCCTGTAGGTATATTATATTTACTATAGTACAAATTTTATGGATTTGCAATAACTTTTGCTGGGCGTTTCAATTTAAATTGCTAATGACATCTTTTACGGCGCGGGGTATACAAAATATTGGGGAACTGTTTCTGTGTCATGCCTGCATTTTAGCAGACTCCGCGGGCGAGTGCCATAGGCAAAACGGGCCGGATGCACAAATTCCCGCAAAAAAAGATTAGCAGCCTGTATACAAGCTGCCAAGCTGAAGCCCGCCCCGCCATGCGCGAAGTCAGCGGGCTTTTTCTCCGGCGGGGGGTGTGAAAGAGGACGCCGGGGATATCCGCTTGCGTTTTCGCGGCGGATCTGATACAATATAAAGAATTTGACGAAAAAGAGGCGGCGGCATGGAGTCAGTAAACCTAAGGCATGTGGATAAGGCCTATACAACGTACAGTACTGAGGTGGTCCTGACCGGACAGGCCCGCGAGAGCCGTACCCGTCAGGTGCTGAAGGATCTGACCGTGACCTTTCCCGCGGGACAGCTGACGGTGATTGTGGGCCGCAGCGGCTGCGGAAAGAGCACGCTGCTGAAGCTGCTGGCGGGCCAGGAACAGCCGGACGCCGGAGAGGTCGAAGTTCCGGAGGGATGGCACAGCGCCATGCTGCGTCCGGACCCCTATGTGATCACATGGACCAATGTGCAGCGGAATGTGGCCATGGCCTGCGGTGTGGGAAAGACGCCGGAGGAGCGCTATGAAAAGGCGACGGAGTATGTCCGGCTGGTGGGACTGGAGGACTATGCCGACCTGACGCCGGTGGAACTGTCCACCGGAATGAAGCAGCGCCTTGGCCTTGCCCGTGTGCTGGCGGGACAGGCGGAGCTTCTTCTGATGGACGAGCCCTTTGCCTCGCTGGATTTTCTGACGCGGGGCGAGTTACAGACGCAGCTGCTGGGGATACAGGAGAAGCTGCCCCGCACCATCATTCTGGTAACGCACCAGCTGGAAGAGGCGCTTGCGCTGGGACAGAAGATCATCGTGATGCATCCGGACAGCTCCATCCGGGAATTCGACCTTTCGCGGACGTCGTATCCGCGGGATCTGGACAGTCCGGAAATGCAGCGGCTGAAAAGGGAGATCACGGAGGAATGTAAAAAGCCCTCCGCCCGGTAAGCGCGTGATCAGAGAAATAGAAAAAGGCATGCGTGAGCATGCCTCAGCCTGTCAAAGAACGCCAGTTCTCGTTATGCGAGAGCTGGCGTTTTAGTCGT
>CAVHKA010000085.1:0-7959 GCA_963636325.1 Agathobacter sp. | reverse complement strand
CGATGTCGAATTCCTCCTCCATCGCCATCACCAGCTCCACCAGATCCACGGAATCCGCGCCCAGATCGTCCACAAAGGAACTATCCATGGTCACTTCGTCTGCATCAATGGCAAACTGCTCCGCGATCAGATCTTGCATGGTTTTGAAGATCGTCTCCGGTGTCATAGGAAGTTACTCCTCCTTTCAGATTGCATTATCTTGGAAAATAATACGGCAATCCTAGTGGCCTGTCAATACCTTTTTTCATAAATTTCTCGTGATTTAGGCGTTGACCGTCATTTCCTCCACATGGGCGGCGATCTCATCCACCAGTCCGCTGGCGGCGACCTCCTTCGCCTGGCCGATGGCATTCTCGATGGCCTCGTCATTGGAGGAGCCGTGAGCCTTGATGACCGGCTTGGAAATGCCGATGAAGGCCGTGCCGCCCACCTTGTTGGGATCCAGCTGGGCCTTGAAGGCGTTCAGTCCCGGCAGCACCATGGCGCCGGCCAGCTTGGTCAGCAGATTCTTCTTGAAAATAGCCTTCAGGGAGCTTCCGGCGTAGGAACCGATGCCCTCAATGGTTTTCAGCATCACATTGCCGGAGAAGCCGTCGGTCACCAGCACATCGCAGCCGCCCTTGATGGCCTCCTTGGCCTCGATGTTGCCGATGAAGTTCAGCCGTTCCTGCTTCAGCAGCAGTTCGCGGGTCTCACGCTGGAGATCGGTGCCCTTCTCCGCCTCCACGCCGATGTTGAGCAGGCCCACGCGGGGATCCTCGATGCCCAGCACATGGCTGGCGTAAAAGCTGCCCAGATAGGCGAATTGCAGCAGGTACTCCGGCGTACACTCGGCGTTGGCGCCGCAGTCGATCAGCACGCAGCGGCCGGTGGTGGTGGGCATGACCGGCGCCATGGCGGCCCGGCGGATGCCCCGGATGCGCTTGGTGATCAGGGTGGCTCCGGTCAGCAGCGCGCCGGTGGAGCCGGCGGAGATAAAGGCGTCGCCCTTGCCGTCCCGCAGCAGCGTCAGGCCCACGCCCATGGAGCTGTCCTTCTTCCGGCGGAACACCGTGGCGGGATCGTCCTCCATGGTGACCTCCTCGGTGGTGGGGACGATGTCCATGCCCTGGGGCAGCTCACTGACGCCGCACTGGGACAGGGCATGGCGGATGGCGGCCTCGTCGCCGGTGAGGGTGATGTCCACGCCCCAGCGCTTCTGGCCCCGCAGAGCGCCCTTGACGATGGCCAGAGGGGCGTTATCGCCGCCCATGGCGTCTACGATGATCCTCATTTGGCCAGTACCTCCTCCCGGATGGCGTCGATGATGGCCAGCGACCGCTGGCTCAGTTCGGCGTTTTTGTTGCGCTTGCCCTTCACCCGGTGGTCAAGGGGCGGAATAATGCCGAAGTTGATGTTCATAGGCTGGAACTCCGCCACGGAGTCGTTGCTGACGTACAGGCCCAGCGCGCCGATGGCGGTCTCCCGTGGGAAGTCGATGGGTTCCTTGCCCAGCAGCCGCCGGGCCAGCTCCACACCCGCCAGAAAGCCGCTGGCACAGGACTCCACATAGCCCTCCACGCCGGTCATCTGTCCGGCAAAGGCAATGCGCGGGTCGCTCCTGAGCCGGTAGTACCGGTCAAGAAGCCGGGGAGAATCCAGATAGGTGTTGCGGTGCATGACGCCGTAGCGCAGGAACCGGGCATCGTGGAGGGCGGGGATCATGGAGAACACCCGCTTCTGCTCCGGCCATTTCAGATGGGTCTGAAAGCCCACCAGATTATAGATGGTGCCGTCGGCGTTGTCCTTGCGCAGCTGCACCACGGCGTAGGGGTCCCGGCCCGTTTTCGGGTCCGGCAGGCCCTTGGGCTTCAGCGGGCCGAACCGCAGGGTATCCTCGCCCCGGCGGGCCATGACCTCCACAGGCATGCAGCCCTCGAACACGTTCTTATCTTCGAAGCCGTGGATCTCCGCCTCCTGGGCGGCGGTCAGCGCCTGCCAGAAGGCCAGATACTGCTCCTTATCCATGGGGCAGTTGATGTAGTCCGGCGTGCCCTTGTCATAGCGGCTGGCAAAATAGGCGCTGGTCATATCCACACTGTCAAAGGCCACCAGCGGCGCGGCGGCGTCGAAAAAATGCAGGGTGTCGGTGCTGCCGAACAGCGCCGCCAGCTTGTCCGCCAGCGCGTCGGAAGTCAGCGGGCCGGAGGCGATGACCACATCCCCCTCCGGGATGTCCGTCACCTCCTCCGCCACTACGGTGATGTTAGGATGATTGCGGATGGCCTCGGTCACCATGGCGGCAAAGCCGTGGCGATCCACCGCCAGCGCGCCGCCGGCAGGCACCGCCGTAGCGTCGGCGCACCGCAGGATCAGGCTGTCCAGCCGCCGCAGTTCTTCCTTGAGCAGGCCCACAGCGTTTTCCAGCCCCGCGCCCCGCAGGGAGTTGGAGCAGCACAGCTCGGCAAAATCATCGGTCACATGGGCGGGGGTGCGCTTGAGGGGCTTCATCTCCCGCAGGATCACGGGGATGCCCCGCTGGGCCAGCTGCCATGCGCATTCGCTCCCGGCCAGGCCCGCGCCGATCACAGTCACAGGGTTCATTCCGCGCCGCCTTTCTCCGCCGCCTTTTTGGCGGCGGTCTTTTTGGTGGTGGACGCTTTCTTCGTGGTGGGCTTCTTCGCCGCGGCAGTCTTTTTCGCAGCGGTGGTGGTTTTCTTCGCCGCCGTGGTCTTGGCCGCCGTCTTTCTGGCGGCAGGCTTCTTGGCGGTCTTTTCCTCAACAGGCGCTTCCGCCGTTTCAGCGGCAGTCTCGCCGCCCTCGGCGGCGGTATCCTTCTTGCGGTGATAGCCCCGCTTGTCCTCCGGCAGGAAGTTGGCACACTTCTCATTGACGCAGAAAGGCTTGCTGAAGCCCCGGCCCGCCCGCTTGAACATAGTCTGGCCGCACAGGGGACAATCCTCCTTGGTGGGCACGTCCCACGTCATGAAATCGCAGGTGCGGTCGCCCTTCTTGTTGTTGGCGAACTCACAGCAGTAGTAGGTATACTGCTTGCCGGAGGTCTTGCTGGTGCCGCTGCGCTTCATGAGCCGTCCGCCGCACTTGGGGCAGCGGCCCGGCATCTCCACCACCAGCGGCATGGTGAAGGTACACTCCGGATAGCCGGGGCAGGCCAGGAACGGGCCGAACCGGCCCTCCCGCTCCACCAGATTGCGGCCGCACACGGGGCACAGCTCCTCGCTGACGGTAGGCTCCGGGCGGATATAGTCGCCCGCCTCGGCATCGGTCAGATGCCGGGCAAAGCCGTCGTCATAGAACTGGCGCAGCACCTGCTTCCAGGGCAGCTTGCCCTCCTCCACATCATCCAGCCGCTGCTCCATGTTGGCGGTGAATTTCAGGTCAGCGATATCGGAGAAATACTTCTCCATCCAGGTGGTGACCGCCTTGCCCAGATTGGTGATGAAAAGGTACTTGCCCTCCTTCTTCACATAGCGGCGGTCCAGAATGGTGGACACGGTAGGTGCGTAGGTGGAGGGACGGCCGATGCCGTTTTCCTCCATGGCGCGGATCAGCGCCGCCTCGGTATAGTGGGCGGGCGGCGTGGTGAAATGCTGGCTGGGGGCAAAGTCCTTCAGGGACAGGGCCTCTCCCTCCCGCAGGTCGGGCAGGGCGGGCTCCTTCTCCTCCTTGTCGTCGTCATCCCGGCTCTCCTCATACACAGCGGTATAGCCGGAGAATTTCAACTTGCTGGCGGTGGCGCGGAACAGGTGGGCGTCGGCGCTGATGTCCACCGACACGCTGTCATAGACGGCGTTTGCCATCTGGCTGGCCAGAAAACGGCTCCAGATCAGGCGGTACAACCGGTACTGCTCCGGTGTCAGGTCGCCGCGGATGGCCTCCGGCGTCAGGGTCACGTTGCTGGGGCGGATGGCTTCGTGGGCGTCCTGCGCACCGGCCTTCGTCTTATACTGGCGGGCGGCGGCAGGCACATAGCCCTCGCCGTAGCGGCTCTTGATAAAGTCGCGGGCGTCCCGCTGTGCCTCGTCGCTGATGCGCAGCGAGTCGGTACGCATGTAGGTGATCAGGCCCACGGTGCCCTCGCCGGTGATGTCCACGCCCTCGTACAGCTGCTGGGCGATGGCCATGGTGCGGCGGGGCGTCATGTTCAGCTTGCGGGAGGCCTCCTGCTGCATGGTGGAGGTGGTGAAGGGCGGCGCGGGAGAACGGTTCTTGTCGGTGCGCTTCACCGACTTCACGGCAAAGGCGGCGCCGCGCAGCTCGTCCATGATGGCCTGCACGTCCGCCTGGGTCTGGGGCTCGTATTTCTTGCCGTTCCGGCCGTAGTAATGGGCCTTGAAGGCAGCCTTCTCCGCGTTCTCCAGCACCGCGTCCAGCGTCCAGTACTCCTGGGGCTGGAACCCGGCGATCTCCTGATCCCGGTCAAACACCATACGGGTGGCCACGCTCTGGACGCGGCCGGCGGACAGGCCCCGGCGGATCTTCTTCCACATCACCGGTGAGATCTGATAGCCCACCACGCGATCCAGCACACGGCGGGCCTGCTGGGCATCCACCAGATCCTGATCAATGGCGCGGGGATGGGCGATGCTCTCGCCCACCACCTTGCGGGTGATCTCGTTGAAGGTAACACGTCTGGTCTTGTCATCCGGCAGATTCAGCAGGTGCTGCAAATGCCAGGAAATGGCCTCTCCCTCGCGGTCCGGGTCGGTGGCGAGATAGACGGTGTCGCTGGCGGCGGCGTCCTTCTTCAGCTGGCGGATCAGTTCCTCTTTCCCGCGGATGGGTTTATATTCAGGTTCAAAATCGTGTTCAATGTCCACGCCGAGGGTGCTCTTGGGCAGGTCGCGCAGGTGGCCCATGCAGGCCGTGACCTGATAGTCCGGCCCCAGATATTTGCCAATGGTCTTGGCCTTGGCGGGAGACTCCACGATCACCAGATTTTTCTTGCTCATGCTCTCTTAATTCCTTTTCCTTCCTACTCTTGTGGGGGCAGCGCTACAACGCGCACGAAACTCCGCGCGCCGTTCTGGGCCGCCCAGCCGCTGATCTCCAGCAGCGTCAGCGCCGGCAGCACCCGCTGGATGGGCAGTCCCGTTTCCTCCGCCAGCTGGTCGCTGAGCTTCGGCGTATCAGTCGCCAGTGCCCACAACACAAGGCGCTGTTCCTCCGGCAGTCCGTCCAGCTCCTCCGCCGTCAGGCAGGGCAGGACGGGCGTCTGCGCCGCTTCCGGCTCGGACGTGCTGTTTTTCGGCTTTTCCTCCGCCGTTCTGGGCGCGCCCGCCAGAGGGGGCAGCGGCGGCAATGGCGGCGGGGACTGGCGCCGCAGCTTATGGGGATACCGGCTCTCGAACTCCCCCAGGATGTCCCATGCGCAGGTGACAAGGCCCGCGCCCTCCCGGATCAGCTGATGGCACCCGGCGCTGTTGGGCGCGTCAATGGGGCCGGGAACGGCGAACACCTCCCTGCCCTGCTCCGCCGCGTTGTGGGCGGTGATCAGCGCGCCGGAACGCTCCGGGGCCTCCACCACCACGGCGGCCACGCTCAGGCCGCTGATGATCCGGTTTCTGAGGGGAAAGTGCCACGCCTCCGGCTCCGCTTGCGGCGGATACTCCGACAGCAGCACGCCGGTGGCGGCGATATCCTCATACAGCCGCCGGTTCTCCGCCGGATAGACCACGTCCACACCGCCGCCCAGCACGCCGCAGGTAAAGCCGCCGAACCGCAGCGCGCCACGCATGGCGGCCGCGTCCACGCCCTTTGCCATGCCGGACACCACCATGCCGCCCTGCTGGGTCAGCTCGTAGCCCAGCTTTTCGGCGCAGTGGATGCCGTAGGGCGTGCAGGAGCGGGTGCCTACCACGGCCACCGCCGCCTCCTCGTCAAAGAGGGGCATGGCTCCCTTGCCGTACAGCAGCAGGGGCGGCTGATAGATGTTCCGCAGCCGCTCCGGGTACAGGGCATCGGCCATGGTGATGATAAAGATGTCCTCCCGGGCGCAGTCGGCCAGCACGCGGTCCGCCGCGGCCAGCGACTTGTTTTCCAGCAGGGCCGCCTGCTCCTTTTTCAGCCCGTCCACCTGCCACAGCGCTTCCTCGCGGGCATAGTATACGTCCTCCGGCGAGGCAAAATGCTCCATCAGCAGCATTTTGCTGTTGTCCGTCAGGCCCGGCAGCGTGGTCAGCCAGAGCCAGTATTTCAGCGCCGCCATGGCCTGCACCTCACTTTCCTGTTACCGATAGCTTTCCCACAGCAGCACCGCGGCGGCGATGGCCGCGTTCAGGGATTCGCAGCGGTCTGTCATGGGAATTTTCAATGTTTTTTGGCACATACCCAGCACCGTATCGCAGAGGCCCTGTCCCTCGCTGCCGATGGCGATGGCGCAGCGGTCAAGGGACACAGCGCGGACATCCTCGGTATCCTGCCGCAGGGCCGTGCCGTACAGGGGCAAATTGCTGCGGGCCAGCAGGCCGGGCAAGTTCTCCGCCTTCATGCACCACACGGGGCGGCGGAACACCGCCCCCATGGAGGAGCGCACGGTCTTGACGCTCCACGGGTCGGCGCAGCCCTCCAGCAGCAGCAGGCCGTCGAAACCGAAGGCGTCCAGCGTCCGCAGGATGGTGCCCACATTGCCGGGGTCCTGCACGCCGTCCAGCACCATGTAGCGGCTGCCGGGCAGCGCTTCGGGCACCTCCCCGCTTGGCAGCGCCACGGTGAACAGCGCGCCCTGGGGCGACTTCATGGGAGAGATGGAGGCCATCACGTCCTCCGGCACCTCCACCGCCCGGATGCCCTCCGGCAGCGGCGGCAGTACTGTGCCGCCGGTGACGGCGATCTCCCGCACGGGGGCGTGCCATTTCAGCGCCTCCGCCAGCAGCTTGGGACTGTCACACAGGTACACGCCCTGCTCCCGGCGGTAGGCGGCGGAAGCGGCCAGCTTTTTCATATGGACCAGCAGAGGATTGGCGCGGCTGGTGATCTTTTCCATGTTGACCGCCTCCTTTTTGTTGGAATGGAAAGGCTGACCCGACAAGCCTTTGTCGGGTCAGCACAGCTTGTCAATAAAAGCCTCGCAGAGTTCGCGTCCACAGACGCGAAGATATCAAATCATTTTTCTGACGACATGTGCGTCAGAAAAATTCTTCTCGGCCGCCAGTGTGTCCGAAGGACGCGCGCAGTCGGCCGCAAGCCTTTTGGCAGCAAAATCGTCAGATTTTGCGCCAGTTTAATCGAGGGGCTTCATCGTCGGGAAGAGGATGACATCGCGGATGGAGTCCGCGCCGCACAGCATCATGCTGCACCGGTCGATGCCGAAGCCCAGACCCCCGGTGGGAGGCATACCGTATTCCAGCGCCATGACGAAATCGTCGTCCATCATGTCGGCTTCCTCGTCGCCGTTGGCCCGCTTTTCGGCCTGGGCCTTGAAGCGCTCGTACTGGTCGATGGGATCGTTCAGCTCGGAGAAGGCATTGCCCATCTCGCAGCCGCAGATAAAGGCCTCGTACCGCTCGGTCAGGTGCGGGTCGGCGGGGCTGCGCTTGGCCAGCGGGCTGACCTCCACAGGATACATGGTAATGAAGGTGGGCTGCACCAGCGTCTCCTCCACCTTCTGGTCAAAGGCCTCATACAGGGCGTTGCCCCAGGTGTGGGACACGCCGTCCATATCCACGCCCACGCTCTTGGCCAGCTCCACGGCGGCGTCAGCGTCGCCCTCGATGGCCATAAAGTCCGCGCCGGTGACGTTCTTCACCGCGTCGGCCATGGTGACACGGGGCCAGCCGGGGGTCAGGTCGATGTCGTGGCCCAGCCACTGGACCTGATAGCCGCCGTGGATCTCCTTGCACGCGCCGGAGAGGATGCCCTCCAGAATATCCATCATGCCGTCCAGGTTGGTGTAAGCCTGGTACAGCTCGCAGGTGGTGAACTCGGGGTTATGCTTGGTGTCCATGCCCTCGTTGCGGA
>CAVHKA010000084.1:0-7989 GCA_963636325.1 Agathobacter sp. | reverse complement strand
TGGTCATCGGCGGCGGCAACGTGGCCATGGACGTGACCCGCAGCTCCATCCGCCTTGGCGCGGACAAGGTGTCCTGCGTCTATCGCCGCCGCATCGAGGATATGACGGCGCTGCCGGACGAGGTCACCGGCGCCATGGCCGAGGGCGCGGAAATGCTGACATTGATGGCGCCCGTCCGCATCGAGGCCAACGAGAATGACGAGGCCGTGGCCCTGTGGGTACAGCCCCAGATCCCCGGTGAGACCGACAAGTCCGGCCGTCCCCGGCCGGAGAAGGCCGACCTGCCGGAGCTGCGCATCGAGGCGGACATCATCATGGTGGCCATCGGACAGGGCATCGAGATCGCCGGGTTCGAGCAGTCCGGCGTACCCATCAAGCGGGGCACCTTTGTGGCGGCCAGCTCCAGTCAGGTGGGCAACATGAACAATGTGTTTGCCGGAGGCGACTGTGTGACCGGCCCTGCCACGGCCATTCGCGCCATCGCTGCCGGTAAGGTGGCGGCAGCCAATATCGATGAGCATCTGGGCTTCCACCATGATATTACCGTGGAGCTCGACATCCCGGCGCCTAAGCTGAACAACTCGCCTCCCCACGGACGCATCAACACCACCGAGCGGGAGGCCGCGGAACGGAAGAACGACTTTGAGGATATCGAATGTGGCCTGACCTGCGAAGGCGCCTGCACCGAAGCGTCGCGCTGCCTGCGCTGCGACCACTACGGTTACGGGATTTTCAGAGGAGGTCGAAACAGCAAATGGTAACTTTGACGATCGACAAGAAAGTGATCTCCGTGCCGGAGGGCACGACCATTCTGGAGGCCGCCAGGAGCGCCAATATCAGCATCCCCACCCTGTGCTATCTCAAGGATGTCAACGAGATCGCCGCGTGCCGCATCTGTATGGTGGAGGTGGAGGGGCACGCGCGGCTGGTGCCCTCCTGCGACAACGCCGTGGTGGAGGGCATGGTGGTGCACACCAACTCGCCCCGAGTCCGTGAGGCACGGCGCGTGAACCTGCGGCTGATCCTCAGCCAGCATGAGATCTGCTGCACCAAGTGTACCCGCAGCGGCAGCTGCAAGCTCCAGACACTGTGCAACGACTATAACCTGCTGGGTGACCACTACATCAAGGACCTGAAAAACATTCCCACCGACTTCTCCAACCCTGTGGTGCGCATTGAGAACCGCTGCATCCGCTGTATGCGGTGCATCCAGGTGTGCGAGAAGATCCAGACCATGAACATCTGGGATGTGGTGGGCACCGGTACCCGCACCACCGTGGGCGTGGGCCGCTTCCACACGCTGGGCGAATCCGACTGCACCTTCTGCGGCCAGTGCATCACCCACTGTCCCGTGGGCGCTTTGCAGGAGCACGATGACACCGGCAAGGTGTGGGACGCGCTGGCGGATCCCAACAGGATCACCGTGGTGCAGATCGCGCCCGCCGTCCGGGCCGCGTGGGCGGAGTACTATCACCTTGATCCCAAGTTTGCCACCGCCAAGCGGATGGTGACGGCGTTGAAGGAGATCGGCTTCGACTATGTATTCGACACCAACTTCACCGCCGACCTGACCATCATGGAGGAGGGTACGGAGTTCCTGCAGCGGTTCACCCACCGCGACCAGTACAAGTGGCCCATGTTCACCTCCTGCTGTCCCGGCTGGGTGCGGTTCGTGAAGGGCCAGTTCCCGGAATACACCACCAATCTGTCCACCGCCAAGTCCCCTCAGGCCATGTTCGGCGCGGTGGCCAAGAGCTACTTTGCCGAAAAGCTGGGGGTGGATCCCCACAACATCTATGTGGTGTCCATCATGCCCTGCACCGCCAAGAAGGCGGAGCGGGCCATCCCCAACCTGAACAGTGCCTGCGGCGATCCGGACGTGGACGTGGTGCTGACCACCCGCGAGTTCGTCCGTATGCTGCGGGGCGAGCAGATCAACCCCGCCGTCATGGAGGAGACGGAGTTCGACAGTCCCCTGGGTACCGGTACCGGCGCGGCGGTGATCTTCGGCGCCACCGGCGGCGTCATGGACGCGGCACTGCGCAGCGCCTACTTTATGGTCACCGGCCACAACCCCGATCCCGACGCCTTTACGGCGGTGCGGGGCATGGACGGCTGGAAGGAGGCCACCTTCGAGATCCCCGGCGCGGGCCGTGTCCGCGTGGCGGTGGTCAGTGGTCTGGGCAACACCCGGAAGCTGATGAATGCCCTGAAGGATGGCAAGGTCAGCTACGATTTCGTGGAGGTCATGGCATGCCCCGGCGGCTGCGTCGGCGGCGGCGGACAGCCTATCCGGGACGGTGTGGAGCTGGCCCAGCCCCGTGGCGATATCCTGTGGAACATCGACAAAAACGCTCCCATCCGGTTCTCCCACGAGAATCCGGAGGTGCGAGCCCTGTATAACCAGTATTTCCACAAGCCACTGAGCCACCGCTCCCACGAGCTGCTGCACACCGATCTGACAGCGTGGAAAATGCCCACGGAGGAGTAAACCGCCCTTTCTGACGGAGATAACGCCATGAAAAAACTGATCGCCCTGCTGCTGGTCGTGCTGTGCGTTTTCGCGCTGGCGGGCTGCGGCAGTACGGAATGGACGATGTCGGACATCCAGCTTTCTGCTCAGGACGCCGCGGCCATCGACCGGTGCCTGAGATCCAAGGACTGGCAGGACGATACAACGAACTGCGAGGTAGTGACGCTGAAGAGCGACGGCAGATGGGTAACATACTGTCCGGATTGCGGGCTTTTCAACGATCTGAGCAGCGGCCGAAATCTGACGCTCAGCGACAGTGCCAAAGAGGACTTGAACACCCGACTGGGACAGTACGGCTCCCTGTGGGTCATTACGGAGTGAGGTAACGCCATGAAAAAGCTTGTGCCTTTGCTGCTGGCCGTGCTGTGCGTTTTCGCGCTGGCGGGCTGCGGCAGCACAGAATGGACGATGTCGGACATCCAGCTTTCTGCTCAGGACGCCGCGGCCATCGACCGGTGCCTGAGATCCAAGGACTGGCAGGACGGCCTGACGGACTGCGTTTCGGTGCGTCTCATCGACGGCAGCGGCAGGCGTGTTGACTACTGTGCCGACTGCGGCATCTTCAACGATCTGGAGGCCAGGCGGTACCTGAAGCTCAGCGACAGCGCCCGGGAGGACATGAACGCCCGATTGGGGCAATACGGCATCCCGTTGGGGGACGTGGAATAACAGAAAACGGCGGTACACAAGTGTGTACCGCCGTTTTTCGTATGTATGGATCAACCGGCCAGCGTCTTGCCCATCTCACGGCAGGCGTTCAGCGCCGCGTCATCGGGAGCTTCGCAGCAGGTGACGCTCTCGCACACCAGATTCACACCGGCGCTGTCGCAGTCCTTTTCCCAGCTGCGCATCCACTCGCCGTCGCCCCAGCCGTAGGAGCCGAACAGCGCCACGCTCTTGCCGCTGAGGCTGTTCTTGCAGTTGTCGAACATGGGCTGGAAGTCCACCTCCTCCAGCACCTCGCTGCCCATGGCGGGGCAGCCGAAGGCGATGGCGGAATAGCCGTTCAGGGAACCCACCTGATCGGGGGTCATCACGGTGACCTCCGCGCCGGCGGCCTTCATGCCCTCGGCTACGGCGTTGGCCATGGCCTCTGTGTTGCCGGTGCCGCTCCAATAGATCACAGCAGTCTTTTTCATAATCGTTGTCCTTTCTTTTTACGAATTTATTGTATCAACCCGCCACTGTCAGCTGCCCGATATCGGAACCGGAACGCCACAGGGCGCAGTAGATCTCCGTGCATTTCTTGAACTGGTCGAACATCCGCCGCGCCTTTTCCACGTCGCCGTAGACCTTCCACAGTCCGGCGCACTTGAAGTCGCAGGCCCGGTGCTCGATAAAGCCCTTTACATCCTCCGGCGGATAGCTGAGAAACAGGCCCACCTCGTGGGGGAACTCGCCGCTTTCCCGGAAGCGGCGGATCAGCCTGGCCACGCACCGCTGGCAGCCGCCGCAGGGATAGCCCGCCTGCTGCAAGATGTCCTGGGCCGTCTCGCCCTCCAGATCCCGCCGCAGCTCCGCCGGACGGTAGAGGTACAGCAGCGCCTGCCGGCCCAGATAGCGGATGGGCAGCAGACACAGTCCCTTGGGCACCAACTGCCGGTTCAGCCGCCGGATGTCCGCCAGCAGTGACGCCCGGTCATCACAGGGGCAGGGGAACAGGCTGCCGGTCTTGATGCCCGCCAGCGTGGGTGCGCATTGCTTGATCAACAATTCTTCTGACATACGCGGCCTCCTCTCATGGCTAGTATGGTGGATCGTGTGTCGACTATACATTGGTTAGCGACAGCTAACCAATGGGCTTAAAAAATATGCCGCGCCTGGCAGTCTTTTTTACGAAGCTTTTACGATGGTTAGCGATAGCTAACCGATGTCTCTTAAAAAAGCTGCCGTCAGGCAGTTTTTTAAGTTTCACCCATTAGAACTATGGGCAGTATAGCACAGGTTCCGTTGTTTGGCAAGCCCCTTTTTGAAAAAATTTCCAGAATATAGCTCAGGCGAACACCAGCTGCACCAGCAGCATGTATACCACCGTGCCCGCGCCGATGGACAGCAGCATGTTGCGCTTCCACAGGTGCAGCACCGTCACCACCGCCAGGGCGATCAGCTCCGGCAGGCCGTGGGGCGCGGCGGCAATGTCCACGTTCCGCAGGCAGTACACCACCAGCAGACCCATCATGGCGGCGGGCAGGGTGCGGCCCAGATACTCCACCACCTTGGGGATGGGCTTGTTGTCGGGGAACAGCAGGAAGGGGAGGAAGCGGGTGATGATGGTGCCCAGCGTCACCGCGCCCACGATGATAAGGGCCTGTGTCGTTGTCAGTGTCATAGCTTTTTCCTCCCGATCAGCAATACCGCCAGTATCAGCACCATGGCGGGGATCACCAGATTGCCCGCGCCGAACACCGCCAGCGCCGCGGCGGAGCACACAAGACCGATGACGCCGCTCATGCGGTTCCGGGGGTTCGTCACCTGCTCGATGAACAGCACCACGAACAGGCCCGTCAGGGCGAAGTCCAGGCCCGTGGTGTCGAAGGTGATGAACCGGCCCGCCACCGCGCCTAACACCGAGCCTGCCGCCCAGTAGCCGTAGTTCAGCAGCGATACCGCCAGATAGAAGTCCTTTCTCGGCACGTCCGCAGGCGGCTCCACCGAGGAGACGATGGAGAACGTCTCGTCGCTGAGGGTGTAGATCAATACGCCCTTGGCCGCGCCGAGACCGCGGTATCTGCCCAGCATGGACACACCGTAGAACAGGTGCCGGGCGTTGACCATCAGGCTCATCAGAAACGCCTGAATGGGGTCAAAGGCCGTGGTCAGCAGCGTGATGGCCACAAACTGCATGCTGCCGCAATAGGCAAGGCAGCACATCAGCAATACCCATGGCACGCCGTAGCCCTTGGTCTGCATCAGCACGCCGTAGGCGATGCCCAGCACCAGATACCCGGTCAGCACCGGGATGGTCTGGGGAAACGCGGTACGGATGGCGGCAAGGGCGGGATGCTGCTTTTTTCCCATACATCCACCTCCGGATAAAGAAGCTGTAAAGTGCCCTCAATTATATACAAAACAGCAGGAAAAAGCAAGAAAAGTTTACAATTATCGCCTTGATTCCCTGCATGGGTGTGGTATGGTGTAAGCATGGAAGAAAGGAGCGTGATCCCATGAAAAAGCTGCATAAGGTGGAGCAGGGCAAGATGCTCTGCGGTGTGTGCACCGGTATCGCCGCCTATTTCGACATTGATCCCACGCTGGTGCGTCTGGGCTGGGTGCTGTTCTCCCTGCTGGGCGGCAGCGGTATTCTGGCCTACATCATCTGCGCGCTGGTGATCCCGAACGACCCGGACAAGGTACAATAATACGGCAAAAGCACCCGTTCAGGGTGCTTTTGTTTCGTTTGACAATCCCTGCGGGGACTGGTACAATGATGCTATCAAATAAAAAGGAAGTGATCCCATGATCCTGACTCCCCAGCAGCAGGCGCTGCTTGACGGCGAAAAAGGCGAGGTCATGGCCAAGGTGGTCAAAACACTGGTCATGTACGGCGATGCCTTCGGCGCGGAGCGGATGGTGCCCGTCACCAGCCAGTACGGCCACACGGTCATCAGCTTCGGCCTGGACGTGATGAAGCCGGTGTACGACCTGTATGACCAGCTGATCGCCGCCGGACTGACCGACGGCCAGAAGTTCACCGCCGATCCCCGCCCGCTGGACGAAAACGTCCCCTCCGGCCTTCTGGAGGATGTGGTGTTCAAGAAGATCATGTATACCCAGCAGGAGCGGTATGAGCAGCAGCTGCGCAGGCTGGGCATCGTCAGCGATGACGCCTATACCTGCACCTGCTATATGGACGAGGTGGGCAACGTCCCCCAAAAGGGCGACGTGCTGACCTGGGCGGAGTCCTCCGCCGTGGTGTACGCCAATTCCGTGCTGGGCGCGCGGTGCAACCGCAACTCCGGTATTCTGGAGCTGATGGGCAGCATCGCGGGCTTCGTGCCGGAGTTCGGCCTGCTGACCGACGCGGGCCGTAAGGCCACATGGGTGGTGGAGGTGCGCTGTACCTCCTGTCCCGAGCCGCAGCTGCTGGGCAGCGCCATCGGCATGAAGGTCATGGAGGAGGTGCCCTACATCAAGGGTATGAACACCTGGCTGGGCACCGAACTGGACGACGGCGCGAAAACGTACCTGAAGGACTTCGGCGCGGCCACCGCCTCCAACGGCGCGGTGGGCCTGTACCACATCGCCGGACTGACCCCGGAGGCAAAGGAGCAGGGCGAGAGACTGATCGCGGAGAATGCCAAGGTCTACGTCATTGATGACGCGGAGCTTCAGCGGGTGAAGGACAGCTATCCCGTTATGTGGAAGAATCCCCACGCAAAGCCGGAGCTGTGCTTCGTGGGCTGTCCCCACATGTCTCTGAAGCAGCTCCACGACTGGACGGACGCGGTGGAGCAGAACCTGCGGCTGAACGGCCGGGACAAGGTGGCCGTTCCCACGGTGTTCACCGCCGCCCCCGCCGTGATCAGGGCGTTCGAGCAGGATACTGTCTACGCGGCGCGGCTGCACAATATGGGCGTGGTGGTCAGTTATATCTGTCCGCTGATGTATATGAATAATCCGCTGTGCAAGAAGAAGGCGGTCATTACCTCCTCCAACAAGCTGCGTACCTATACCAGCGCCCGGTACTATACCGAGCGGGAGATCCTGGACATCATCACCGGAAGGGAGGCCGACTGATATGAAGGAATTCAAGGGCCGCGTCGTGGTGCCCGGCACCTGCCGGGCGGAGGCGCTGGTGAGCCATGGCGGCTTCAACACCCTGGCCAGCTATCAGATGGCGCTGATGTTCGGTGACAAGAAGGTGAAGTGCGGCGACCAGAACAACGCCGACCTCTATAAAAAGCCCATGCTGGGCAAGGCCCTGTGCCTGCCCATGACCATCGGCTCCACCACCGGCGGCATGGTGCTGTTCACCGCCTGCGCGCTGGGCAAGCAGCCCGCCTGCATGCTGTTCTCCATGCCTATCGACTCGCTGGCCGCCAGCGGCGCGATCCTGGGCGATGTGTGGACCGACGGCAAGATGCCTGTGGTGGACAGCCTGGGCGAGGAATTTCTGGAATACGTCAAGACCGGCATGCAGGTGACGGTGGGCGAGGAAGGACTGGTGACCGTAGAATGAGCGATAACGTATTTAACAAGAAGCCCAGCGAGTGCCGCTATTCTTTTATGCAGCACAAGGAGTGCGAGTTTTTTCCCTGTCACGCCACCAACCATCCGGAGGATTTCAACTGCCTGTTCTGCTACTGTCCACTGTATGCCTTGGGCAGTCAATGCGGCGGCAATTTCAAGTGGCTGGAAAACGGCGTGAAGGACTGCTCGGCCTGCATGCTGCCCCATGGCCGGGGAAGCTATGAGTATATCATGAGCAAGTTCCCTCTGATCTCCGCCATGGCCAA
>CAVHKA010000083.1:4272-8094 GCA_963636325.1 Agathobacter sp. | reverse complement strand
GGAATTTCTCCGCCTGGGTCAGCAGCTCCTCCGCGCCCTGTAACATGGTCTCCGTCACCTGCGCACCGCCGGTCAGACGGGCCAGCTCCATTTGCCGCTGCTTCCGGTCAAGCTGCCGCACCTGGGTGAAGGTGCGGCCATTGGCCTCCCCCTTCTCCACGGAGAAGTGGGTATCCGCCATGGCGGCCAGTTGGGGCAGATGGGTAACGCACAGCACCTGCTTGTGGCGGCTGATGCGGGCCATCTTCTCGGCCACCTTCTGGGCGGCCCGGCCGCTGACGCCGGTGTCCACCTCGTCAAATACCATGGTGGCCACATGATCCTGCTCGCTGAGGACGTTCTTCATGGCCAGCATAATGCGGGCCAGCTCGCCGCCGGAGGCAATCTTGTTGATGGGCTTCAGCTCCTCGCCCAGATTGGCGGACATGAGGAAGCGCACCTGATCCATACCGGCGGCATCCAGCGGCTTCTCGGCAAAGTCCGCCTGAAAGCGGATCTTGCCCATGTCCAGCTGCCGCAGCTCCGTCAGGATGGCCTGAGACAGCGTCTCACCGGCGGCCTTGCGGGCGGCGGACAGCTCCTCCGCCGCCTTGCGGGCGGCCTTCTCCGCCTTGGCGCAGTCCTTCTCCAGCCGGGCCAGCGCGTCGCCCGCGTAGGCGATATCGTCCAGCTCCCTGCGGCAGTTGTCCAGATACGCCAGCATGTCCTCCACCGTGGCGCCGTACTTCTTTTTCAGGCGGTAGAGCTGATCCAGCCGGCCCTCCACCTCGTCCAGTTCATTGGGAGAGAAATCGAAGTTCTCCCGCTGCTCCGCCACGGAAAAGGCGATGTCATACGCCTCGCTGTAAGCGCCCTCCAAGCGCTCGTATAGGGCGTTGAAGCCCTCGTCCAGATGGCGCACGGTGCCCAGCGCATCCTGGGCCTGCCGCAGCAGGTTCAGCACGCCGCTGCCGTCCTCGCCGCCGTTCAGGGCATAGTCCGCCCCAGACACGGCGGAGATGAACTTCTCGGCGTTCCGCAGCAGATTGCGGCGGCTTTGCAGCTCTTCCTCCTCGCCGGGTTTCAGCTTGGCCCGCTCCAGTTCATTGATCTGGTATTGCAGGGTGTCCATCCGCCGGGCCTTCTCCGCCTCGTCCATTTGCAGGGCGTTCATTTTGCGGCGGATATCCGTCAAGGCATTATATTTGTCGGTATAGGCTTCCAGAAGGCTGTCCACCTTTCCGAAGCTGTCCAGATACGCCAGATGCTGCTCCTCGTCCAGCAGATGCTGGCCGTCGTGCTGGCCGTGGATATTCACCAGACGGCTGCCCAGTGTCCGCAGCTGGGACACGGTAACAGGCCGTCCGCCCACACGGCAGACGTTCTTGCCGTCCGCGCCGATCTCCCGCTGGAGCATCAGGTCGCCGTTCTCGTCGGGCGACGCGCCCAGCTCCTCGCACAGGGCGGGATCCACATGGGAGAACAGCGCGCTGACGAAGGCCTTACCGGCGCCGGTGCGGATCAGATCACGGGAGGCGCGCTGGCCCAGCACGGCGCTCATGGCGTCGATCACGATGGATTTACCGGCGCCGGTCTCGCCCGTCAGGGCATTGAAGCCGGGGCGAAAGGCGATCTCCGCCTCCTCAATGATGGCGATATTCTCGATATGAAGCAGTTCCAGCATAGCAGCCCTCCGTTGCGCGTCAGCGCAGCATCTGTTTCACCTGTTCGCAGAAGTCCAATGCCTGAATGTTGTCGTGGAACACCAGAAAGATGGTGTCGTCACCGGCCAACGTGCCCACGATGTCGGTATCGCCCATGTTGTCCAGCGCGAAAGCCGCGCCCTGGGCCATGCCCTCGATGGTTTTCAGCACCACGATATTCTGGGCCGCCTCGACGCTGACCACGCTCTCGCGGAAGATGGTGCGCAGCTTGTCGGCAAAGTTCAGCTTCGTTTTCTGCACCGACACAGCATAGCGGTATTTTCCCTGACCGGTGGGCTCCTTCACCAGATGGAGCTGCTTGATATCCCGGGAAATGGTGGCCTGGGTGGAGCGGATGCCCAAATCGTTCAGCCGCTGCAGCAGCTGCTCCTGGGTCTCGATGGCCTCCTCGCTGATGATCTGCAGCAGCTTTTCCTGTCGCATATTTTTCATTTTTCGCAGCCTCCCATTTTATAGTCAAGGATCTCGCAGAAGCTCTTTTTGCTGAGCCGTACAAGGCCCATGGCGAACTTGGACTGCCGCACACGGACTCTGTCGCCGTTTTTCAGGGAAAACGCCTTGCCGCCGTCGGCGGAGAGGTAGACGAACTTCCGGTTGGCGTCCGCCGCCTCGATGGTGATCACATGCTCCGGCGACAACACATAGGAGGTCGCGCGGGTGGAATGGGGGCAGATGGGCGTGATCAGCAGGTTCCGGGCCGTAGGCTCCACGATGGGGCCGCCGGCGGCCATGGAATAGCCGGTGGAACCGGTGGGCGTGGAGATCACCACGCCGTCGCCGGTGACCTTGGTCAGGCGTCCCTCCTCGGTAAAGATGTCCAGCCTGACCACCCTGGCCACAGAGCCCTTTGACACCACCGCGTCGTTGAGGGCGATGTTGCTGTATACGGCGTTGCCGCCCCGGAAGATGGTCACATCCAGCATCATGCGGGACTCCACCACGAAGTCCCAGCTTTGCAGGTCACGCAGGCGCTCCAGCTCGTTGGCCTCCAGCTCCGACATGAAGCCCAGGCTGCCCAGATTGATGCCCAGCACCGGCACATTGTGCAGCGCCGCCGTGCGGCTCAGATGCAGGATGGTGCCGTCGCCGCCAAAGGCGATCATCAGGTCGGCGGCCTTGATCTCCTGCTGCAGCTGCCGCACCGGCACACCCAGCTCGTCGCCGTAGCCGTCCCGGTGGAAGGGCAGGCACACCACCGTCTCAAAGCCGATGCTCTCCAGAATGGCCTTGGCGTCCTTGGCCACCTTCAGCTCACTGTCCCGATAGGGATTCGGGCAAAGGATCACTTTCTTTTTCACTGCGCTTCCCCCTCCTTCAATGTCTCATGGGATGCTGTCACCACAGCGCGCAGGTCGACGGCCGCGTCCTGTTCGTCGGATTTGCGAAGGTATCCCAGATATTCAATATTCCCCTCCGGCCCCCGGATGGGAGAGTATGTAATGCCAAGCACCGTAAAGTGATTCTCCTTTGCGTGCTCCAGGAAGTGCTCCAGCACCTCCAGATGGACGGCGCTGTCGCGGACGACGCCCTTTTTGCCCACCTTTTCCCGGCCCGCCTCGAACTGGGGCTTGATGAGACAGGCCACCTCGCCGCCCTCGCGCAGCAGCGGATACAGCGCCGGGAAGATCAGCTTCAATGAAATAAAGGACACGTCGATAGAGGCAAAATCCAGCGCCTCCGGCACCTGCTCGGTAGTCAGCGTCCGGGCGTTGGTCTTTTCCAGACACACCACCCTGGGATCGGTGCGCAGCTTCCATGCCAGCTGGTTGGTGCCCACGTCCACGGCGTATACCTTTTTCGCGCCGTTCTGCAGCATGCAGTCGGTAAAGCCGCCGGTGGAGGAGCCGATATCGGCGCAGGTCTTTCCCTCCAATATGATAGGCCACGTCTGCATGGCCTTTTCCAGCTTCAGGCCGCCCCGGCTCACATACCGCAGCGTCTTGCCCCGCACCTCGATGTGGGCGTCGTTGGGGACCGCCGTGCCCGGCTTGTCCACCTTCTGGTTGTTGACATACACGATGCCCGCCATGATGGTGGCCTGTGCCTTCTGGCGGCTCTCCTGCAAGCCCTGCTCCACCAGAAGAACGTCCAGTCTCGTCTTATTGCTCATGGCACGCCT
>CAVHKA010000083.1:0-4212 GCA_963636325.1 Agathobacter sp. | reverse complement strand
GCTCTCCTGCAGGCCCTGCTCCACCAGAAGAACGTCCAGTCTCGTCTTATTGCTCATGGCACGCCTCCTTCAACGCCGCCGCCACGCTCTCCGCGTCCAGTCCGCACTGGGCGTACAGCTGCGACACACTGCCGTGACAGGGGATGGTGTCCCCCAGATTCTTCAAAAACAGCTTGTCCGGCGCGCAGCCCTGCTGGGCCAGAATGGCCGTCAGCCGCTGGCCCACGCAGCCGCTGCCCACGCAGTCCTCCAGCACCAGCAGGCGTTTCTCATGGCCCAGCGCCGCCAGCACCTCTTCATTCCGCAGCGGCGCGATGGCGTTCAGCTTCACCACACGGGCCTCGATGCCCGATCGATGCAGCAGCTCCGCCGCCGCCAGCGCTTCGTTGATCAATATGCCGTAGGTCAGGATGGTGCAGTCATCCCCCTGCCGCAGCTCCGTAAAGGTCTCATCGCCGCAGCAGCCCCGGTACGCGCCCTCCCCGCCACGGGGATAGCGGACGGCCACCGGGCCGGTCAACTCCAATACCGCCCGCCGCAGCATCTGCCGCAGCTCGGCAAAGCTGGCGGGACACAACACCGTCATATGGGGCACCTGGGCCAGATACAGCGCGTCAAAGCAGCCGTGATGGGTCTCGCCGTCGGCGCCCACAAGGCCCGCCCGGTCAACGCCCAGTACCACATGCAGGCCGTCCAGCGCCACATCCTGCATCAGCTGGTCATAGCCCCGCTGTAAAAAACTGGAATATACGGCGAACACCGGCACAAGGCCCTGCTTGGCCATGCCGCCCGCCATGGATACGGCGTGCCCTTCCGCAATGCCCACGTCAAAGAATCTCTGAGGGTAAGCCTTGGCAAACTCCGTCAAACCGGTGCCCTCCTGCATGGCGGCGGTGATGGCGCACACGCGCTCGTCCTCCCCCGCCAGCTTGGTCAATTCCTGACCGAACACATGTGAAAAATCCACTCCCGACGGCTTCAGCGGCTTTCCGGTGACCGGATCAAACGGCCCCACGCCGTGATAGTCGGCGGGGCGCTCCTCGGCGGGAGCGTACCCCTTCCCCTTCACGGTGCGCACATGCAGCAGCACGGGGCAGCGCTGCTCCTTCGCCCATTGCAGAGACTGCTCCAGCACCGCCTCGTCGTGACCGTCCACCGGTCCCATATAGGTAAAGCCCATGCTCTCGAACATGGAGCTGCCCGGCAGCAGCGTCTTTTTCAGCACCGTCTTTACGTCATGGCTGACCCGATAGATCTTGCCGCCTACCGGCCCGGTACCCAGCAGCTGGCGGTAGCGCTTCTTGAATTCATAGTACCCCGGCTTTGTCCGCAGCCGGGACAGATGGCGGCTCAGCGCGCCTACGTTGGGCGCGATGGACATGCCGTTGTCGTTGAGAATGACGATCATGGGCTCGCCGGAGGCGCCGGCGTTATTCAGCCCCTCGAAGCTGAGGCCGCCGGTCAGCGCGCCGTCACCGATCAGGGCGATCACGTCGTAGTCCTGATGCTGCATGGTACGGGCCCTGGCCATGCCCAGCGCCACGGAGACGGAGTTGGAGGCGTGGCCCGCCATAAAGGCGTCGTGAACGCTCTCATAGGGCTTTGGGAAGCCGGACAGCCCGCCCAACTGCCGCAGGGTATCCATCTGCTCCCGGCGGCCCGTCAGGATCTTATGGACATAGCACTGGTGGCCCACGTCGAACACCAGCCGGTCACGGGAGGTGTCAAACACCCGGTGGATGGCCACCGTCAGCTCCACCACACCCAGATTAGACGCCAAATGCCCGCCGTTTTTCGCTACGCTGCGCACCAGAAAAGCACGCAGCTCATCGCAAAGCTGGCGGGTCTGTTGGGTATTGAGCTCCTTTACGTCAGAAGGGCTATGAATGGATTCCAGCATCAGGGGTCATTCCTCATTTCAGCGATAGAGATGCAGCGCGTGCATGATCCGCGCCACCCGGTACACCACGGCGGTACATTCGTTGATGGCCACCTTTTTGAACAGCGCCTTGCCGCCGATGGTCAGGCCGGAGATCAGCGCCGTCACGCCAATGGAGATCATCACGTTGGTGGTGCTGAAGTCCCGCTGCAGGGCCGTCACGATCACCGCCGCGGTGGAGCCGCTGACGATGCCGCAGATATCGCCCACCACGTCGTTGCATACAGAGCTGACGCGGTTGGCGTTGGACAGCAGGCGGATGGCCTCTTTTCCGCCCTTTTCCTTGTGAGCGGCCATGGAGTGGAACGGCTTGGGGTCCGCCGCCGTCACCGCCACGCCGATCATGTCGAACACGATGCCCA
Source organism: Agathobacter sp. (assembly GCA_963636325.1). GTDB lineage: Bacteria > Bacillota > Clostridia > Oscillospirales > Oscillospiraceae > Vescimonas. The sequence goes on along the minus strand of CAVHKA010000083.1, from coordinate 1,911 downwards.
GGGCGATGAAGGCCAGCAGCACCAGCGTGGCCACCACATAGCCCGCGCCGCCCAGTGCCGTGGAGGACAAAAAGCTCAGCAGCGCGCTGAGCACCACCGCCAGGAAAAATACCCGCAGCGGCCAATGGTCGTTCTTCTTTCTGGGTTTGTTTTTGTCACTGCTCAAGATGAAAAAACCTCATTTCAAAACGCCGAAAGTGCTTCGGCCGGTCAAAGTCAAAAAACTGAACAGGGCAGCTTCGGAAGTAAATCTTGCGGCTTAGGTACGGGTTGGTTTTCCCCACAGCATGCCTCTCGTCGCCGATCAGGTGGTTTCCCCTTAGATGCTGCATCGCGGCGTTACCGCGTCGCGAGACCCGACTGCCACTTAGTCCGCACTGCAATCCTTCCGAGGCCCCACTGAAATGGACAGCCTAGGTGATTTCCACAGCAGTCACGCCGCCTCTTATCCTCTTTTGCAGGCAGGGTTTCAAGGGAATCGCACGCGGACCCTGGCCGGGGTCCTTGGTGCTTCAGCTCCCCTATCCACCGTGCCCACGCAAGGCAGGCTACTCTGCACACAGCGTTACGGCAGCAAAGGCCGGGTAGCACCGCAATGCAGGTTTCTTGCCATCCAAAGATGGCGTCATCTGCCTCGTACACAGGTCGCTTACCACAGGGGGAGTACGCCTGTGCACAACAGCAGGTCTCCACGGAGGCAGGGTCGGGTCCCTCATGCCATTGAGGGGCGCCCTACGTCCGCAGGCGGGCATTTCGCACGCCTCCCTCCAGCACCCACCCCAAACTGGGCGTAAGAAGCAAGCACCAGAGGTTTCACAGTTGTGCCCTTTAAAGGATTTTTAGGCCCTTCTTAGGAGACGGCAGATCTGACTAGGATACTGCGCCGCTGTTCAGTAATTATATATCATACCACACTTGCTTTCATTTCGCAACTGGTTTTATGCAGAATATTCCGTATATACACCCCATCATTCGACAAAGATATCATTCCTCTCCCTTTTTTCTCTTGCAATTTCCGCCGCGCCGTGATACAATTGGTATGTGTACCAAATGCGATGCAGGAGATGATCGACCATGGCCATTACCAGCGCCAGCCTGGCTGCCAAAAAGCGGATACTGACCGCCTGTGTGCGGCTCTTTCTGGAAAAGGGCTACAAGCGCACCACCATTGCCGAGATACTGCGGGAGGCGGACGTATCCGCCAGCACCTTCCAGAACATTTTTCACGCCAAGGATGGCGTGCTGATCGAGCTGGTGGAGTTTATGTTCGGCAACCAGTTCAATGCCGCGCGGGAAATGGCGGGCGGCGATCTGCCGCCGGTGTATGTCTACGCGGCGGAGACCGCCATCCAGATCACGCTGACGGAGCTGAACGAGAACCTGCGGGAGATCTATCTGGAGGCGTACACCCAGCCTGAAACGGCGGAATACATCCATCAGAACACCTCCAGCGAGCTGTACCGCATTTTCAGCTCCTACCTCCCCGGCTATACGGAAAGCGACTTCTATGAGCTGGAGCTGGGCTCGGCCGGTATCATGCGGGGCTATATGTCCCGCAAATGCGACAAGTATTTCACCCTGGAGCGGAAGCTGCGGCGCTTCCTGGCCATGAGCATGAGCGCCTATAAGGTGCCGGAGGCGGAACAGGAGCAGGTGCTGGCTTTCATTGCCGCGCTGGATATCCGCAACCTTGCCGAGCAGGTGATGCATCAGCTGTTCGCGGCGCTGGCCATGCGGTTTAAATTCTCCCTGCAAGGGCTTGAGAACTGATTACATTCTTATCTCCTCCCGGGATTTTAGGTAGGGAAAAGGACAGGTGCTTTCCGCTCCTGTCCTTTTCTCATGTCGTTTTTTACTTATTCCGGCCTACCATGCGGTCGGCCAGCTCCCACAGGAACATGTGATCCGACC
>CAVHKA010000082.1:3196-8112 GCA_963636325.1 Agathobacter sp. | reverse complement strand
ACTCGGGGTTGTGCTTGGTGTCCATGCCCTCGTTGCGGAAGATACGGCCCACCTCATACACGCGCTCCAGCCCGCCCACGATCAGCCGCTTCAGGTGCAGCTCGGTGGCGATGCGCATATACATGTCGATGTCCTGGGCGTTGTGGTGGGTAATAAACGGGCGGGCGTTGGCGCCGCCGGCAATAGGGCTCAGCACGGGGGTCTCCACCTCCATGAAGCCCAGAGAGTCCAGATAGCGGCGCAGATAGGACACGAACTTGCTGCGGATCTCGAAGTTCCGCTTGCTCTCCGGGTTCATGATCAGATCCACATAACGCTGGCGATAGCGGACTTCCTTGTCGGTGAGGCCGTGGAACTTTTCGGGCAGGGGACGCAGGGACTTGCTCAGCAGGATGATCTCATGGGCGCGGACGGACATCTCGCCCCGCTGGGTGCGGAACACCTCGCCGATCACGCCCACGATATCGCCGATATCGTACTTCTTGAAGCGGTTGTAGTTATCCTCGTCCATCTCGTCCTTGCGGGCGTAGATCTGGATGCGGCCGGACTTGTCCTGCATGTCGCAGAAGGACACCTTGCCCATGCCGCGCTTGCTCATCAGGCGGCCCGCCACGCGGACGGGAGTGCCCTCCAGGGCGTCAAAGTTGTCCTTGATGTCCTGGGCGTGATGGGTCACGTCAAATTTGGTGATCTGAAAGGGATCGCGGCCCTCATCCTGCAATGCCTTCAGCTTATCGCGGCGGATCTGGAGCAGCTCGCCCAGCTCCTGCTGTTCGTTGGTGTTGGTCACATTGGTATTCTGATCTGCCATAACGGCCTCCTTATCTCATCAGCCCCGATCGCTGATCGAGGGGTTCATCGTTCAATACTGTCCACACGGTAGTGGATGGCGCCCTTGGGCGCTTCCACGATCACTTCGTCGCCCGCCTTGCGGCCCATCAGGGCCTTGCCGAAGGGAGAATCCTCGCTGATGGCGCGGTTCATCACATCGGCCTCCTGAGAGCCCACGACCTTATAGGCGGGCAGCTGTTTTCGTGTATCAAGATTGGTCACCACGACCTTGCAGCCGATGGAGATCTTGTCGGAATCCATTTCCGCCTCATCCACGATGACGGCGTGCAGCAGGATATCCTCCAGCTCCGCGATACGGGAGTACAGCTTGCCCTGCTCGTTTTTGGCCTCGTCATACTCGCTGTTTTCGCTCAGGTCACCGAAACCCCGGGCCTCCTTGATCAGCTCCGCCACTTCATCGGCACGGGTGGTCTTGCTGTAATCCAGTTCCTTTTTCAGCTCGTCGTAGCGGGCCTGACTCATCTTGAATTCTTTTGCCATGCTGCACATTCCTTTCTATTGCATCCCTCCGGCAAATTGCTGCCATCGGGTATACTTATTATATAAATACAATACGTCATGTTGCATTATAGTGAGTTTCCCGGCCTGTGTCAAGCTTTGGATACAATTGTTTTTACGCGAATTTGCTCTTTTTTGATCTCCCCAGCCTCAAAAAGCACCGCCAGCAGCTGCTCCGGCAGCTCCTCCCCCGGCTCAGCAGCCGTCAGATGATAGGTCAGCTTCTGATAGCGGCGGCAGTCCTCCCCCAGACAGATGGTATTTCCCGACGGCGCGCCGCCGAAGGACACCGTCACCGCCGCCTGTCCCACCCCACAGGCGGTCAGGCCAAACCGCTCCCACAGGACGCGTTCCAGTTCCTCTTCCCCACTGCCGATCTCCAATGACAGATACCGCACCCGCCGGGCCAGCACCATGGCGGCGTCCGCCACCGCCGCCGTTACATGCGCCGCCTGCAAAGCCGCCGTTTTCCTCCGCAGGTCCCCCTGCCTGTCCAGCAGCTGCGGCAGCAGCGCCTGCCGCAGGCGCTGCACCTCCACCGGAAGGATGCCCCATCGGGCAGCCTCATGCTCCAGCGTCTCCGGCAGGACGCAGCGCCTTACGCCCCAGCGGCACAGCTTTCGCCACACAAGGCTGCGGCGATACCGGGCCAGAAAGCCCCGCTCCGGCACGGTGGCCGCCGCGAACCACACGCCCGCCATCTGCCGCCGTGATACGGCGGCAGACCCGTCCAGCGTCACATAGCCATACATAAAAAAGCACCTCTGTACCAGTATATGGTACAGAGGTGCCGCTTATCCAATTGCTTAACCGTAATACTGCCAGCCGGTCAGATAGGTCAGGGGATCTACCCAGCTGTCATTCTCCTTGATGCCGAAGTGCAGGTGGGGGCCGGTGGAATTGCCGGTGCTGCCGGAATAGGCAATGACCTGTCCCTGGGACACCGAGTCACCTACCTTCACATTATAGCTGCTGAGATGGCCGTACAGTGTGGAGTTGCCCTTGCCGTGGCTGATGATAACGCAGTTGCCGTAGCCGCCGTTCCAGCTGGCCCAGGTGACCTTACCGGCCTTGGCCGCCAGCACAGGCGTACCCATGGGGGTGCCGATATCCACGCCCTTATGGTTGGTGCTGCCGATGCCGCCGGGGGAATTGCGGCCGCCGAATTTGGAGGTGATCCACCGGATGCCGTTACAGGGCCATGCGTAGCCGCCCACGGTGCCGGCAATGTCATCCATGCCCAGCTCACGGGCCTTGGCCTCGGCCGCGGCGATCAGGTCGTCCAGCGCCTCCTCCTCGGCCTTGATGGCGTCATACTCCGCCTGCTTGCCCTCTTCTGTCTTGATATACTCCGCCAGCAGCTTCATGCTCTCCGAAAGCTGGCCCTGCAGCTCCTGTTTGGAGGCGCTCAGTTCCTCGTTCTGCGCCTCCAGCGCCTCCTTATCCGCCGCCAGCTCCGTCCGGATCTCCCGCAGGTCAGCAATGACCTTCTGGTTATAGCGGGCGATCTCATTGACAAAGTCGATACGGCTGATGAGATCCGCGAAGCTCTTCGCCTTGAACAGCACCGACCAGTAGGACAGCGTTCCCTGCTCCTCCTCCTGGCGGATCTGCTTGTGGAACAGCTCCGTCTGCTGCTTTTCCAGCGCCTCGTTGGCGGCAATGCTGCGGTTGGTCACGTCGATCTGCTGCTCCAGCAGGCTGATCTCCTGGGTCAGCGCCGTGTTGCGCTGATCCAGCAGATTCTTCTGCTGCTGGGTGCTGGCCTTCTGTCCCTTGATCTTGTCCAGCTCATTCTTCAGGTTGTTCATTTCTTCCCGCTTGCTGTTGATCTGCTGCTGCAGGTCATTATACTCCTTGCGGATGTTGTCAGCCTCGGTACTGTCCTTTTTCGTCTCCGTCTTACCGTCACCCGTCGTGGTGGTACCCGCGGGCTTGGTATCCGTCGTGGTGCTGCCTGCGGAGCCGGTGCCTGTATCCGTCTCGTCCGTGGCCTTGATGCCGCCCGTCGCGTAAGCCGCCACCGGCAGCAGCGCCGCCGTCATCAGCAGCGCGCACAGCAGCGCCAACACACGCTTTCCGGTCGTTCGTTTCATGGTCTGTCCTCCTCGGTGCGGACGCTGGTCCGCGTGGTTTGCTGCTTATACCTTCAGGAAGCGGCGGATGGCCATCAGGCTGCCGCCCACGCCGATCACCACACCGGCCCCGGCAAAGATACCGGCCACCGGCTGCCAGATGCTCCGGAACGGGACAACCTCCAGCAGCTGCATGGTGTCGGAATTGGTGATGCCGTTGGCCATGGCGCTGTACAGCAGCCATTGCAGACCAAAGGCGATCACCGCGCCGAACAGGCCCAGCAGCAGGCCCTCAAACACAAAGGGCCAGCGGATGAATCCGTCGGTGGCGCCCACCATCTTCATGATGGCGATCTCCTCCCGCCGGTCGAAGGTGGTCAGCTTGATGGTGTTGGAAATGATGAACAGCGACACCATCAGCAGTATCGCGATCAGCACGATGGAGATCACACCGGCCACATTGCGGACCGTGATAAAGCCCGCGGAAATGACCTCGTCGGCCCGCACCTCGTCGATACCCTGTATCGCGTCCACTGCCGCCTTTGTCTCCGTGATCTTATCGGGATCGGTCAGGTGGATCACATAGCGGTGGCGGAACACCTGGGAATCCAGATCCTTGAACATGTCATCCTCATCATACTCCGCCACATAGGCGTCCCGGGCCTCCTGCCGGGATACGAAGGTGCAGTCCGCTACATTGTCCGTCTTTTCCAGCTTGCTTTGCAGGGCCTTGGCCTGGCTCTCCGTCAGGGAATCGTCCACAAAGGCCACCATGGCGTTCTCCTTCTGCAAGTCCGCCAGATTCTCGTTGGCGTTATAGGCCACCAGCGAGAAGGTTCCCATGATCAGCAGACACGCCACCGTTACGCCGATGGCGGCAAAGGACATGAACCCGTGAGAGAACATGCTGCGGGCGCCCTCTTTGAAGAAGTATCCAAAGTTTTTCATTGGCCCACCACCCCCTCATATGTACCGGTGGCGTCGCCCGCCACCCGGCCGCTGTCCAGATAGATGACCCGCTTGTTGAAGTGGTTCACCAGGCCCCGCTCATGGGTCACCACGATGACGGTGGTGCCCAGGGCGTTGATGCGCTCCAGCAGCGTCATGATCTCCAGTGAGCGGGCCGGGTCAAGGTTGCCGGTAGGCTCGTCGGCCACAATGGTGCTGGGATTATTCACCAGCGCGCGGGCCACAGACACACGCTGCTGCTCGCCGCCGCTGAGCTCGTCGGGGTAGTCGTTCTCCTTCCCCTTCAGGCCCACCAGCTCCAGCACATAGGGGATGCGGCTGCGGATCTCGCGGGGCGACGCGCCCACTGCCCGCATGGCCAGCGCCAGATTATCGTATACCGTCCGGCTGGCGATCAGTCGGAAGTCCTGAAAGATCACGCCGATGGTGCGGCGCATCAGGGGCAGCTGCTTCTCCTTGATGCGGCTCATGGAAAAGCCGTTGACCATCACGCGCCCGCCGGTGGGCACGATCTCTCCGGTC
>CAVHKA010000082.1:0-3186 GCA_963636325.1 Agathobacter sp. | reverse complement strand
GGACTTTCCGCTGCCGGAAGGCCCCACCAGAAATACAAATTCTCCGTCCTCTATCTGAAATGAGATCCCGCGAACGGCCTTTGTGCCGTTTTCGTAGGTCTTTTCCGCGTCCGTCAATCGAATCATGGCACTCCCTCAAATTCTCTCAAAATGCAACATCTTGTGGCAAAAAGCCACGTCTTGTTACATTATATATAAATCCTCAACAAATGGCAACAGGAAAACCATGAATTTTCGGTAAATCCGCCATGCAAAATCTGCCATTATTACTATAGGCGTCCAAACACGCCCAAATGTTCCCGGAATTTACAAAAAAATGCCGCGCAGCGGCACACGGGAACTTTTCACTTTTCTCTCTTCCCTTTTCACTGCATAAAAAAGACGGCTTACGCCGTCTTTTTTATGCGTCTATTCCCCTGCTGGTCAGATATTTCTTGACCATCAGCGCTACCTTGAAGGTGATGGCGTCGTCAAACTCCCGCAGGTCAAGGCCGGTCAGCTTCTTGATCTTCTCCAACCGGTACACCAGCGTATTGCGGTGGACAAACAGCTTGCGGGCCGTCTCGGACACGTTCAGGTTGTTCTCAAAGAACTTGTAGATGGTGAACAGCGTCTCCTGATCCAGCGCGTCGATGGGGTTCTTCTTGAACACCTCCTGCAGGAACATCTCGCACAGGGTGGTGGGCAGCTGATAGATCAGGCGGCCGATGCCCAGATTCTCGTAGTTGATCACATAGCGCTCGGTGTCGAACACCTTGCCCACCTCGATGGCGATCTGGGCCTCCTTATAGGCCTTGGCCAGCTCACGCAGGTGCTGGGCCATGGTGCCGATGCCCACGAACACGCTGCTCTCGCCGTCAATGCGCAGGGCCTCTTCGATCCGCAGGGCCACCTTTTCCAGCTCGGGAGCCCCGGCGTTCTTATCCATCTGGTGGATCAGCACCACATCCTGCTCGCCCACGCTGAGGACGAAATCGTTCTGCCGGTCGGGGAACAGGCTCTGCACCAGATCCAGCGGAGCGGACTCCATCCGGTCGTCCACCGGGCGGATCACAAACACGCCGCGGTTCACCTCGGCGGCCACATGCAGCTCCTTGGCCCGCATGTAGATATCGCTGATGAGGATGTTGTCCGAAATGATGTTCTTCATGAAGGAGCCCTTATCGTGCTTCTCCTCATAATAGCTCTTGGCGGAGTTCAGCGCCACCGCGGCCATGGCGCACACGGTGCGGCCGATGCCGTCGTCGCCGCTGGCAAACACGGCGTAGTCAAAGTGGCCGCCCCAGCCGGGCAGGGCCTTGAACGTCTTGCCCTCCAGCGCTACGCACTCGCCGTCGGCCTGCTGAATGGTCTCCACAAATTTGCTCCACTTCTTGCCGATACCCGTCAGCTCGCTGCACGCGATAACGGTTCCCTCCGCGTCAATGACGCCGATGGTACGGTCGGTGGTCTCCTTGAACTGCAGCACTACATTCTGAAAAATTCTTCCGGACATAACAAGCCCTCCTGCTCTCTCTTCAAAGTGCCGCCGGGCAGTTTGTGCAAACTGCCAAGGGGTTGCCAATATTATATCGTCATAATCACGATTTTGCAAGCATTTTTTTATCTTTCTCACAAAAAAGATCAGAATTCTTTTTGCGCTTTGTCGATATGATCACAAGCCGCAGGCCTCCCGCAGCGCGGAAAGCTCCTCCGACGTCAGGAAACGGCACTTCCCCGCCGCCAGCTCCGGTTCCAGCCGCAGCGGCCCCATAGACAGCCGCTTCAGGTACAGAACAGGCTTTCCCCGGCTGGCCAGCATCCGCTTCACCTGATGGAACTTTCCCTCCCGCAGCGTTACGAGACATTCGCTGCCGCCCAGCGGCTCCAGCTTCGCCGGCAGGCATTGCAGGCCGTCGCCCAGCAGCAGCCCCTCGGCAAAGGCCGCCGCGTCCTGTTCATCTGGCACGCCCTCCACACGGGCGTAGTACACCTTGTCCACATGGTATTTGGGACTCAGCAGACGGTGGGTCAACTCGCCGTCGTCGGTCAGCAGCAGCAACCCCTCCGTATCCTTGTCCAGCCGTCCCACCGGCGCAAGCTCCCGGCGGCGCATCTCCGGCGGGATCAGATCCAGCACCGTGGGCTGGCGCTTATCCTCGGTGGCCGTCAGCACCCCGACGGGCTTGTGCAGCAGCAGGTAGACATGCCGTTCGCTTTCCAGCGCCACGCCGTCCACGGTGATGACCGCCGCGTCCGCGTCCACCTTCATATCCGCCGCCGCGGCGGGGATGCCGTCCACCAGCACACGACCCTGCCGCACCAGCGTCTTTACCTCCCGCCGGGAGGCCGCGCCCCTGTTGGCGATCACCTTATCCAGCCGTTCCATAGCCGCCTCCTTGCTCGTTTGGGCACAGTATAGCATATTTTCTCCCGCTTGGGAATAACCATCTACAAAGGAGTTGATGGAATGCGTGTTATCCATATCACGCGGCGGCGCATGGCGCTGCTCTCTCTGGCGCTGGGCATGGTGATCGGCTCGGCGCTGCTGCTGGCAGGCTGCTTCGGCGGTGGCAAAGAGGCGGAGATCATCACCGCCGCCACACCGGAGGAACGGGTAGCCTATCTGGAGGGGCTGGGTTGGCAGGTAGAACCGCAGCCCATTGAAACGCTGGATCTCCAGCTGCCGGAAACACTGGAGAACGAGTGGGCGGACTATGCCAAACTGCAAAAGGGACAGAACCTTCCTTTCGCGGAATTCGCCGGGCAGGCTGTAAAGCGGTATACCTATACGGTCACCAATTATCCGGATATCCCACAGGGCGTGCAGGCGAATCTATACCTGTGGGGCAACCAGGTCATCGGCGGCGACATCATCGCAACGGGCCAGGGTGGCTTCCAGGCGGATCTGGCGTTCCCGAAGGCATAAGAGCGCAAAAAAAGAAAGGCCATACGGCCTTTCTTTTTTGCTTTGAAATTCGATTACTGCTCGATCTCGATGACGACGCCGGAACCGACGGTACGGCCGCCCTCACGGATAGCGAAACGCAGACCCTTCTCGATAGCGATGGGGGTGATCAGCTCGACCTTCATGTCGACGTTATCGCCGGGCATGCACATCTCGGTGCCCTCGGGCAGGGTGATGATGCCGGTCACGTCGGTGGTACGGAAGTAGAACTGGGGACGATAGTTGTTGAAGAAGGGGGT
>CAVHKA010000081.1:0-8144 GCA_963636325.1 Agathobacter sp. | reverse complement strand
TGCTTACGCAGGGGCGAACGCTCCTGATAAGCGATTTACTCTGCGGCCTGAGCAGTCTTCTTGTTGCGGCCCAGAGCACGGATGCCCTCCACCACCAGGTCGATGGCGAGGATCACCAGCAGGACGCCGATGATACCGCGGATGTAGAACCATGCCACGCCTGCGCCGCCGGCCATGATACCGACGATCTGCGCCTTGATGGTGAACACCAGAGAGGTCAGGGTCACGATCAGCATGAAGAACATGGGGAAGTAGAACATCTTGTTGTTGCGGCCGATCTTGCCCAGCCAGCAGCACACAGCCAGCAGACCCAGAGCAGCCAGCAGCTGGTTGGCAGCGCCGAACAGAGCCCAGATCTTGGCATAGCCGGTCAGTCCCAGAGCCACGCCAGCCACCACGGTGATGCCGGTGGCCACATAGGGGTTGGTGATCACGCGCTTCCAGCCGGTCAGATCCTCGCGGGTCTTGCCGGGCTCCACGAAGAACTCAGCGAACATATAACGGGCCAGACGGGTGGCGGTATCCACAGAGGTCAGGCAGAAAGCGGACACGGCCAGGATCAGCATGGAGTACACCACGTTGTAGCAGCCGGAGCCGAACACCTTGGAGAACATGGAGGCCAGACCGGTGGCAAACACGACGGTAGGCGTCGTGGTGGTGCCGTCAGCATACTGGTTCCAGATGTAACCAACAGCGCAGACGGAGATCAGAGCCAGAGCGCACTCGATCAGCATGCCGCCGTAAGCGATGGGCTTGGCATCCTTTTCCTGATCCAGCTGCTTGGAGGTGGTGCCGGAACCAACCAGAGAGTGGAAGCCGGACACAGCACCGCAGGCGATGGTCACGAACAGAGCGGGGAACATATAACCCAGAGAAGTGCCGCTGGGTGCCAGAGTGTCATAGAAGCCGGTGAAGGCGGGCATGTCCACAGTGGGAGCGCAGCCGACGATACCCACCACAGCCAGAACCATCATGCCGTACAGCAGGAAGGAGCTCAGGTAGTCACGGGGCTGCAGCAGGATCCACACGGGGGTGACGGAGGCCACGCCGATGTACAGACCCACAATGATCATCCACACGGTGTAGCTCAGGTAGATGGGGTGCCAGTTCAGGCCGATGACCATGCAGACCACGATGCCGATGACGCCGATCACAGTAGCCACGCCCAGAGGCGCGTTGCGGCGATAAACAAAGAAGCCGAACAGGATAGCCATCAGGATGAACATGATGGAGATGATGGCGGTGGAGGCGTTGGCCGCGGAAGCGGCATAGTCGATCGCGCCCTCAGCGGTGTAGGTAGCCTTGAAGGTGTTGGCCACGATGGAAGCGAAGGCAGCCACAACAAGGATCAGGGTCAGGTAAGCGAACACGATGAACAGCTTCTTGGCCTTGGCGCCGATAGCGTCGCCGATGACCTCACCGATGGACTCGCCCTTGTGGCGGATGGAAGCGAACAGAGAACCGAAGTCATGCACGCCGCCGAAGAAGATACCGCCGATCAGGACCCACAGCATCACGGGGACCCAGCCGAACACAGCCGCCTGAATGGGGCCGTTGATGGGGCCGGCGCCGGCGATGGAGGAGAAGTGATGGCCCATCAGCACAGGAGCCTTGGCAGGGCAGTAGTCCTTGCCGTCTTCCATGGTATGAGCAGGAGTAGGACGGGAGTTATCGACGCCCCACTTCTTGGCCAGCCAGCCGCCGTAGAAAATATAGCCTACGACCAGAACTGCGCAGCCGATGATAAGGAACAAAGCAGCATTCATAAAGCTCTCTCCTTTCTGAACAAGTTTTTCTTTTGCTTATGAAACAGGCCCTGTTGAAAGACCTGCGCTGCACTGTGTCCGCTGGCGTTGCTGCTGACCTTTTCCTCCGGCAGCTCCGCCAAGGCGGTATGAAAATCCATCCAGCCCCAATAGGACATGCGGAAACTCTTATAGAGCTTGCAGCGCTTCAGCGCCTTTTTGGCGTCCTCGTCGCAGCTGTCGCACAGGAACAGGGCCGTAATGTAGGTGTACATGTGATTGGGGCCGGGGTTGATGCGGGCCATGCCCTCCTCGTAGGCCTTCTTTTCACATGCCTCATAAATTTCCTTGGTCAGATGGGGCACGCTGAACAAATAGACGTATTCAAAGCTGTTGGCCTCCCAGAGTTTGGCCTTCTTGGACAGCACATATTTGGAGGATTCTGCATAAAAATCCATCTGCGCGGCCAAAGGCTGCTCATGCTCCTCACAGCGCCGCACGTCGAAATCATTCTGATAGATCTCACACAGGCACTGAACGGCATCTTCTCGCGTCATTTATTCCACCGTCCTTTCTCCTTCACACGGGAACTGGTTTTCTCTGCAGACTTTCGCGATTTTAAGCGCGAAATATTTAACAGGAAAAATGCACATTTTTCCTGAAACGAAAACGTTACCGAGCCTTGAAAATTCATGCTTCATACTATACGCCTGTTGTTTTCAAATTTCAAGAGGTCAAAACTAACAAGATTTTAACGGAAAGTTCATGTAAATTTTCTGTTAAGACTATATTGAATCTGCAAAGAACGCGTGATAAAATAAGTTTGTTTCCGCCCCTAAGACGGAAGAAATGAAATGCGCCGCAGAACGAAAACTGCGGCGCGTTTTTATGTGTATACGCATACCGGGCATACCCTTTGCACATAGGGACTTCCCCTCGGCGCATAGCCTGACAGGGAAGGGAGGCGTTTGCCATGTTAAGCGCGGCGCTGCTGTTGGTCTGCCAGAGCCTGTTCTGGCAGCTGCATCTGGCGGGAGAGGGGGGCTCCTTCCCCAAACCGCTGACGGCGGAGGAGGAAAAGAAATATCTGGAGCGGTGCGCCCAGGGGGATCTGGACGCCCGCAATGTACTGGTGGAGCGGAACCTCAGGCTCGTGATGCATATCATCAAAAAGTACTATGTGCAGGCGGAGGATCAGGAGGATCTGATCTCCATCGGTACCATCGGCCTCATCAAGGCGGTGAACACCTTCAAGCCCGACAAGGGGATCAGGCTTGCTACTTATGCAAGCAGATGTATTGAGAATGAGATCCTGATGTACTTCCGCGCGCGGAAGAAGCTGCAGGGGGAGGTGTCCCTCAGCGATACCATTGAGACCGACGGCGACGGCAGCGACCTGTCCATCGGTGACGTGGTGGGAAAGAGCGACACCATGCTGGAGGACTTGCAGGACAAGGATGACCGCATACTGGTGCGGCGGCTGGTGGCGGAGCGGCTGACGGAACGGGAGGCGGATATCATCCGCCGCCGCTACGGCCTGGAGGGGTATCTGCCCCAGACCCAGCGGCAGGTGGCCGCCGTGTACCGTATTAGTAGAAGTTACGTTTCCCGCATTGAGAAGAAAGCATTGGAAAAGCTGGAAGCCGCGCTGCGGGATTTCCTGTGACCGCGAAAGTGCGCAGAAAAAACGACGTCCTGATGATTTTGATCAGGGCGTCGTTTTTTACATCGTCGTTATTCGCCGGTGTATTCCACTGTGGTGTCGGTGGGTTCTTCCGCGGGCTCGTCCACCGCGTCGTCCGAATTGCTGCTGGGCGGTATCACGGGGGCCTGCATGACATAGGTGGCCTGGGGATGGTGCAGCACCACACCGGCATAGTCGTACTGGATCAGCTGCCGGGCGTAGGAATATTTGGCGTCCACCAGAGAGGTGACGGTATCCACATAGTCGTCCGCCACGGTGATACCGGGGTTGGGAGTAAAGGTGCGGGTCTTGGCGTCGTAGGCGCCTGCGGCAGTGATCCAGCTGTTGCCCCGGTTGGTGGGCAGGATCACCAGCGGCATGCAGGTGGAGGCCTGGGAGGCGTTATAGTTCTCGGCAAACACGTCACGGCCCGACAAAAGCCGGGAATCGTAGGTCAGGCCGAACAGGTTGCTGAGGGTGGGGATGATGTCGATGGAGGAGCAGGGCGTATTGACGGTGACCGGCTGCTCCATGCTGCCGCTCCACAGGATCAGGGTGTTGCGGTAGCGGGAGATATCCAGCTCACTGTCCTGCAGGCCGCTGAGCTCCTGATAGTAGTCCACCTCGTCGGTCACCAGCGCGTAGGGATAGTGGTCGGCGGTGAGACAGATCACGGTATCATCGGCAATACCGGCGGCCTCCAGCTGCTCCAGCAGGTAGGTCAGGGCGTATTCCAGCTCCAGATTGGCGGCGATGTAGCCCTGTACCGGCTGGGAGGCGTTGGGATAGGCGGCCACGGCGGCCTCGCGGTTCTTGGCGGACATGGCGTTGCCCCAGCCCCAGTTGGCGTGGCCGCTGACGGTCATGTAGTAGGCGTGGAAGGGCTTGCCGTTCTGGACGTAGTCCTCGATATAGGCCGGGGCCGTCAGCTCCATCATCTCCAGATCGGAGTAGGGCCAGCCGGGGCCGGTGATGTTCAGGCCGTTGCCCTGGCCGTAATAGTCGTAACCCAGATTGGGGTGGGTCAGGTGACGGTTATAATAGGTGTAGACGTTGTTGTGATATGCCACGGTGGTATAGCCCAGGGCCCGGAACTGGTTGCCCAGGGCAAAGGGCATATAGTCCTTATGGCTGACATAGAAGCTGAGGTTATTGTTGATCCAGGTGGGGATCACGCCGGTCATGGCGGCAAACTCGCCGCCGGTGGTAGACTGGCCCCAGCCGGGCTGGTAGTAGTTGTTGAACACAAAGCCCTCGTGGGTCAGCTTATACAGGGTGGGCGTCAGCTCCTTGCTGATGACGTAGGGGGAGAAAGCCTCGGCGGTGATCTGGATCAGATTCTTCCCCTCGAACATGCCGGTGTATTCATTCTTCTGGCTGGCGGTAAGGCTGCTGAAATATTTGTGCATATTGGCCAGCGTCTGGCCGCCCACCAGCTGGGACTCCGCCTCGAAATCCAGATCCATCTTGTTGTAGTCATAGACCACCGGTGAGGGCTCCGGATCCGGCTCCGCCACCTGAATCACCGGCGCGTCAGGCAGACCGAACAGAGTGTACTGGATCTCCAGCCGCACGGAGGCGGACAGACCAAAATTGGGTACAGCGCGGTCCGTAATGAAGTTATAGGTATAGTCGGCCTTGTATTCACCGGTATAGCACAGGGCGGAACCGGCGGCCTGAAACACGATAAAGCCCGCCAGCGCCAGCAGCCGCACCTTGCCGCTGAGCCGCTTGCCCGGCAGCAGATGGCGGTGGAAGATGATCAGCGCCGCCAGCGGCACAAAGGCCAGCAGGATAAAGGGCAGACGGCTCACGATGATCTCCAGCATGGTGGTGAAGAAATTGCCCACCACGTTGCCGGTCATCTGCATGACGAAGCCAAGGCCCCAATAGGTCTTGAAATAGCTCTTGCAGCAGTATTCGATGCACGTCAGCACCGTCCAGCCCACGCACAGGGCGTAGGTGACGATGTGGGCGGCCTTCCGGGGCAGCAGGTCCACCAGCGCCGACAGCAGCAGTCCCATGGCGGCGGAAAACAACAGGATATAGACCAGCGGCATTTCCAGAAACGCCACGCTGCGGTCGAATATATGCATCAGCAGCTCATGATAGATGAGCGCCAGCGGAAGGAAAAACAGCGGCCACAGGCTCCGCTTCGGGGCATCCTGCGGCGTCTGCTCCAGATGTGTGTGGTTTTCGTGCTCCATAGGGTCTCCTCATCGTCCCGGCGGGACGTAAACAAATCGGAAAATCTTGTCGAAAGGACAGTCTTAACATAGTAGCACGCTTTAGCAGGTTTTGCAATGGGCGCTGACCGTACCTCACGAAAAATTTACAATTTGATATTTGCTGATTTTTGGTTGATTTTTGGCGACGGGGTCAGTCGTCCCAGCCACTAAATTTTCCAGTATTCCCGAAGGTGATGGCGCCCTTGCCGTATTTGCCCCGGATGGCGTCCATGGCCTGCTCCAGCTTCTCCTGCTTTTCGTTCTGCTTCGGCGCTTCCCGGTTCAGCAGATCCAGCTGTTCAAAGCTGTCGGCGTCCTCGGTGAGATACAGCGCCGTGATGGTCAGGGCGCGGATGGGGTCGGGAGCATGCCACGACTGCCGCGCCAGATCCAGCGCCGCGCGGTAGATGTCCTTCTGCAAATGGGTGGGGCTGTCCAGCCGCGTCTGACGGCTGAACTGGCGGAACTGGGCGTCCCGGATGGTCAGCGCCACGCCGCCGCAGTACATGCCATAGCGGCGCAGACGGCCCGCCACGCTGTCGGACAGCACCGCAAGACCGGAGCGTACCTCCTCCCACCGGGTAAGATTCCGGGGAAAGGTGGTGCCGTTGCCCACGGACTTCACCGGCTCGGCCTCATGCTGGGGACGGACGGGGCTGCTTTCCAGACCGTTGGCGTAATCGTGGAGCTGCGCGCCGTGCTTGCCCAATAGTGTTTCCAGATTTTGCCGGGGAAATTCCGCCAGTTGGCCGATGGTCTCCACGCCGTACTGGTGCAGCAGCTTCCGGGTAGAGTGGCCCACGCCCAGCAGGTCGCCCACCGGCAGCGGCCACACGATATCCTTCCAGTTGTCCCGGTCAATGACGGTGGTGGCGTCGGGCTTTTTATAGTCGCTGCCCAGCTTGGCGAAGATCTTGTTGAAGCTGACGCCCACGGAGATGGTCAGCCCCAGCTCCTGCCGCAGCCGGTCACGCAGCCGGTCGGCAATGGCCTTGCCGTCGCCGCCGAACAGGTGCATGCTGCCGGTGATGTCCAGCCAGCTCTCGTCGATGCCGAAGGGCTCCACCAGATCGGTATACTGCCCGTAAATGGCATTGACCTTCCGGCTGTACTCCTTATATAAACTATGGTGAGGCGGCAGGGTAATGAGATGGGGGGCCTTCTGCCTGGCCTGCCAGATGGTTTCCGCCGTCTTGACGCCCAGCTGCTTGGCGGCCTCGTTTTTTGCCAGCACGATGCCGTGACGGGACTCCGGATCGCCGCATACCGCCACCGGTACGTCCCGCAGCGCCGGGTAGCTTAACAGCTCCACCGACGCGAAAAAGCAGTTCAGATCACAGTGCAGGATCACTCTGTCCTTCATACCACACCTCCTGTCGCTCATTTGTTCGAGGATAGTATACCACGTTTTGCGGCGTTTGAAAAGAGGAAATGCTTACTTGACAGCTATGCTATAATAGAAATGATTGAAATTTTTGAGAAATAAGAGGAAAAACGCTATGGAGATCACCCAAGGGGTGGATTTTGAGAGCTTCGGCCTGTCCGAAGCCACGCTGCGGGCCATCCGCAACAAGGGATATACCGTATCTACGCCGGTACAGGCCGGCTGTATCCCGCCCATGATGGCGGGCAAGGACGTCATCGCCAAGGCCCCTACCGGTACCGGAAAGACCATGGCCTTCGGCATCCCCATTATTGAGAAGATCGACCCGGAAAGCGAAGAGGTGCAGGCGGTCATCATGGCCCCCACCCGTGAGCTTGCCATGCAGATCACCGATGAGATGCGGGACATCGCCGTGTATCACGAGGGCGTGCGGCTGGTGTGCCTGTACGGCGGCCAGCCCATCGGCAAGCAGATCAATGCCCTGAAGCGCAAGCCCCAGATCGTGGTGGCTACCCCCGGCCGTCTCAGCGACCATATGAAGCGCCGCACCGTGGTGCTGAAGGCGGTAAAGACCGTGGTGCTGGACGAGGCGGACCGGATGCTGGACATGGGCTTCATCCACGATGTGACCCGTATTCTGGACAAGATCCCCAGCCGTGAGAATCTGGGCATGTTCTCCGCCACCATCTCCCGCGAGGTCATGGACATCTCCTGGGTCTATCAGTGTGATCCCGAGGAGATCACCGTACAGGCCACCAAGGAGAACAAGCCCGATATCCTGCAATACCGTATCGAGGTGCCCTCCGACGGCAAGGTGGACGCCATCGCCAAAATTCTGGAGCACGAGGGCTATGACCGGGTGATCTGCTTCTGCAACACCAAGGGCAACACCGAGCGGCTCACCAAGTTTTTGCAGATGCGTGGCGTGGACGCCAAGTGCATCCACGGCGACATTCCCCAGAGCAAGCGCGAGGCCGTCATGCAGCAGTTCCGGGACGGCAAGCTCCGTGTGTTCGTGGCCACCGACGTGGCCAGCCGCGGCATCGACGTGGACGACGTGGACGCCGTGTTCAACTACGAGGTGCCGGAGGAAAACGAGTATT
>CAVHKA010000080.1:0-8163 GCA_963636325.1 Agathobacter sp. | reverse complement strand
ACAACGTGGTGTACTCCATGCTGATCCTGGCCGTGTCCGCTTTCTGCCTGACCTCCGTGGATACCGCTACCCGCCTGGCCCGTTACATGTTCGCCGAGTTCTTTGTCGAGCCCGGCCAGACCCGCGAAGATCTGAAGGGCTGGAAGCACGTCATCACCAACCCCTATGTTGCCACCGGTATCACCGTGGTGGCCGGCGTGGCCCTGGGCCTGACCGGTTATGCCAAGATCTGGGCTCTGTTCGGCGCTGCCAACCAGCTGCTGGCTGCTCTGGGTCTGCTGGCTGTGTGCTGCTGGCTGGGTAAGATCGGCCGTAACAACAAGATGTTCTACTTCCCCATGTTCTTTATGCTGGTCGTCACTCTGACCTCCCTGGTGTTCACCATCAAGGCTCAGATCGCTGGTATCGCTGCCGGCGGCGAAGGCGTGGTGTGGTGCTACATCCGCGGCATCATCGGCGTGCTGCTGGTGATCCTGGCCATCGACCTGGTGGTTCAGGGCGTCAAGGCGCTGAGCGCTCAGAAGAAGGCCGCTGCTGCCAAGTAACGCTTTCCATTGCGAGTTCTCTCACCCCTTATAAACAACAAAGAAGGGACTTCCGAAAGGAGGTCCCTTCTTTGTTGTTCTTTGTTTACTCCGCCGAAAGCACCTGCTGTGCGGCCGCATCATAGCGGACGGTCACGGCATGATCGGCGTTGTCGGTGCCGGTGTAGGTGCATTTCACCTGCAGCACCGTGCCTTCCCAGCCATCGAAGGTCACGTCAAAGATGGGATAGCCGGACGGCTGCGCCGTCGGCACGGCGGGAAATGCCGCCTTCAGCGCTTCATCCCCCTCATGCCACAGGTACTTCAGGATAAGTCTCATGCAGCCGTCTGACTGACCGTACCACCGGTCATCCGCGCCCTGATAGAAATGCCAGACCTTGCAGTCAAGGTGGGGTGTTTCGTCCTGAACGCTCTGGCCGATGGCCAGATAGGCGCTGTCCGGCGACCAGTACAGGCCAGTGACCGCCGTATGGGGATACGATTCGCTCATACCGGCGTCCACACCGCCATCACCCCAGCGGCGCTGTATATCGGCCGGGTTCGTTACCTTAACCGACGAATTGCCGAAGCTGCCGGTATACGTCACCACGGTGATACTGCCATCGGGTGATGTACTGCTTTCGTTGCGGAACAGTTTTCCCTGCACTTGCAGGCTGCTCAGAAGGACATACATAACTGCCAGCACGATCAGGCTCAGTGTTACCGCCATGGCGATGAACCAGCGTCTGCGCCGACGGGCGCGGCGCTCCGCCAGCGTCAGATCAAGTACCGCCTGCACCGCTTTCGAGGTAGGCGCAGGCTCCTCCGCCGGTTCCGTTTCCGCCGGGGCGGTCTGATAGGTCAGCAGCTGATCCACGCTGAGGCCCAGCGCCTCCGCCAGCGGCTCCAGCAGCGAGATATCCGGGCAGCCCGCGCCCCGTTCCCATTTGCTGACGGCCTTGTCCGTCACATGCAGCGCCTCCGCCAGCTCCCGCTGGGTCAGGTTCAGTTCCTTACGTCTCTGGGCGATGAATCTGCCCAACATTTCTCGATCCATGGGATCACCTCCGGTCTCATGGTAGCAAACAGGGCGGTTTTCCGCAACCGACGGAGCGTTTAGTTGTTCGCGGCGGCCTGAGGGCAGGCCGCCCTACGCACTGACTGCCGATCGTATTTCGTAGGGCGGGGTGCCCTCACCCCGCCGCACGATAGACGAATAACGCCCGGTGATTGGTTGTAGGGGGCGATGCCTACATCGCCCCGCACGATTTACGATGGCACTTTCTGTAACTGGCGGGCCGATGTGGGCATCGGCCCCTACGAATCGACTGTCGATAGACCTTTTCGTAAGGCGCGAGACACTCCCTCACTCCTCAAACAGGTACACCCTCGTTTCATAGGGCCTCGTCCGGAAGGGGCGGGCCGGATCACCCACCGGGTAATTCTGCAGCACCAGCTTGCCGCCGGACAGGTCATACCCTTTGGGCGGCGTCACCGTCAGGGGCCGCTCGGCAAAGGAGCAGATCACCAGCAGCCGCTGGCCCTTCATTTCCCGCGTATACATGTAAAGGCTTCCCGCCAGCGGGCAGCAGTCGTGATACCTGCCCTCCCGCACCACCGGAAGGCGCTTGCGCAGGGTGATGGCCTTACGGTAGAAGTTCAGCAGGGAATCGGGATCGCGCTCCTGGGCCGCCACATTGACGGCGTGGTAGTTGGTGTTCACATAGAACCAGGGCTTGCCGGTGGTAAAGCCCGCGTTGGCGGTATCGTCCCACTGCATGGGGGTGCGGGCGCTGTCCCGGCTGCCGATCCACAGCCACCGCAGCCGCACCTTCTCCGGCAGATCAGGCATGAAGTTGCGGCTCTGGACGTCCTCATACATATCCGTATGGATGGGCCGCCAGTTGGTCATGCCGATCTCCTGTCCCTGATAAACGAAGGGTGTACCCTGCTGGAAGAGATACGCCGCCGCCAGCGCCTTGCCGCTTTCGGCGCGGTATTTCTCGCTGCCGTAGCGGGAGATGACGCGGGGATGGTCATGGTTTTCCAGATACAGCATGTTCCACGCCTTGCCCCGCAGCTTCCGCTGCCACAGATCCCACACCCGCTTCAGCCTCCGCAGGGAGAAGGCCGTGTGGGCGTAGTCGGTATACAGGCAGTCGGCGCACATGCTCTGGAACTGGATCATCATGTCCATCTGGCCGTGCTTCTCGTCGATGTATTTCAGGGCCTGACGGGGGCTGACCATGGGGGCCTCCGCCAGCGTCACGCAGTTATAGTGATCCAGCACGTCCCGCTTGAACTCCTCCAGATACTCATGGACCCGCGGGCCGTGGTTATAGTGGCGGATGCCCCGGGCGGCAGGCATCAGCCGGTCGTCCGGCAGGCCGTCCTTCTTGGAGATGAAGGTGATCACATCCTCCCGGAAGCCGTCCACCCCCAGATCCAGCCAGAACCGCAGAATGTCCTTTACCTCCTGCCGCACCAGCGGGTTATCCATGTTCAGATCCGGCTGCTTCACGGCGAACAGGTGCAGGTAGTACTCCTGCCGCAGCTCGTCCCACTGCCACGCCTTCCCCTCGAACACGCTGTCCCAGTTGTTGGGCAGGTCGCCGCTGGGCTTCTCCTTCCGCCAGATGTAATAATCGGTGTAGGGCGCGATGCGGCGGCGGGACTTCTGGAACCACTCGTGCTCGTCGCTGGTGTGGTTCACCACCAGATCCATAATGACCTTCATGCCCCGCTGATGAGCGCCCTCCAGCACCTTTTTGAACCACGCCATGCCGCCGAACTCCGGCGCGATGTCCCGGTAATCGGAGATATCGTAGCCGCAGTCCGCGCCCGGCGAGGGATACAGCGGCGAAAACCAGATGCCGTCCATCCCCAGACTCTTGATATAGTCCAGCTTTTCATACACGCCCTGCAAGTCGCCCATGCCGTCGCCGTCGCCATCCTTGAAGCTGCGCGGCCAGATTTGATAGAACACCATGTCCTTATACCAGCGGTCACGTCCCATATGCTGCACCCCTTTTCGTATTTTCTTTAATTATACCGCAGGCGCCGCAGCCTTGCAAGGCCGCGGCGCCTGGTAAACGCTCATTATGTTCAGTTGGCGGGCTTCTGCGGCTCCTGCTGCTTCAGGTGCTCCTGCGCCGCCTGCATCTGCTCCTGGGACGCGGTTCGGAACTGAGCGCGGGAGGTCTGCACCTCGGCCAGCGCGGTCTGGATGGCCTCCTCCGTGCGGCGCAGGGCATCCTCTGTATAGGTGTTGGCCACACGGTACAGCTCGCGGCTGCGCTCCTCAGCCCGGTGGATGATGTCGGCACTCTTTTGCCGCGCCTGCTGGATGACCTCACTTTCGGAGACGATGGTCTTGGCGTCCAGCTCGGCCTGACGCATCATCTTCTCCACTTCCTTCTTGGCGCCTGCCACATAGTCGTTGCGGGCGGCGATCAGTTCCTTGGCCTTTTTCAGTTCCAGCGGAAGCTTGGCGCGCATTTCGTCCAGGATATCCAGTGCCTCATCCCGGTTGATGGTGCACTTTTCGGCGCTGAAGGCAACACTCTTTGCCTCGTCGATCATGTTATAGAGCATGTCGATCAAACGCTGTACGTCCTTTTCCTCCATGTCAGTGGTCACATCCTTTCATCAATTCCTCCGCCACGGGAGCGGGTACATATTTTTCAAGCGGCTGGCCGTAGCGGATCATTTCCCGGGCCATGGTGGAGCTGAAATGCTCGAACTCCGCCCGGGCGGGCAGCAGCAGCGTCTCCAGCTCCGGGTCGATGCCCTGGTTGATGCGGGCCATTTGCAGCTCGGCATCATAATCCGTCATATTGCGCACGCCTTTTACGATGATGTGAGCGCCCTTCTGCCGGGCGTAGTCCGCCAACAGGCCGGAGAACAGCTCCACCTCTGCGTTGGGGATGTGGGCGATGGACTTCCGGATCAGCTCCAGCCGTTTTTCCTGGGTGAACATGGGCTGCTTCTTCTCGCAGTTGACCATCACGCACATGTATACCTTGTCAAAGCACCGGGCAGCGCGGCTGAGAATATCCAGATGGCCCAGTGTGACGGGGTCAAAGCTGCCGGGATAGATGGCGATCTTCATAGGGTGTCCTCATTTCCGCCGCGGTGATAGACGCTCAGCTTGATCTTGCCATACCGGTACTGACGATACAGCGAATAGGGAGGCGCCAGTGCCGGCAATTCCGTTTCCACGGCACTTTCCGCCACAATTATACCATGTTCGCGGCAAATGTCAAATGCCGCGATATCCTCCAGCGCCTTCACCAGCAGGCCGGAAGCGTAGGGAGGATCAAGGAAGATGATGTCGAACTTTTCGCCGCTCTTGAGGTAGGACATGGCGTCGCCGCTGCGGACCACCGCCCGGTCGCTGAGACCGCAGACCTCCAGATTCTCCCGGATCAGCTTTACCGCGTCATTGCGCTGGTCGATGAACACACACTGCTTCGCGCCGCGGCTCAGGGCCTCGATGCCCAGCTGGCCCGTTCCCGCAAACAGGTCCAGGATGCGGCGGCCCTCGATATCAAACTGGATGATGGAGAAGATGCTCTCCTTCACCTTGCCGGTGGTGGGGCGGGTCTCCATGCCCTGTAATTCCTTCAAAATTCTGCCCCGGGCAGAACCGGTGATGACTCTCATTTTTCCATCCCCCTTGGGTCGAATTGCTCAAAGATGACCAGTGCGCCGGCTTCCTCGGCGGCGTCCATGTCCGCCTTGCTGCGGATGGTCCAGCTGAATTCCTGCGCGCCGTACAGGCCGCGGCACAGCTTCAGGGACAGGCTGCTTCTGTCCTCGAACCGGTAGGCGATAAAGTCGGGCCGGGTGCGGCAGTTCAGCAGCAGGCTGCTCAGCACCCAGCGCACCACGCCGGGCAGATTTTCGCCGTCGCCGTGGCGGGCAAAGTTTTCGCTGAGCTGGCCACGCACCACATCGGGCCGGTTCTGCCACAGCCACATAAGACACCGGGGATCGAAGGACTCCATGCAGTAGGTGACGCTGCGGTGCTTGTCCAGCAGCTTGCAGGCAGCGGCGGCCAGGGCGTCGGCGTTGCCCCGCTCTGCCTTCAGCTCCACGATCAGCGGCACCTTTCCGGCGAAGATGGGCAGCACCTCCTCCAGCAGAGGAATGTGGTACTCCGTACCCTCCAGCTTGTACTGCTGCAGGTCCTCCGCCGTCAGATCCTCGATCTCCACGTCCGCACCCGCCGTCCGCAGCAGGGAAGCGTCGTGGATCACCGCCAGATGGCCGTCCTTCATCAGGTGGACGTCCAGCTCCGCGCCGAAGCCGCACTGTACCGCGCGCTTGAAGGCGGGAATGGAGTTTTCGGGGATACGGGGCTTGTCGTGGAAGCCCCGGTGGGCATAGCGCCAGCCCTGAAATTTCTTCCAGTCCCGGCGGCGATCACACCGCAGACAGAGGATATACAGCAGAAAAATGAGAATTACGATCCCCAGAAGTATCCAAAACAGTTTCATATCAGTCGTTCTCCAGATTTTCCAAAGCTTCCAGACCCATTACCGCGTCGGGCTTGCTGTCGCCGTGGTGGACGAACAGCATGGTGACGAAGGCCAGCGCCACAAATACGGTGGCATAGGGGAAAAGCACCCGCATGCCCCACTTATCCATCAAAAGGCCGGACAGCATAGGCGTGGCCACCTGGGCCGCCATGGAGGCGGTGTAGTAGAAGCCGGTGTACTTGCCCACATTGCCGCCGCTGGACAGCTCCACCACCATGGGGAAAGAGTTCACATTGATGGTGGCCCACGCGATACCGGCCAGGGCAAACATGGCGTTCATCAGCAGGGTGGGGCTCTCCGCCTGGAGGAAGCCCGCCACGCCGAAGGCCACCGTCAGCATGATCACGCCCGCCTGAATGGCACGCTTGCGGCCGATCTTGCTGGAAATGATGCCCACCGGCAGGTAGGCCACGATGGCCGCCGCCTGGGCGATGATCAGCGTCAGGTTGTAGTCCTTGTGCAGGATGTTGCTGGCATAGACAGAGTATTTGCTGGTGACGGCATTATAGCCGAAGAACCACAGCACGATACTCAGCAGGATAAAAATCAGGGATTTTACCTCGTCCACGGACAGCTTCCGCTCCTCCTGGGGCGTGCCCTCCTCCGCCGCTTCCTCCACGCCGTAGGTCACGCTGTCGCGCTGCATCTCCTGCGCCCACTCCACCTCGCGGACGGTCAGCATGAAGATCACCAGCGCCGCCAGCATAATGGCGGCGATCACGCCGAAATAGCCGGTGTAGCTCATGAGGGAGTTGCGCACGGCGGAGGTGGCGAACACCATGCCCAGCGCCAGCACCAGAATACCGCCGGCGCTGCCCATCAGATTGATGACGGCGTTGGCCTTGGAGCGCAGGGGCTTCATGGTCACGTCCGGCATCAGCGCCACAGCGGGCGAGCGGAAGGTTGCCATGGCCACAAGGATCACCAACAGCACCAGAATGAAGAACACCAGCGTGCCGGGCTGCTCCGCCGTCACCTGCCATGCGTAGGCCTGACGGGCGGGGGTCACATAGTTCGTATAGTTGGGGTTGGTGACGGCGGTGCCGTCCTCGCTGACCAGCTGGCTGCGGATGGCGGTGAACTCCTCCTCCTCCGTAAACTGCTCACGCAGTACGAATTTGTCACCGTGAGGCGTGATGAGCTGCTCGTCCGCCTGACTTTCATAGATAGCGCTCAGGGCGGCGGGATCGTCGATATTGGCGGCGTCGCCCAGATGCTTCAATTGGGTGTTGTCGATGAAGCTCAGGCAGATCAGCGCCACGGCGGCCACCAGCGTACCCAGCACGATAAAGGGCGTGCGCCGTCCGCTGCGGTGGGTACACTTGTCAGAAATAGCGCCGAACAGCGGCAGCATGAACAGCGCCAGAATGTTGTCCGCCGCCATGATGACGCCGGACCATGTCTGACTCATGCCGAACTTGTTGGTCAGGATCAGGGGGATGGTGTTGTCATAGGCCTGCCAGAAGGCGCAGATCAGGAAAAAGGCAAAGCCCACCAGAATGGTGCGTTTGTAGTTCAGCTTCATATTCGGTTCTCCTTCAAATCGTGATAGAGCTTTGCAATGTCTTGATAGATCCATGTGGGGTTCACCCGGTATTTCACGATGTCGCCCATGACGCCCTCGCCGCTGAGGACGAAAATGCTGTCGATCCCGGCGTTGACGCCGCAGGCCACGTCGGTATACAGCCGATCTCCGATGACCACTGCCTGCCGCGGCCCGAAGCCGGTTCGTGCCAGCGCCAGACGCACCATCTCCGGCTGGGGCTTGCCCAGAAAGCGGGGTGTTTTCCCCGTGGCACGCTCCAGCATCTGGCACACGCTGCCGCAGTCCGGCACCGTGCCGTACCAGGTGGGACATACCCAGTCGGGATTGGTGGCCAGCCATGTGACGCCCCGGTTCAGCAATATGCAGCTGTCCTCCAGCTTCTGAAAGGTCAGCTCCGTGTCGAAGCCGCTGAGAAGCACCGTGATATCGTCGGACAGGGTGTCCGCCACGTCGATGCCCGCCCCGGTGAGCTGCGCTTTCAGCGACGCCGTACCGGAGACGTAGCACTTCCGGCCCGGAAACTCCGTCAGCAGCGTGTGCTCCGCCGCGT
>CAVHKA010000079.1:0-8253 GCA_963636325.1 Agathobacter sp. | reverse complement strand
CCGCAGCACAGTGCCACGGCTTTCGGAGGGTCATTATGCTTTCACCACTGCGCAGCGGGTGATGCCATAATACCGGAAGCAATCCATCACCTGTCGGTCGATCCGCTCGCCGCAGACAGCCAGCGGGATGGCAGGCGGACAGCTAATGGCCGCCGCGGCGGAGACGCGGTTCAGGCATAGCTCGATCGGCAGCGTCTCGTTCTCCGACAGAATGGCCCGACGGGGCGTCAGCACCGGCACAGGGTGCGGCGCGGTCGGCGGTACGGCGGTGACAGGCACTTTCTGCGGCAGGCTCAGCAGCACCGTTTCCAGCCGGTTCAGATCATCGGCGCTGTTATAAGGCGTCAGCATCAGCACCACATGATCCGGGTCGTAAAACTCCGGGTACATCCCGTGGCGCTCCAGTATCCCGGCGATCTCCGTTCCGGTGTAGCCGAAGGACTTGGGGCAAAGCGTCAGCTTCAGGGGTTCCTCCCCGGTCAGCTTATAGCCACGGGCCGCCAGACGGTCTTTCAGGCTAGCCATGACGGGCAGGAATTCCGCCAGATGCCGGGAAAAGACTTCCATCCGGTCATTGGCGGCGTCCAGCGACTGTAGGATGAGATAGGAAGGACTGCTGGAGCCGAACAGCGCCATGGACGCCTTGGCCTGACGGGCCAGCAGCGCCGGTGCGGTGCGGGAAATATGCAGATACGCGCCGCCGGTGATCACGCCCAGCGTCTTGTGGGCGGAATCGCAGCACATGTCCGCGCCCAAGTCCATGGGATGGCGGGACTTGGGCAGAAATTTCAGATACGCGCCGTGGGCGTTGTCCACCAGCAGCAGCACATTGGCACGATGGCAGACCCCGGCGATGCCCTGAATGTCCTGCACATTTCCCAGGTAATCCGGGCTGGTAAGGTACACCGCCGTAATGGACGGCTGCTCTGCCAGCGCCTGCGCCACCTGCCGCGCCGTCACCGGACAGCTGACATAGCCGCTGTCCGTCACCGGATAGAGCCACCGGACATCAATATCCAGCAGGGCGGCGGCATTGACAAAGGCCTTATGGGCGTTGCGGGCCGCCAGAATACGGAGCCGTTCCCCTTTTGACGCGGCGTACAACGCCGTCAGGTGCAGCATGGTCTGGATACACAGGGTGGAGCCGCCGGTGGAATACACCGTGTGTGCGCCGAACAGGGCGCTTGCCTGTGCCTCGCTTTCGGCAATGATGCCGTCAGCGGTAAACAGCTCGTCCGCGCCGTCGATCTCCGTAATGTCCCACGGCTCAAAGCCCAGAAGGGGCTTGCCTTTATGGCCCGGCATGTGGAGGCGGACGGCGGCGCTGTCACGATAGCGGCGGACGAAATCGCAGATGGGGGTGCTCATTGGGCGTCGCCCAGCTCACGGGCCACCGCCACCATGATGGCGCACTCCATGCGCTTGCGGAACAGCTCGCAGCCCGCTTCATACACGCCGCGGACGGAGCCGGTGGCGTGATAGGCGTTGGCGGCACAGCCGCCGGAGCAGTACAGCCGTGCCCAGCAGTCGCGGCACTCCTCGCGGGCGTAGACGTTGCAGGAGGCGAATTCATCCTGAATGGCGTGGTTGTCCACACCGTGCCAGATATCGCCCAGCCTGAACTTCTCGTCACCCACGAACTGGTGGCAGGGATACAGGTCGCCCCAGGGGGTAACGGCCATGTACTCCGTGCCGGAGCCGCAGCCGGAAATGCGCTTATAGATGCAAGGGCCGCCTTTCAGGTCGATCATATAGTGGTAGAAGGTAAAGGGCTTGCCTTCCCTGTCCCGTTCCAGCATCAGCTCCGCCAGCTTCTCGTACTGCTCCATGACCACGGCTCTGTCCGCCTCGGTCAGGGCGGAGGGATCGTCGGCGGCGGCCACCACAGGCTCCATACTCAGCTCGGAGAAGCCCAGATCAAGCATGGTCTTGATATCCTCCAGGAAGTCCGGGTTGGCGTGGGTGAAGGTGCCCCGCATGTAATAGTTCTTGCCGTCGCGGGTGGCCACCAACTTCTGGAACTTGGGAACGATCTTCTCCCAGCTGCCGTTTCCGGCGTAGTCCACGCGATAGCGGTCATGGACCTCCTTGCGGCCGTCCAGGCTCAGTACCACGTTGCTCATTTCCCGGTTGGCGAAGTCGATGACATCATCGTCGATCAAGACGCCGTTGGTGGTCAGTGTAAAGCGGAAATGCTTGTTACGCTGCTTCTCGATGGAGCGGGCGTAGGCCACCAGCTGCTTCACCACGTCGAAGTTCATCAGCGGCTCGCCGCCGAAGAAGTCCACCTCCAGATTGTGGCGGGAACCGGAATTCTCAATGAGGAAATCCAGCGCCCGCTTGCCCACCTCATAGCTCATCAGAGCGCGGTCGCCGTGGTACTTGCCCTGACTGGCAAAGCAGTAGGAGCAGTTGAGGTTGCAGGTATGGGCAATGTGCAGGCACAGCGCCTTGATCACGCCGGAGGTGCGTGCCTTCAGCTCGCCCGCCATAGGCTGGAAGGTATCCTGAGTGAACAGCTTACCCGCCGCCTTCAGCTGTGCGATCTGGTCATAGCATTCGCCCACCTCCTCCGCCGTGACGCCCTCGGCGGCGTGGTACTTTTCGGTCAGCTCACGGATGATGGTGTCGCGGCTCTCAGTCTCGAACATGGCGATGATGTCATAGGCCAGCTCGTCCACCGCGTGGACGGAACCGGAGCAGATGTCCAACACGATGTTATAGCCGCCCAGTTTGTATTGATGGATCATATATCGAAATTCCCTTCACGGTAGTATTGGTCACGCTAAAAATGCCGCCCGGAAGGGGCGGCATCATAGTTTCAAGTACCCGTTTACTTGGTCTCCTTGTTTTCGCAGGCCTGATTGGCAATACCGCAGCTGGTCTTGCAGGCAGACTGGCAGGAAGTCTGGCACTCGCCGCAGCCGCCGTTCTTGGCGCTCTCGCAAAGGTCACGAGTCTCGATGGTATTGATGTGCTTCATGATGAATGTCCTCCCATGTGATTATCTTATAAAGTTATATCACACCGCCGTGCGCTTGTCAATCAAAGTCGCGGAAATTTCTCATGCTGCCGCCGTCAGTTTTCATAAAAATGCTTGACGAAATTGACAAACTGGTGGGTCTGGCCGCTCATGGGCGCGCCGCGGCGGCAGGCGACGAACAGAGAGCGCCGCACACCGGCCTCCGGCAGCGGGAAGGTCATCAGCCGTCCGGCCTTCACCGCGTCCTCCGCTGCCTTCTCCGAGATAATGGAGATGCCCAGTCCACCGGCCACCAGATTCTTGATGGACTCCTGATCGTTGAGCCGGGCCGTGATGGGCAGGTCGCTTTCGTCCACGCCCATCCGCTCGAAGTAGGTGGACACGCATTTCTTGCTGCCGCTGCCCTTTTCCCGCAGCAGCATCGGCTCGCGGCAGATCTCCAGGAGCGTCATGCCGCCTTTCGCGGCAAGCGCCCGGAAATGCTCGTTGACCGGCGCGATCAGCACCATCCGATCCTCATAAAAGGGCGTCAGTTCCAGCGTTTCCTCGTGCATGTCCGCGCCGATCAGGCCCACGTCGAACGCGCCGCACAGCAGGCCATCCACGATGCCCTGACTGTCACTCTGGAACACATGGAACTGGGACGCGGGGCGAATGGCGCGAAAGGCGGGCAGGATCTCCGGCAGGATATAAGCCGAGGGGATGGTGGACGCGCCGATGCGGATCATCTTCTCGTCCTCGTCGCTCCAGCTGCGCATGAGATTGTCCCGCAGGTTCACGATGTTGCAGGCGCACTCGTACAGCTCCTGCCCACGGGGCGTTACCTCCACGGATTTGGTGGTGCGGATGATGAGGCTGGTCTGAAATTCCTCCTCCAGCTGCCGCACATGGGTGCTGATGGTAGGCTGTGACAGGTATAATTTCTCCGCCGCCTTTGTGAAGCTTCTATACTTTACAACAGCGCAGAATGACTGCAATTGCTTCAGTTCCATGTTGTCCTCCCGCATAAATCACGCAAAGCGCGCAGTGCCATGTCCACCTGCTGAGACGTATTATGCCAACCGAAGGAAAAACGTATGGTTCCGGTGGGGTAAGTGCCCAGCGTCTTGTGGGCATTGGGTGCACAGTGGAGGCCCACCCGCACCATGATGCCATATTCCTGCCCCAGAGCGTCGGCCATCAGCGCCGGGTCGGCATTTTCCGGTACCACAGACACCACGCCTACCCGGCCTGTCATATCACGGCGGCCCACCACCCGCAGGTTCGGGATCAACTGCGCACCGGCGAGGAACCGCTCCGTCAGCGTCAGCTCGTGGGTGTGGACGGTGTCGATGGTCTCCCCTTTCAGCCAGCGGAGGGCCTCATGCAGCCCCATGATCCCCGGCAGGTTCATGGTGCCCGCCTCGAACTTATCCGGCATGAAGGACGGCATATGCTCCTCATGGCTGACGCTGCCGGTGCCGCCGGCGACCAGCGGCTCCACCAAAGGCACCATGTCCGGCTGAAGGATGAAACCGCCTACGCCCTGGGGGCCAAGCAGTCCTTTGTGGCCAGTGAAGGCCAGCGCGTCAATGTGCATGGCCGCCATGTCGATGGGCAGAACGCCCGCCGTCTGTGCGGTGTCCAGAATAAATTTCAACCCGTGGGCATGGCAGAAGGCCCCCACCTCTCCAGCAGGCAGCACCGTGCCGCAGACGTTACTGGCGTGGAGCATCACCACAGCGCGGGTATTGGGCCGCAGCAGGCCCTCCATGGCAGCAGTATCCAGCATACCATCCGGTGCGCAGGGGATGCGGTCAAAGGTGACGCCCTGTGCCTGAAGCTGGGTCAGCGGCCGCATGACGGCATTGTGCTCCATGGCGGAGACCAGCACATGGTCTCCGGGCTTCAGAAAGCCCTTCAGCAGGACGTTCAGGCTTTCGGTGATATTGCGGGTAAACACCACGTTCCGGCAGTCGGGGCCGTGGAACAGCTCCGTCAGCAGCTGGCGGGTATGCAGCACCGTCTCCTCCGCCTGATAGGCTTCGTCATAGCCGCCGCGGTTGATGTTGCAGCCGCAGTCGCTGATATAATGATACACCGCCTCCGCCACGCCGGGCGCTTTGGGAAAGCTGGTGCTGGCATTGTCCAAATAGATCCGCTCCACGATTCCGCCCTCCTTTTTCCTTACTTTTTATTAGTTTACCACACATTTATTGGAAAATCAAATTTTTTTAGAGGATATATCTATAATTGATATTGGACATTTTGTCGACTATGGTGGTATCTTATGATAAGATTCTATATATAAGAGGAGAAAGATCCAACATGAATGTCAAACGCGAACGAATCCAAATCGTCATCGCCGGACTGATCATCGGCGTCATTGCCTCGCTGCTGGTCTTTTTCGGCAACCCCTCCAACATGGGCTTCTGCATCGCCTGCTTCCTGCGGGATACCGCTGGTGGTCTGGGCTTGCACCGTGCCGCCGCCGTGCAGTACATCCGGCCGGAGATCATCGGTCTGGTGCTGGGCAGCTTCATCGTGGCCCTGTGCAAAAAGGAGTTCTCCGCCAAGGGCGGCAGCGCTCCCGTCACCCGCTTTGTGCTGGGCTTCTTCGTAATGGTGGGCTGCCTGATGTTCCTGGGCTGCCCCTTCCGCATGATCCTGCGTCTGGCGGGCGGCGACCTGAATGCTCTGCTGGGCCTGCTGGGCTTCGTGCTGGGCATCCTGGCCGGTGTGTTCTTCCTGAAGCGGGGCTATTCCCTGAAGCGCACCTACGCCCAGACCAGGCTGGACGGCGTGATCTTCCCCGCCATTCAGGTGGTGGTGTTCATCCTGCTGGTGGCGGCTCCCGCCTTCATCTTCTTCACCGAAGCGGGCGGCGGCCCCGGCGCCAAGCATGCCGCCGTAGCCATCAGCCTGATCGCCGGTCTTATCGTGGGCGCTCTGGCCCAGCGCACCCGCCTGTGCATGGTGGGTGGCATCCGTGACATCGTGCTGTTCCGTGAACCCAAGCTACTGATGGGCTTCGGCGCCATTCTGGTCAGCGCCCTAGTCTGCAACCTGATCCTCAACGGCGTGGGCGAGGCCACCTTCTTCCATCTGGGCTTCGAGGGCCAGCCTATCGCCCATACCGACGGTCTGTGGAACTGCCTGGGCATGCTGCTGGTGGGCTTTGGCTGCGTGCTGCTGGGCGGCTGCCCACTGCGCCAGCTGGTCATGTCCGGCGAGGGCAACTCCGACAGCGCCGTCACCGTGCTGGGCCTGATCGTGGGCGCGGCCTTCTGCCACAACTTCGGTCTGGCCTCCAGCGCCGACGGCCCCACCGCCGCCGGTAAGATCGCCGTGCTGCTGGGCATTGCCGTGGTAGCGGTGATCGCCTGCCTGAACACCTTCAAGAAGAAATAAGGAGATACCAATATGAAAATCATCGACGCACGGGGTCTTTCCTGCCCCGAACCCGTGGTGCTGCTGCGCAGCGCCATGGAGAGCAAGGAAAACGCTTATCAGATCATCGTGGACAACCACGCCTCCCGCGAGAACACCACCCGCTATGCCCAGCATCAGGGCTATCAGGTGGCCGTTGACGAAAAGGACGGCGAGTGGACGCTGACCTTTACCAAGTGACCTACATTGTGACCTTTTTCTCCCACTTCGGCGCGGTGCGGTATAAGCAGCTGTGCGGTGAGCGGGGCATCTCCTGCCGCATGATGCCGGTGCCCCGTGACCTCAGCAGCAGCTGCGGCACCTGCGTCCGGTGTGAGGAGGATTACCTCTCCCCGGCTGACGCCTGTCTCGAGGAGATCGAGCAGGTGGCCGCGTGGGACGGCACAGGATACACCACCGTGTATCACACGAATGAAGCGGAGGGCTGACCATGGAAACAGAAGTGAAGCTGACAAAGCTGGCCTCCTGCGCCGGATGCGGCGCGAAGGTGGGCGCGGGAACTCTGGTGCATTTGCTGGAGGGCTTCCGCACCCACAGCGACCCCCGGCTGCTGGTGGGCTTTGATAAGTCCGACGACGCCAGCGTGTACTATCTGGACGAGAATACGGCGCTGGTGCAGACCACGGATTTCTTCCCGCCTATCGTGGACGATCCCTTCCTGTACGGGCAGATCGCCGCGGCAAACGCCATCAGTGACGTATACGCCATGGGCGGCGAACCGAAGCTGGCGCTGAACATGATGTGCATCCCCGAGGCCATGACCGCCGATATGGTACAAGAACTACTGCGGGGCGGTTACGACAAGGCCTATGAGGCAGGCGTCATCATCACCGGCGGCCACACCATCCACGGCGCGGAGCCCATCTACGGTCTGGCGGTGTCCGGTTTCGTGCATCCCGGCCGCATCCTGACCAACAGCGGCGCGAAGCCCGGCGATGTGCTGATTTTGACCAAGCCGCTGGGCGTGGGCGTACTGACCACCGCTGCCAAGGCGGGACTGGTGGACAGCGGCGTGATGGATCGCATTTACCGGCAGATGGCCACGCTGAACAAGGCGGCACGGGATATCATGGTGAAGTACCGTGTCCACAGCTGTACCGACGTGACGGGCTTCGCCCTGCTGGGCCACAGCTTCGAGATGGCGCAGGGCAGCAATTGCACGGTACACATTCAGAGCAAGGACGTGCCCTTCCATTCGGAGGCATGGGAATTTGCCGATATGGGCTTCCTCCCTGCCGGAGCTTACCGGAACCGGGACTATGCCGAGGTGGGCGTCACCGTCCGCAATGGCGTCAGCCGCACCATGCAGGATCTGCTGTACGACCCCCAGACCAGCGGCGGTCTGCTGATGGCGGTGGATGCCGACGACGCGGATGCTTGCCTGCGGGAGCTGCAAGGCACCATTCCCAACGCCGCAGCCGTGGGCTATGTGACGGAGCGAGAGGAAAACTGGATTATTCTGGAGTAACAAAACGCATAAAAAGAAACGCTTTTCGCTGTGCGAAAAGCGTTTCTTTTTATGACAGCCTTACTTGAAGAACTCGAAGCGGGGCTGCTCCTTGCTGACGTAGCCCACCTCGATCTGGATGCTGTCGCCAAAATAACGGTGCAGCAGGTCGATCAGCTCGTCGGCGGCCTTGTGGACCTCCTCCTGGTTCACGTCGGAGAAGCCGTCGATGGGGAACAGGATGGCCTTGGTCTCCTCAGTGATCTTGCCCCGCTCCGACTGACGCCATGTCCAGCGGCGGGTGCGGATCTCCTTGCCGGATGCGTAGACCGCCTCACCCGCGTCGGGAGTCTCCTCCTCGGTGCTGCCGAAGGGGATAAAGGTGTCGCCCTCC
>CAVHKA010000078.1:0-8271 GCA_963636325.1 Agathobacter sp. | reverse complement strand
ATGCCCGGAACTCGTAAGCTCGGTAAGACTACCGATCAGCGTATGGCGATGCTCCGTCAGCAGGTCACCGATCTTCTGGCCAACGGCCGTATGGAGACCACCATTACCCGTTGCAAGGAGATCAAGCCCCTGGCTGAAAAGATGATTACCCTGGGCAAGAAGGGTGATCTGGCTGCCTATCGTCAGGCACTGAGCTTCATCACCAAAGAGGATGTTGCCAACAAGCTGTTCAAGGAGATCGCTCCTGAATATGCCGATCGCAACGGTGGTTATACCCGCATCATCCGCACCGGCGTCCGCCGCGGCGATGCTGCCGAGACCGCTATCATCGAGCTGGTGAAGTAAGTCAATCTTCTCAATCAAAAAAGCCCTTTGCTATGGCTCAGCCGCCATAGCAAAGGGCTTTTTTATGTTGCGCGTGAAGAACGATGTTATCACACGGCGGGGCACATGGGCCCCGCCCTACAGAGTTCTATCGGTGGCATGCGTAGGGCGGCCTGCCCACAGGCCGCCGCATGGGAATATCGGTGCAGTACAGTAGGGCGGGACCAATGTGTCCCGCCACAGGAATACAAAAGGGCCTTTGCCATAACATCAATTTAACACCACTGCCGTTGCCAAGGCGGCATCTCCTGTGCTATACTGAGCATGTAAACTTCAAATTGCGGCGGTTTTGCGAAAAAAACGAAACGCAACTTCAACTTGCTGGACAATGCCGCCGTTGTATGGCATACTTTGTATAAGAAATGAGGGATAGACGATGCGTTATGGCGCAATTCTGGCGAAGGGCGAGACGTACTACACGCATCTGGATAAGGTTTTCACAGCGCTGGGGAATATTCAGGAGAACTATAACTGGCTGATCACCGACGGCGAGTGTAATGTGGATATCCCGGAGCTGGAGGACGAATTCTGCTGGATGAGCGGCAGCGAGTTGATGGCGTTACAGCGGAAATACCATGACCCTCAGTGGATATGGGGTGTGCTGTCCGCCTTTGAAAAGACTGTCACAAAGGAGCAGGTGCTGGAATATCCGCTGCCGGCTGTTCGTGATAACCATGTACAGCACCCACAGGCGTTTTTTGAGATACGGGCTTGGGACAGCTGCTATACGTTGGTGTTCAGCCGGGAGAAAGAGATCGTTGACCGGTTCAGGGCGTATTTTCCATTGAGCGAGGATCTGGACCTAGAAGCGTGGGAAGCGTGGTATCAATAAGGGAGGGGAACGACCATGGCAAGTATCAAATGCAAAGCCTGCGGGAAACGGTACAGCTATCATGAGAGCGACCTGTGCCCCCACTGCGGGGCGTACAACAAGCCCAGCAGCCGCATGCGGGTGGACTTCGATAAGGATGGCAATGCGGAGCTGCTGCACGAGCAGGAATTTCTGCGGCAGAGCGAGGCGGGAAAGCAGCGGGAGAAGGTCTGCTATGAACGCAAGGAGTGCCATGAGGATCAGGTGCGCCCCAAGAGCGAAACGCCGCGAAGCAGCCCGCTGAATACCCAGCAGCTGACGGAGAAAATGAAGAAGTTCAGCAACCAGGCCGGGTCGCTGTTCAGCGGAAAGCGAGATGAAAAGAAGGGCGAATCGCAGGCCGGTTTTGCCCTCGTGATCTTTATTGTCCTGATACTGCTGCGGGCTTGCATGTCGTCGCTGTGATCGGAAAGGGAGGAAATCATGCCAAATATCAGATGCCAGTCCTGCGGCAAGCGGTACAGCTATCACGAGAGCGACCTGTGCCCTCACTGTGGCGCGTATAACCGTCCCTCCAGCCGCATGCGGGTAGACTTCGACAAGGACGGCAACGCGGAATTGCTGAACGAGCAGCAGTTCCAGCGGCAGAGTGCCGCCAACCGACAGCGGAAGGACTGCTATGAGCACAAGACCACGGGGCAGAGCGGCGCGGCCAATGGACAGCAGACCACAGAAGGAGTAAAAACTCTTGCGAAGGTCATTGCGGTGCTGGTCGCGGTCGTGCTGGTGAGCTTGCTGACGTTTTTTGTGGGGACATGGCTGGAGGATATAAGGGTACCGAAACCGGACTATCCGAGGGACTGGAGCAGCGAGGAGGGAGCCGTGGCGCCTGCTGAGGAGATCACCGATGAGTATATATTCTACTATAGGCCGGGTGAGCAGTTTGTGCTGGACGACCAGCCGGTGTGGGTGGATTCCATTAGCTTCGACACAGACCAGCTGCTGGTGACGGTGCATTGGGAAGAGGAACCGACCTGGACGCCGGAGCTGTATGTCCGCTATGAGGATGGCAGCGAGCTGTATACCTACACATGGTACGAGGACAATATGGGCGACAGCAGCTGGCAGTACGGCTACACCGACGACGGCTTCGGCTGGGAGAATGTGACGGAGGCCTACCTGTCCTTCTACGGCTATGTCACACAGAATGAAATGTATTATGAGGCGCGGGTGGACATTACGGACGCGCTTCAAAACGCGGCTGGTGAATAACAGAACAGGGCAGGGGAGAACCCCTGTCCTGTTCTGTTTTGCCGCCCTGACCGCATATATTGCGGAGAGGTGATGGAATGAAGCGGGGAGTCTGTACGCTGCTGACGGCGCTGCTGCTGATCGCAGCCTGTGCCGGGGCGCGGCTGCCGGAGACACATACCGCCGCAGCTGCCGACAGCGCGAAGGAGGTGGAGGAGAATATCAAGTATGTGGCCCTGACATTTGACGACGGGCCGTCGCCCCGCTGCACGCCCCAACTATTGGACGGACTGAAGAAACGTGGTGTCCACGCCACGTTCTTCGTGGTGGGCTGTCAGGTGGTGAAGGATCCGGACATCGTGGAGCGCATGGCGGCTGAGGGCCATCAGGTGGGGAACCACTCCTATGACCACAAGGAGCTGGATAAGCTGTCGGCCTGGGAGGCGGCGGAGGATATGCGGAAGAATGACCAGTTGCTGCAGGAGCTGCTGGGAGAGGGGGACTATTGGGTGCGTCCGCCCTACGGCCTGCTCTCCGAGGAGGAGCGGCAGGCGCTGACCGTGCCGGTGATCGGTTGGTCGGTGGACACAGAGGACTGGAAAAGCAAGGACGCCGGGAAGATACTGGACATCATCTACCGGGACACCGGGGACGGGGATATCATCCTGCTCCATGACCGGTATCTCAACTCCGTGTCGGCGGCCTTGCAGGCGGTGGATCACTTGCAGCAGCAGGGGTATCAATTTGTAACGGTGGCGGAGCTGCTGGCCCTGCGGGGCATCCAGCCGGAGGGCGGCGAGACCTACCGGCAGGCAAAATAAAAATATCCCGATGCGGATGCATCGGGATATTTTGGTGACAGATACGATCACAGACCGGCGGCGATCATGCAGTTGAGGACCAGCGTCAGCACGACGAACACGGCGCCCAGCCACTTGGTGCTCTTGGCCAGCTTGGCATCCAGAGAACGGGCCTTGCTCTTGGCCATGTAGGAATCAGCGATGCCGCCGATGGTGCCGGACAGACCCTGGCTCTTGCCAGACTGGAACAGCACGATCAGGATCAGCGCCAAAGCAGCAATCAGCTGCAGAATCGTAATAAACAGAACCATACGGAACACCCTCCAAACCTATTTCATGCCTGTCCAAACGGCAGGCATATCTATCACAGTAAACAATATACTACCATAGTCAATGGCAAAAAGCAAGCAAAAAATTAAAAATAATTTTAGAACAAATGTTGTAAATGAGGAAAAAGTGTGATATACTAAAAAAGACCATACAGGCACCAATAGAAAAGGGGAGTGACATATGGCACAGATGACAAAAATGCAGCAAACGATTTATGACTATATTGCCCGGATGCTGGTGGAGCAGGGGTATCCGCCCTCTGTCCGTGAGATCGGGGCCGCCGTGGGGCTGAAGTCGCCCTCCACGGTGCATTTCCACCTGAAGCACATGGAGGAACTGGGCGTGATCAAGAAGTCCGGCCGTAAGGGCCGCACCATCACGCTGACGAAGCCCGCGCAGACCGCCGTCACGGCGGCAAAACCGGCTGCGGAGGAGATCGAGCCGCCGGTGGGCCGCGTGCCGATCGTAGGCACTGTGGCGGCCGGTACGCCCATTCTGGCCCAGGAGTGCATCGAGGACTATCTGACCTTCGACACCGGTGGCCGGGACGGTGAGTATTTCGCCCTGCGGGTACGGGGCGAGTCCATGCTGAATGCCGGTATCCTGCCGGGCGATCTGGTGGTGGTGCATCAGCAGCGGGAGGCTCACAACGGCGAGATCATTGTGGCGCTGATCGAGGATGAGGCCACGGTGAAGCGCCTGAAGCGCAAGGGCAGCGAGGTGTGGCTGATGCCGGAGAATGACGCTTACAGCCCCATTGACGGCCGCAACGCCTCCATTCTGGGCAAGGTCAGCGCTGTGATCCGGACGTATTAAAAAAATACAAAAAAACTGAGATGGCTTCGGCCATCTCAGTTTTTTGTTTTTGTGTCCGCCGTGTCCCAATTGACGTGCCAGTTTTCCAGCTGATAGAAGGGATCGGCGGCAGTGGGGGTGATGGCGTCCACCGCGTTGTTGGGCAGCAGCACAGAGGTCCGCTTGAAGCAGATGGGGATCAGCGGCGTCTGGGACTGCATCCGGCGGCACACGGTCTCCAGCGCGGAGGAACGGTTGTAAAGGTCTCCGGCGGTGCGGCAGGAGGCCAGATGCGTGTCAAGAACGGTGTCGGACCAGCCGCCGTAGTTCAGGCCGCCGCCGGTAGCCAGCAGAGAGGAAGCGTCCCAATCCGCCGTCAGCTTGCACTCGCCGTAATAGAGGTCAAAGCGCCCCTCGGCCAGCGCGGTCAGATAGTCCTCCCAGGGCAGCGCCCGGACGGTGACGTTGAAGTCATACTGATTCAGCGCCTGGGCGATCTCCTGGGCGGCGGCCACCTTAAAGCTGTTTTCCTCGTTCACCAGCAGCGTCAGGTCATAGACATCCTCGCCGTCGGCCATATACAGCTCCGCCATGGCGGCGGCGCAGTCGCCGGCGTTGTAGGTGGTTTCCAGAGACTTGGGATACAGCCCGCTGGCGGGGTGGATGAAAAACTGCGTGGGGACGCCGTGCCCCATCAGGTAGGCGTTGACAATGGTATCGCGGTCCACCGCCATGCTGATGGCCTTGCGCATGTCCGCGTCCTGAAACAGCTTGCGGGCCATATTGAAGCCCAGAAATTGTACGATGGTGGTGTCGGCATCCGTGTAGCTGCCGCTGGTGGAGGCGATGCTGCCGTTGGAGGCGGTCAGGTCACAGGCCAGCAGGTGAACGTCGTGAGAGGAGAAGGCGTAGGCTGCCGCTTCTTCGCTCTTATAGGACAGCAGTCCGATCTCCTGGAAGGGCAGCGCGGTGGTGCGCCACCAGTGGGGATTCTGCTGGAGAGAATCCTCGACTCGGACATACGGGCCGGTGCCGGTGGGGGCGGAAGCCGCTTCCGTACCGGCTTTGACAATGGGAATATCCAGCAGCGCGATGAAATCCCGGCGGTCCTGCGCCAGCTGGATCTCCACGGCGCCGCTGCCCACGGCGGTGACGGAGACCACGTCCGCCAGCCGCGCGGCATAGCGGGGGGCTTGCTGAGCACGCAGCAGCGTGGCGGCCACGTCCTGGGCCGTCAGCGCCGTGCCGTCGCTGAACTTCACGCCGCTGCGCAGACGGAGGGTATAGGTGAAGGTCACCGCGTCATAGCTCTCGCTTTGGGCCAGCACGTTTTCCAGCTCGAACTGCGGGGTAAGGCGGTACAGCGGTTCATACAGCAGCGCCGCCACCGTCAGCTGTACGCCGTCGGGGCAGGTGATAGGATCCAGCGTCTCGCCGCTGAGACAGGGCAGGACGAAGGAGGTGAGCGCCGGTGTTTCCTCCGGCGTATCTGTCTGGTAGTATTTGGACAGCTCGCTCAGCGGGTCGTTGTTGTAGGTGTCCTCGTCCCAGTTGGCACAGCCGGAGAGGGAGAACAGTGTCAGCACGGCCAGCAGCAGCGCCGGAAAGCGTTTGTTCATAGTGCCTCCTCCAGTGAGATCATGGCGATCTGGCTGCCCCGGTTGCCGCCGTGCTTCCGGTGGCTCCAGTAGAGGTCGGTGCGGCAGGCGGTGCAGTCGCCGCTGATGTCGATTTGCGTGACCCCGGCCTTTCGCAGCCACAGGGCGTTGACGGCCTTCAGGTCGATGTGATACTTGCGGCCGTTCCAGGTGATATACGGCTCGACCTCGCTGCCCAGCGCCTTCCGCAGGGCCTCCGGTACGTCGCCGTCCGTCTCAAAGCAGCATTGACCGATGGCGGGACCGATGGCGGCGCGGATGTCAGCCGGGGCGCAGCCGAAGAGACGCTGCATCTCACGCACGGTATTCCCGGCGATGCCCAGCGCCGTGCCCCGCCAACCGGCGTGGCAGGCGCCGATGGCCCTGCGGACAGGGTCATAAAGGAGCACCACATTACAGTCGGCGGAGAACACCACCAGCGGCAGGTGGGGTATGTCGGTGACCATGCCGTCCACGGAGGGGTAATCCCGGTCGCGCCACAGGCCCTTGCCCGCGTCCTCCTCGGTGACGTGGCGCACCACATCCTCGTGGATCTGCTTGGACAGCACCACCCGGTTTACGTCCGTTCCCAGCACGGCGCAGAACCGGCGGTAGTTTTCCTGTACGCGGGCCAGCTCGTCGCCCCGGCCCACGCCCAGGTTCAGACTGTCCCACGGTGCGGGGGACACGCCGCCGGGCCGGGTGGAAAAGCCGTGGCATACGCCGGACAGGGTATCGGCGGTCAGGTAGGTGATGCCGTTTTTGGTGTTGGTGTGGAACATGTGAGGCTCCTTTCGGGGTGGTCAAAGGCCCCCTCTGGGAGGGGGC
Organism: Agathobacter sp.; assembly: GCA_963636325.1. Lineage (GTDB taxonomy): Bacteria > Bacillota > Clostridia > Oscillospirales > Oscillospiraceae > Vescimonas. The sequence continues at coordinate 1,435 of CAVHKA010000078.1, read as the reverse complement.
TGTCACCGAAGGTGACTGGGGGAGAGAATTTAAGATTTTTATTCTCTCCCTCCGTCAACGCTTCGCGTTGCCACCTCCCTCACAGAGGGAGGCTTACTACTTGCGAAAGATTACAAAAGCTACATCGGGCGGCGGCATCAGCCGCCGCCCGGTCTGGGTCATATCAGAGTTTAAGGGGTAAGGGGTCAGGAGTGATACTCCTTGCAGTCGCACTTCTTCCACTTCAGCCCGCTGCCGCAGGGGCACAGGTCGTTGCGGCCGATCTTGACCACCTTCTTGGGCTGCTTCTTCACGGTGCCGTCGCCGCCCACGTTCTCGGTCATGCCTTTGGCCACCCGCTCGCGCTTGATCTCCTCGTTGCGCTGGATGCGGACGCTGTACAGACGCCGGACGGTCTCATCCTGAATGGCGGAGATCATCTCCTCGAACATCTCAAGGCTTTCCTTCTTATAGGCGATGACGGGGTCGGTCTGGGCGTAGGCCCGCAGGCGGATGCCCTGACGCAGATCCTGCATGGCGTCGATGTGCTCCATCCAGTACTCGTCGACCACACGCAGCAGCACCACCCGCTCCACCTCGCGCATGACGGGGGAGGTGAACTCCTGCTCCTTCTTCTCATAGAAGTCGGTGGCGGCGGCGATGAACCGCTCCGTCAGATCCTCGGCGGTCAGGGAGGGAAGTTCCTCCTCGGTGATCTTTACGGCGTACTTGGGGAAGTACACGCCGTCAAGTCCCCGCAGCAGCTCCTTGCACTGGGCCATGTCGATATGGGGCTGCTCCAGGAAAGCGGAATTGACCTGATTGGTGATGGCGGTGGACATCATGTTCATGATGGTGTCCTTCACGTCCATGCCGTCCAGCACCTGCTTGCGCTGACCGTAGATGATCTCGCGCTGCTTGTTCATGACGTCGTCGTATTCCAGCACCGACTTACGGGTCTGGAAGTTGCGGCTCTCCACGGTGGTCTGGGCCTGCTGGATGGACTTGGTCAGGAGCTTGTTCTCAATGGGCATATCCTCGTCCACGTTGAGCCGCTCCATCATGTTGGTGATCCGTTCGCCGCCGAACAGGCGCATCAGATCGTCCTCCAGAGAGATATAGAACCGGGTCTCGCCGGGGTCGCCCTGACGGCCGGCACGGCCGCGCAGCTGGTTGTCGATACGGCGGGAGTCGTGCCGCTCGGTGCCGATGATGAACAGGCCACCGGCCTGACGGACGCGCTCGGCCTCGCCGGCGATCTCGTCCTTGTGCTTCTTCAGCCGCTCGGCAAACAGTTTGCGGGCGTCCAGGATCTCCTGATCATCGGTCTCAGCGTAGCCGGTGGCTTCAGCAATCAGCTCGTCGGTGAGCCCGGCCTTGCGCAGGTCGTTCTTGGCCAGATACTCGGCGTTGCCGCCCAGCATGATATCCGTACCACGGCCGGCCATGTTGGTGG
>CAVHKA010000077.1:0-8860 GCA_963636325.1 Agathobacter sp. | reverse complement strand
ACCATGGCGCCGCGGGCGCGCATGGAGGTAAAGGCCTCGTGGCCGGGGGTATCCAGGAAGGTGATGGGCTTGCCGTGGATCTCCACCTGGTAAGCGCCGATGTGCTGGGTGATGCCGCCGGCCTCGCCGGAGGCCACATGGGCGTTGCGGATATAGTCCAGCAGGCTGGTCTTGCCGTGGTCGACGTGGCCCATGACCACCACAACGGGGGCGCGGGGCACCAGATCCTCTTCTTTATCCTGATGGTCGTCGATCAGCTTCTCCTCGATGGTGACAACCACTTCCTTCTCCACCTTGCAGCCCATTTCCTCGGCAATGATGGCGGCGGTGTCGAAGTCGATCATCTGGCTGAGAGAGGCCATGACGCCGTTCTTCATCAGGCACTTGACCACCTCGGCGCCGGTCTTCTTCATGCGGCTGGCCAGCTCGCCCACGCTGATCTCGTCGGGGATCTGCACGGTGACGGGGGTGTTCTTGATGACCTCAAGGCGCAGCTTGCGGAGCCGGTCAGCCTCCTCCTGCTTGCGCTTGTTGGTCATGGGGCCGTTCTGGCGCTGCTTGTTGCTGCGGAACTTCTCCTTGCCCTGCAGCTGATCCTTGTCCCGGCGTCCGCCGCGGCTGCTGCGGTCGGCCATGTCCTGCAATTTCTCGTCATACTTGTCCAGATTCACATTGGTGGCCTTGCGGGTATCCACCACCTGCTTCTGGGGCACGCGGGACATGGGCTTCTGGGGATGGTTGTTCGTATTATTATTGTTGTTGTTATTGCCGCTGCTCTGGGGCTGGGCGGGCTTCGCCTGCTGATTGCCCGGCTTCTGGCCCTGCGTGTTCTGCTGGGGCTGCTTCTTCGGCTCCTGCTTCTTCTGCTCGGCCTTGGCACCCTCGGCAAAGATCGTGGCGATGCTGCCGATCTGGTTGTGCTGGGTCAGATACTCAAAAATGAGGCTCAGCTCCCGATCCTCCAGCACCTGCATATGGTTCTTGGGGGTCTCGGCATACTTGGTCAAGATCTCCGTAATATCCTTCGTGGCGACGCCGAAGTCCTTCGCCACCTCATGCACTCTGTATTTGTTTGCTACGCTACCCAAATAAAGCCACCTCCATCATAGTAAACGGTGCGCCGCGGCCCACCGCGTGTTGTCAACTTTCCTGCTGCTTTTTCCGGCTGCTGCCCTTGCCGCGCTTTACCGGCAGGGAACCGGCAAACCGGTTTTCCGGACGCTGGGCGGTCCTGCGCCGCGATCCGTCGCCTCGTCCGCCGCCCCGGCCTGACTTTCCGCGGCCGTTTTCCGGCGGTTTTGTCCGGCGTTTCGGTTCTTCCGGTGATGCTGCCGGAGGTTCCGGCGGCTTGTCGCTGTGGATGCGGTGCTTGCCCTGCCGCAGGTTCTTTTCATGCCGCAGCTGCTCGGCCCGGCGCTCCATGGCCCGCTGGGCCTTCACATCCAGCTGTGCCGCCGCCGCGCCGTACTTTTCGCTGTCGATGGCCGCCAGCTTCTTGACGATGGCGCCGGCAAAGCCGATCTCCGTCACGGCGCACATGGCCACGCTGGTGCGGCCCAACGCACGGCCCAGGGCATCCTTGTCCGCCGGGATGGTCAGACACAGACACGCGCCCGTCTGGGCGAAGGAGAATGCCCTTCGCTGGGAGGAGGGCCCGGCGTCCCGCGCCACCAGGATCACCCGCGCCTTTCTGGCACGGGCGGCGGCGCCCACCGGCTCCTCGCCGGTCTCCACGCGGCCTGCCTTTTTGGCAAGGCCCAGCATGGACAATACCTGATCCGTCATGCTTCGCCGCCCTCCATCTGCGCCTCCAGCGCGTCGTAGACATCCTCGGGAATAGCGGTCTCCAGCGCGCGCTCCAGCGCCTTGGACTTGCGGGCTTTTTTCAGGCACGCGATGTCGGGACACACATACGCGCCCCGTCCGGAGGCCTTTCCCCTGCCGTCCAGCAGGATGCCGCCCTCCGGCGTGCGGACCACCCGCAGCAGTTCTTTTTTATCCTTCATCTCCCGGCAGCCGACACACTGGCGCTGGGGGATCTTCCGGGGTTTGACAGCCATATACCGGCCACCTCCTCGATGATTTATTCCCCGCTGTAAGAAGCGGGCTTGATGTCGATCTTATAGCCGGTCAGGCGGGCGGCCAGACGGGCGTTCTGGCCCTCCTTGCCGATGGCCAGGCTCAGCTGGTCGTCCGGCACGATGACGCGGCAGGCCTTGCCCTCCGCCGACAGACGTACCTCCACCACATCGGAGGGCGCCAGCGCGGCGGCGATGAACTCGGCGGGATCCTCGCTGTACTTGATGATGTCGATCTTCTCGCCCCGCAGTTCCTCCACGATGGCGTTGACGCGCTGACCGCGGGGGCCGACGCAGGCGCCGATGGGGTCGATGTTCTCATCCTCGGACCAGACGGCCATCTTGGTGCGGTTGCCCGCCTCGCGGGCGATGGAGCGGATCTCCACGGTGCCGTCGTAGATCTCGGGGACCTCCAGCTCAAACAGGCGCTTCACCAGGCCGGGGTGGGTGCGGGAGATCAGCACCTGGGGGCCGCGGGTGGTGCGGCGGACCTCCACCAGATAGACCTTCACCATCTGGCCCTCGGTCAGCGTCTCGCCGGGCACCTGCTCGTTCTGGGTCAGCACGGCCTCGGTGCTCTCGTTGCCGGAGCCGATCTTCAGGATCACGTTGCCGTTGCGGGGGTCGATACGCACCACGGTGCCGGTCAGGATCTCGTGCTGCTTGCTGCCCCACTCGTCATAGATCATGCCGTGCTCGGCTTCCCGCAGGCCCTGAATGATCACCTGCTTGCCGTTTCCGGCGGCAATACGGCCGAATTCCACATTTTCCACAGGGAAATTCACAACGCCGCCCAGCTCGTTGCGGGCGCTGATGTGCTTGGCCTCCTCCAGAGAGATCTCGTTGGCGGGATCCATGACCTCCTCCACGATCTCCTTCTGGACGTACATCCGCAGGTCGTGCTTCTCCTCGTCCACGTCCACGATCACGTTCTCCACGCCCTCGTGATCCCGCTTATAGGCGGTGGTCAGGGCCTGAATGATCTTGCCCATCATGAAGTTCTGGGGGATGCCCCGTTCCTTCTCCAGCATGGCCAGCGCCGCGAAAATCTCATCACATTTCATGATCCTAAACTCCTTCTATCTTTCAAAACGAAACTTGTTGTTAAAACTCTACCCGCAGGCGCACCAGCGCCACCTCGGCCTTCTCGAACCGCATCGGCTCCGCGCCGCCCATGTCCAGCAGCACCGCGCCGTCCTCATAGCCCGCCAGCTTTCCGGCGAACTCCTTCCGGCCATCCCGGTTCTTATAGGTCTTGACCAGCACCGGCTGGCCCATGAACCGCTGAAAATCCGAGGGGCGCTTCAGCTGCCGCTCCGCACCGGCGGAGGATACCTCGAACATATAGCTGGATTCGATGGGGTCCACCTCGTCCAGCAGGTCGCTGACCCTGCGGCTGATGGCCTCGCAGTCCAGAATGTCCACGCCGCCCTCCTTGTCCAGATACAGCCGCAGATACCACTGGCCCGCTTCCCGGACGTATTCCACGTCCCACAGCTCGCAGCCGTTTTCCTTCACCACCGGCTCCGCTAGCTCCCACACAATGTCGGTGACTTTTTTCATAACGTTCCTCGCTTCATTTTTCAAACGATCTCCGATTTTTAAGAAACGGATTTTGCTCAACAAAAAGAGCGGACGGAACGTCCACTCTCAGTCAACACATACTACCATGTTGTATCTTACCATATTTACAGGGGGATTGCAAGGGGTTTTACGGAAAAAACCACCCCAAAAGGGGCGCATATGTGCCGTTTTTCGACGGAATGTGCCACAGGCGGGCCGATCCCGGCCCGCCTGCGGAAAAGTTCTTAATGATGCGCCGCACCAAAGGCTCCCCTGTGTAAGGGGAGCTGTCGAGCGTAAGCGAGACTGAGGGGTTGTCCGTCGTCGACAATCCCTCCGGCGCTGCGCGCCACCTCAGCTGTGCACGCCCCAGTGTGCGCACTGGGGTACCTTTACACAAGGGAGGTTTTAATACGCCGCCAGCTTACTTTACTCCGTCATGATCTTCAGGATCACTCTATCGGTCTCCCGCATGCCCTGGGCCGCCAGAACGCCAACGTGGCGGATGGTGTCCTCCACGTCCTTGCCCATGATGCCGTGGCCGGGCTGGAAGTTGTTGCCGCCCAGATACATGTTGTAGCCCAGCATGCCGCACTCCACACCCATGGCGATCTTGCTGGCGCAGCTGGCCTTGGCTCCGTCGCAGATGCAGCCGGAGATCATGGCCACCGCGTTTTCCAGCGTGTGGCAGATGGCCTCATAGTCCGCGCCCCGCAGCCACGCGATGCCGCAGCCCGCGCCCACACCGGCGCTGACCGCGCCGCAGTAGGCGCTCAGCCGCCCGATGCCGGTCTTCTGGTGTATGGTGATCAGGTCGCTGAGACACACCGCCCGCAGGATGGTGTCGTCATCCGCGCCCATGAGCTTGCCGTATTTCCATACGGGCACCGAGGCGGTGATGCCCTGATTGCCGGAGCCGGACACGATGACCACCGGCATCTCGCAGCCGTTCATCCGTGCGTCCGAGCCGGCGGCCGCCCATGCCCGCGCCTGTGTCGCCCAGTCCTGACTGCTCTCCAGCAGGGTGGAGCCGATGTTGGCGCCCCAGCTGTTTCGCAGCCCCTCGGCGGCGATGGCGGTGTTTTTCTCGATCTGCCGTCCCACCGTGGGCAGGATGGCGTCTATAGGTACAGTTTCGGCGAATGTGATGATGTCTCTGACGTTCAGCACGGACTTGTCCTGTAAATGGTCCTCGGCGTTGCCCGTGACCGGCAGCTCCCGCAGGATATCTCCGTCCCGCTCCATGTAGATGATGTTCGTGTGGTTGTTGGCCACCCGCACGCAGGCGTGGTGCCCCTCCCGCCAGCCGGTGAGCTTGATGTCCAGCAGACACGGCGTTTCGGGACAGGTCACGCGGATGTCGGTGCTGTCCAGATACGTCTGGATGGCAGCCACATCCGCCTCCGTCACGTTGGCGATGACCTGAAGCTCTGCGTCGGCGTCGCCGGCCACTATGCCCACGGCGATGGCGGCGTCGATGCCCCGGCGTCCTCCTGTGTTGGGGACGACCACGGACTTCACATTCTTCAGGATGTTCCCGCTGATCTCAGCCAGGATCTTTTCCGGTTTTCCGCCCAACACCTCGCGCAGTTTTGCGGCACAGTACGCGACGGCGATGGGCTCTGTACACCCTGTGGCCAGCAGGAGCTCTTCCTGCAGGATAGCCGTATAGGCGGCTACCTTTTTGTCGTTCAACATCATGACATTCTCCTTCGTATTCGTTTTTTATGATCAGGCCCGCGGGCCGGATACATGGGATAACGGGGGTGGGAGTGCGGAGATGGTACGTTATTAAAATTGACCTGTCATTCCGAGCCAGTGACCGATGTCACTGGCGTGGGAATCTGTCCCATGGAAACAGAGAAACGGATTGCCGCGCCAGTGTGAGCACTGGCTCGCAATGACATAACAAAAAGGCGGTGGGACGCCCCTTACCGCAGATCAGGCACGTCGTCCTCCAGATCCACCCAGTCCTGCACGTCCACGGTGGAGTATTCCGTCTCCGTATTGCGGATCACCACCTTGGCAAGGCCCGCGTTGATCACCAGACGGCGGCACATGGCGCAGGAAGTGGCGTCGTGGAGCAGCTCGCCGGTCTGGGCGTTGCGGCCCACCAGATACAGCGTGCCGCCCACCATGTCGCGCCGGGCGGCGGAGATGATGGCGTTGGCCTCGGCGTGGACGCTGCGGCACAGCTCGTACCGCTCGCCCCGGGGCACCTGCATGGCCTCGCGGGTGCAAAGGCCCATATCCACGCAGTTGCGGCGGCCACGGGGCGCGCCGTTATAGCCGGTGGAGATGATCTCGTCGTTCTTCACAATGATGGCGCCGAACACCCGGCGCAGGCAGGTGGCCCGCTCCAGTACGGTCTCTGCGATGTTCAAATAGTAATTCTCCTTGCTGATGCGCTCCATGGCGGTCTCTCCTTGCGGCACAAAATTTTCACTTAACTTGATTATAGCCTGTTTTCCTGTTCCCTTCAACAAATACAATCGTTACGATTTTCACAAAAATTTGCCGTGTTTTTTGAAGAAAACGTAAAATTCCGGAATCTTTTTGCCTATCAAAATGGTATGATTTTGGCACAGAGAGGAAAAAAGAACCGCCCACTGACCGTGGCGGCTTTTTATTTATATGGTATCCTGCTTCGCCGGATATCACCATTTCCTCCGCGTCCCGATGGGCCGCCGTAGCTGACAGCCCCCTCACAGTAGGGGCCCGGAAACTCACATCTTGACATGATTTTCCCCTTCGCCTTGCCTTTTTTCGTGGGCTGTGGTACAATTCTGCCTGTAAAACAGTAAAATACCGAAAGGAGTCAATACATTATGGAACTGAAGGACATTCTCAGCCGTGTGGATCATACGCTGCTGAGCCAGAGCGCCACCTGGGCGGAGATCAAGGCCATCTGCGACGACGGCGTCAAGTACGGCTGCGCCAGCGTGTGCATCCCCGCCAGCTATGTGAAGCAGGCGGCGGAATATGTGGACGGCAAGATCGCCGTGTGCACCGTCATCGGCTTCCCCAACGGCTACGACACCACCGCCGCCAAGTGTTTCGAGGCGGCCGACGCCGTGAAGAACGGCGCGTCCGAGATCGACATGGTCATCAACATCGGCTGGGTCAAGGACGGCCTGTACGATCAGGTGTTGGACGAGATCAAGCAGGTGAAGGCCGCCTGCGCGGGCAAGCTGCTGAAGGTCATCATCGAGACCTGTATGCTGACCGACGCGGAGAAGATCGAGATGTGCCGCGTGGTCAGCGAGTCCGGTGCGGACTACATCAAGACCTCCACCGGCTTTGGCGGAGGCGGCGCTACCCGCGAGGATGTGGCCCTGTTCAAGGCCCACGTCGCCCCCCATGTGAAGATCAAGGCCGCCGGCGGCATCGCCAATTTGCAGGACGCCGAGGACTTCGTGAACCTGGGCGCTGACCGTCTGGGCACCAGCCGCATCGTCAAGGCCGTGAAGGCCATGGAACAGAAATAAGGAGGAACCGACTATGCCTACCCCCCACAATAACGCCGTCAAGGGCGATTTTGCCAAAACCGTTCTCATGCCCGGCGATCCCCTGCGGGCCAAGTTCATTGCCGAGACCTTTCTGACCGAGCCAAAGCTGGTGAACAACGTCCGCGGCGTGCAGGGCTACACCGGCACCTACAAGGGTGTTCCCGTCTCCGTCATGGCCAGCGGCATGGGCATGCCCTCCATCGGCATCTACTCCTATGAGCTGTATACCCAGTATGACGTGGAGAACATCATCCGCGTGGGCTCCGCCGGTGCCATGCGGGCCGATCTGGAGCTGGGCAGCGTGGTGGCCGGACAGGGCGCCTGCACCAACTCCAGCTTCGCCGACCAGTACGAGCTGGGCGGCAGCTTCGCCCCCATCTGCGACTTCGACCTGCTGATGGCCGCCGTGGACAGTGCCAAGGAACTGGGCGTGAAGATGCCCGTGGGCAACCTGTACTCTTCCGATACCTTCTATGACGCCGCCGGGCGCAATATGCGCTTCGCCAGGATGGGCGTCATGGCCGTGGAGATGGAGGCCGCCGCCCTGTACTGCACCGCCGCCTATACCGGCAAGCGGGCGCTGGCCATCTGCTCCATCTCCGATAACCTGATCACCGGCGAGGAGCTGTCCGCCGACGAGCGCCAGACCACCTTCACCAACATGATGAAGATCGCCCTGGAGATCGCCGTAAAAATGGACAAACAGTAAATAATCTGTGACAAAGGGGCTTTTGTACGCGGGATGCGCACAAAAGCCCCTTTGTTGCGGAATGGCATAAAATAAGGCTTGCTTTTAGCGATAGCACCTGCTAGAATAATGGTGTATGGCGGTCAAGCCGTACATAATCTCTCCCGTCCGTAAAAGCGGGAGAAAATATTGAGAAAGGTAGATTAAGCACATGAAAAAGTTTCTTGCTCTGATTCTGGCTCTGGTCATGGCGCTGTCCCTGGTCGCTTGCGGCGGCGGCAACACCACTGATGATAACCAGAATACCGACGACACCAACACCAATACCGAGTATAAGGTCGCTATGATCACCGACTACGGCGATATTACCGACCAGTCCTTCAACCAGACCACCTATGAGGCCTGCAAGAAGTTCGCTGAGGACAACAACGTGGACTTCCAGTACTTCAAGCCCGCCGGCGACAACACCGCTGACCGTGTGGGTATGATCGAGAGCGCTATCGACCAGGGCTACAACGTCATCGTGATGCCCGGCTACGCCTTCGGCGCCGCCATCGCGGAGACCGCCCCCAACTTCTCCGATGTCAAGTTCATCGCGCTGGACGTGTCCGCCGGTGACCTGGGCGAGGGCTTCGAGGTTCCCGCCAACCTGTACTGCGCTGTTTATCAGGAAGAACTGTGCGGCTACATGGCCGGTTACGCTGCTGTGAAGCTGGGCTACAAGAACCTGGGCTTCCTGGGCGGCATGGCTGTTCCCGCTGTTGTCCGTTATGGCTACGGCTTTGTACAGGGCGTTGACGCCGCTGCTGCCGAGATGGGCCTGACCGACGTCACCCTGAACTACATCTATGGCGGCCAGTTCTTCGGTGATGCTGATATCACCAGCGTTATGGATACCTGGTACTCCAAGGGCACCGAGGTCGTGTTCGCCTGCGGCGGCGGTATCTACACCTCCGCTGTTGACGCCGCCAAGAAGGTCGAGGGCGCCAAGGTCATCGGTGTTGACGTTGACCAGGCCGGTG